>CAMGDG010000007.1 GCA_946041635.1 uncultured Clostridia bacterium
CCCCCTCTGACGAGGGGGCTGTCGTGGCGTTGTCACGACCGGGGGAGAGAAAAACTATTTGTTTTTTGCAAATAGTGTCTCTCCCTTTGTCTTTTGCTTCGCAAAATCCACCTCCCTCGTCAGAGGGAGGAAAAGGATTGTTGTAATATTAAGGGCTCGCTCCCGCCGTCAAATTACAGTAGAATTATCTTCTGCCTTGCGGCAGAGTGATATTATTGTCCCCGGACAATAGTGTTATTGAATCCTTCGGATTCAGTGTTATTTTATTCGCAACAAACTCGCGAAGCGAATAACACTGTGCGAAGCACAATAAAACTGCGAAGCAATACAACTCGCCGTATGGCGAATAAAACTGGCGTTGTATCCTTACGGGTACAACGCCTTCCTCGCCGTGTTTTTATGTTATTTTAAAACTTAATACGCCTTGCCCCAATAGAGCATTTTTGTTGCCGGCTTGCCGCAGCAAACGCATTTATCGGTAATTTGCTCCTGCTCAAAGGGGATACAGCGTGAGGAAACTCCCGCCTTGTCTTTAAGCGCGTCCTCACACTCACGGTCACCGCACCACATAGCCTTTATAAAGCCGGGCTTATTATCGGCGATGTCGCACAGCTCGTCAAGATTATGAGCCGTAAAGGTCATATTCTCACGGCGTTTAAGTGCGGAATTATAAAGTCCCTGATGAACTGCTTCCAGCAATTCGGGAATTTTAGTTTCAAGCTCGTCCAGAGATACAAAATACTTCTCTCTTGTATCACGGCGCACAACTACGCACTGGTTTTTCTCAATATCCTTGGGTCCGATTTCCAAACGGAGGGGTACGCCCTTCATTTCATACTCGGCATATTTCCAGCCGGGAGTGTTATCGGTCAAATCTATCTTTGCACGGGCGAATTTTGAAATATTCTCATAAATTTCCTGTGCTTTTTCCTTTACGCCCTCTTTATGAGCGGCAACGGGAATAACAACAACCTGTATGGGAGCGATTTTCGGGGGAAGAACAAGTCCGTTATCGTCACCGTGAGTCATAATTATTGCGCCGATAAGGCGTGTAGTGCAGCCCCACGAGGTCTGGAACGGATATTTAAGCTTATTGTCCTTATCCTGGAACTGAATACCGAAAGCTTTTGCAAAACCGTCGCCGAAATAGTGGCTTGTACCGGACTGCAAGGCTTTACCGTCGTGCATTAAAGCCTCAATGGTATATGTATCCTCTGCACCTGCAAAACGCTCTTTTTCGGTTTTAACGCCTTTAACAACGGGCATTGCAAGATAATTTTCGCAGAAATCCGCATACACATTCAGCATCTTGATTGTTTCTTCCTGTGCCTCTTCTGCTGTTGCATGGATTGTATGCCCCTCCTGCCAGAGAAATTCTCTTGTGCGCAGGAACGGTCTTGTAGTTTTTTCCCAACGGACAACAGATACCCATTGATTGTAAAGCTTGGGCAGGTCACGGTAGGAATGAACTATATTTGCATAATGCTCGCAGAAAAGAGTCTCGGAGGTAGGTCGAACGCAAAGACGCTCCTCAAGCTTTTCGCTTCCGCCGTAAGTTACCCACGCAACCTCGGGAGCAAAGCCCTCAACATGGTCTTTTTCCTTGTTGAGAAGGCTTTCGGGAATGAACATGGGCATACAAACATTTTCATGCCCCGTTGCCTTAAACATTCCGTCAAGAGTTTTTTGGATGTTTTCCCAAATAGCATAGCCGTAAGGCCGTATTACCATACAGCCCTTTACGCTTGTGTATTCAACAAGCTCCGCTTTTTTCACCACATCGGTGTACCATTTGGCAAAATCCTCATCCATTGAGGTGATTTCCTCAACCATCTTTTTTTGTTCAGCCATTTTTATCCCTCTAACTTAAAAATTACAGGGACAGCGTATGTGTCCCTGCCATAAAAATCATATCCGCCGAAAACGGTTTATCAATGTTCTTCAATAAACTTAACAATATCGGCAACAGTCTTAATATTTTCAAGATCCTCATCGGAAATTTCCATATCGAACTCGTCCTCAAAGGTCATAACAAGATCTGCAAGGTCAATACTGTCTGCGCCCAAATCTTCAAGAAGCACGGAATCCATTGTAACATCTTCCTCTTCAAGCTCCAACTGGTCGCAGATTATATCACGGATTTTCTCAAAAACCATCGTAACACCTCCCTAAAATATTGTCCAAACATAATACTAATTATTTTTAACGGTTTTGTCAACACCTTTATGGTATTTTTATAAAATCTTTAAGGAATGTAAAGTCAATATACTTTACATCTTTGATGATTTCGTAAAAGGCTTTGCATATTTCCGCACAGCCCCCGACCGTATCGCTTTCCGCATTAAAAGGCATTACAGGGTCGTGAACCGAAAGGCGGAGTAAAAACCAGCCTTTTCGCTTTTCATCGTCAAAAGACACCCTGACGCCCTCGTAATTATCAGGTGCGAGGCGCATTTCGCCGCTGTTTTCGGCGATTACCTTTATTTTTTCAATGAGTTCTTCACCGATTTCTCTGAAATTCGGCGCAGTAATATTAAACCGAAGCTCTTTTTCCTCAACGGGTTTTTTAAGGGCCTTAATACAGTCGCCTATTTTTTTACCGTCTTTCCAAAGAACCGCCGCCTTAATAATAATCTTTGTGATAAGGTATGCGCCGTCGTCAAGATAATAGTTTTCTTTAAATGCGGCATGCCCCGAGGTTTCAATGGCAAGGGGCGTATTTTCACCTGAATCTGTGCGGCGTACTGCCTCGTCAATTACATTTTTATAGCCTCTTTTAAAGCGGATATGGCGTCCGCCCAAAGTGTTTTCAATAAAATCGTGAAGTCCGTCGCTTGTAACGGAGTCTGTTACAACCGTACCGCCCTTGTTGTTTTCAAGAGCGATGACAGACGCCAGCGCAACTATGGAATTGCGGTTTATTTCGTCGCCTTTTTCATCAACGCATGAGGCACGGTCAACATCCGTATCAAAAATTACGCCTAAATCGCAATTGTTCTCAACAGTCGCCTTACGAATAAACTCCATTGCCGTTTTATTTTCGGGGTTCGGTATATGATTGGGAAACATTCCGTCAATCTCCAAGAACTGACTTGCCGAAACATCCGCACCCAAAGGAGCAAGCACCTTTTCGGCATAAAATCCGCCAACACCGTTGCCTGCGTCAACGGCAATTTTAAAGCCTGCGAGAGGTTTCTCGTAATTTTCAGCCCCAACTTCTTTTTTTATCATATTGCGGAGTATTTCGGAATACTCGGAAATATAGTCGATTTCCGTTATACTGCCCTTTTGACTTCCTGCTCTTTCCCCTGCATTTTCTGCGGCGGTGAGAATTTCGGTTAATTCTTCACCCGAAAGTCCGCCGTCACGGGTAAAAAATTTAAGCCCGTTGCGGTCATAAGGATGATGGCTTGCCGTAATCTGCACAGCACCGTCACAACCCATTGTAACGGTTGTCATAAACATTGCGGGAGTTGAGCAATATGAGCAGTAAAGCACATTTACGCCCATATTAACAAGCGTTTCTGTTACGGCGTCTTTTATGCGCATTGCGGAAATTCTTGAATCGTGACCTACCGAAACGGTAAGGTCATTACACTCTTTTCCCGTCTTTTTTGAAAGAAAATCAATAAACGCTCCGCTGATTGCGGATACTGCCTCATCGGTCAGTTCGTATTGGGGGTGTTCCGTGGTTTCAATCGCCGTTCCCCGCACATCCGTTCCGCTTTTTAATTGTGTAAGCTTCATTATATCAACCCTCTTTTATTAAGCTCCTCCGCCGCCAGCATTATGCCGATTTTTCCGCTGTGGAAATTAAGACCGCCCTGCATCCAAACGGCAAACGGCTCTCGAAGCGGCGCATCCGCCGAAAGCTCAATTGACGAGCCGGAGGTAAACGCACCTGCCGACATAATTACCTGACTGTCATAGCCCGGCATATCCCACGGCTCGGGAGTAACATATGAATCAATGGGGGCTCCTTTTTGAAGTCCCTGACAAAATGCTATAAGATTTTCCGCTTTTTCAAGGCAAATTGCCTGTATTATATCGTGGCGTGTTTCGTCGGTTTCGGGAGTGACCTTAAATCCCAAATCAGAGAAAAGCGACGCCGCAAATACCGCTGTTTTAAGCGCCTCGCCCACCACATGGGGAGCATGGAAAAGCCCCATAAACAGATTTCTGTTCTGCCCCAAGGTTGAGCCCAATTCCGTTCCCAAACCGGGAGTAGTAAGGCGGTAGCCGCAAAGCTCCACTAAATCAGCCCTGCCTGCTATGTAGCCGCCTGACGGTGCAATGCCGCCGCCGGGATTTTTTATAAGAGAGCCTGCCATTAAATCTGCACCCACATCGCAGGGCTCTTTTTTCTCGGTAAATTCACCGTAACAATTATCCACCATAACTATTGCACGGCTGTTTACTTTATGAACAATATCGCAAACTTTTTCTATCTCGTCAATAGAAATTGTGTGGCGCAGGGAATAACCTCGGGAGCGCTGAATATATACCATTCTGACATCGCTTTGTGATGCCGCTGTTTCAATCGCCGCAAAATCAAGCTCGTCATTATCGGTCATATCCACCTGACCGTATTTTACGCCGAAATCCGCCAAAGTGCCCTGTCCCGAGTTTTTTCCGCCGATACCGATTACGGGGTGAATTGTGTCATAGGGAGCACCCGTAACGCACAGCAGCTTATCCCCGGGGCGCAAAATTCCGTAAAGACAAACGGCAAGGGTGTGTGTGCCGCAGGCAAGAGCACCTGCACGGATAATTGCGCTCTCGGCGCCGAAAATATCGGCGGTAAGGCGGTCAAGCTTATCCCTGCCCTTGTCGCTGTAACCGTATCCTGTTGTGGTGTTAAAATCCGTTTCGTCAACACGGTTTTTTATGAAAGCAGAAAGCACCTTTTGCTGATTGTATTCCGTTATTTCGTCAATGCCCCAAAAGGCTTTTTCCGCCTTTTTAAGAGCAGTTTCCGAAAGAGATTTTACTCTTTCGCTGATTTCAAAAAATTCAAGCATACCGTTTATCCTTTGCTTTTGTATTCATATATTTCCCCGGCTTTTTCAAAGCCGATATTTTCGTAAAAATCAAGATTGTGTTCTTCGCACACAAGATACACATCTTCGCACGGAGAAATCGTTAGAAGTTTTTTAACTATCGCTGTTCCCTTTCCCCGATTTCTGTATTGAGCCTTTGTATAAATATCGGAAATTATCGCCGCATCTTCATTAAAAGAAATAAATCCGCCGCTGATAAGTTCGCCGTTTTCTTCAATTAACGCTCCCTCACAGCGGCCTTTAAGATTAAGATACATCTTATATGATATATCATCGGCGAAATCGGGCAAAAGCTCCGTATTAAGCCTTTTTATTTCTCCGAATCGGGTATATTTTATGCCCGTGCTCTGCGAAGCGGACTGAACCGAAATATGCAATAGATATTTTTTATCTATCGGTAAAAACGGTAATTTGTCGGGAGAAACAACTATGCCGTTTATTATGGCAGAAAGCTCCTCAAAATCCGTATTTTCATCGGCAAACAGCAAGGTTTTATCCTCTTGACACACCGATAAAACCGCTGTTATATTACCTTTTTCATCATACTGTACCCACAGATTGCCGCTTTTAACATCGTTTTCAAGATAGAATTGTGTGTATGACAAAAAAACTGCCGTTCGGTCTTTTCCCAAATAGACAAAAATTAACTTATCCACATATTCTGCGGCTTTAACCATTTGCAAATTCCTCTAAAAGCGCCTTTGTCAGTTTTTCCACGCTCTCCATATCCCTAACTGCGCCCACAGAGGAGGCAGAATGAATGTATCTGCACGGCAGAGACACGGCAATAGTCTGAATACCTCCTGACGCCTTGTGTATGGCAGAAGCGTCGTTCCCGCCTGCCACAACGGTTTTGGTCTGGCAGGGAATCCCTTGCTTTTCGGCAATTTCGAAGGCTTTTTTATATAAATCCTTATTATAAACCGTACCTCTGTCCATAAAGGAAACAACTGCGCCGCCGCACACCTTGCAAACCTTTTTGCGGTCGGGAGTATCGGGAATATCTGAGGCTGTTGTGGTCTCAACTACTATTGCGTAATCGGGATTAACCGTGTATGCGCTGACGGCGGCTCCCCTTGTTCCGACTTCCTCCTGAACGGTAAAAACACAGGTGTAGTCAATTTTTGACTTTTCCTGCAACAATTCCAAAAGCACGGCACAGCCTACACGGTCATCAAGTGCCTTTGACTTAACAAATCCGTCGCCGAAGCAAACAAAATCCGATTTAAAATATCCGAAATCACCGAGAGCAATTTTCTTTTCTGCCTCTTCACGGCTGTTAAAACCGAAATCCGCTGAAATATCGGTAATTTTCGGGATTGTTTTGCCCTCGTCACCCTCACATTGGTGAATTGCCTTGCCGCCTGCAACGCCGTTACAGCCGTTTACGGTAATCCGTTTCCCGAAAAGTGCCGAATCGTCTAATCCGCCAACGGGCGCAAGACAAATATATCCCTCCTCGGTGATATATGTTACAATAAATCCCACCTCGTCCATGTGGGCAAAAAGCGCAACATGATTTTTAGGCTTTTTTTCACCTTTTTTATTTACAATCAAATTGCCGAGGGCGTCAATTTTATATGAGCAATCCTCGGGGAGCATGGATATTATCATATCCCTTACGCTTTTTTCATCACCCGATGTACCGTTGCACATACATAATTTTTCAAGCAGCTTCATTTTCATTCCTTTCACACCCTTTCAAGAAAACTGGCAATAAGCTTTGCGCAGTTTTCAATATCACGCACATCTGCCGTTTCAACAGGCGTATGCATATATTTTTGCGGCAGAGAAACAAGGGCTGAGGGTACACCGCCCCGTGATACGGTTATATGGTCGGCATTGGTGCCTGTTCTGCCGTTCATTATCTCTTTTTGATACGGAATACCTTTTTCCTCTGCAATTTTTACAAGCAATTCCGACAAGCCTCGGTCAAGTATGGGAGAAAAACCAATCATGGGGCCTTTTCCCAATTTTCCGCACTCACGGATATTTGAATCGGGAGTGTGAGCAAAGCTTACATCAACCGCCAAGGACAAATCCGCTCCTGCATTAAATGCGGCGCAGGTTGCCCCTGATCCCCCTGTTTCTTCCTGTGCGGACAAAACAAGGGTAATTTTATTCTCGGTTTTTGTGTATTCAAGGGCTTTTAAAAGCACTGCGACGCCGCCTCTGTCATCAATGTACGGTGAAGAGACTGCATTTTCGCCCATTTCATAAAAGCAGGGCTTAAAGCTGACCTTATCGCCCAAGGCAACAGCATTTTCAGCCTGCTCTTTTGTCATTCCTATGTCTGCAACGCATGTTCCGTCCTTTGAAACACGGCTTTCGCCCTCTGAAAGATGAGGCGGAACGGTGCATACAACGCCGAAAATATCTTTTTTACCGTGAATAATTAACTCCGCACCTTCAACGGTACGCATATCCACGCCGCCGACCTTGCTGAGACGCAAAAATCCGCCGTCTTCAATACCCGTTACCACAAAGCCTATTGTATCAAGGTGCGCATCCAGCAAAATGTGCTTTCCTTTTCCCTCACGCCCAATAATAATACTGCCTGTGTCGTCACAGGATACGCTTCCGTATTGTGAAAAAAGCTCCTTTAAGCTTTCAAAGGAGCTTTTCTCCTCCCCCGCAACGCCTGCGTGAGAGGTTAATTTTTGTAAAAGTAATTTGGTTTCCAAATAAATCACCCTTATATTACGGAAAATATAACAACAAAATTAGATTTCAACGCCGCCTACGGGACGTATCATCAAAACATAGCAAGAACCGTCACCGAACACGCTTTCCATTGCGTTTTTATAATCGCTCAAAAGCTCTTCGGGCACAAATGCCTGAATTGTACCTGCAAAGCCGCCGCCGTGAACACGCCAAGCGCCCTTGCCCGAAAGTATGCTCTCGCTTATTGCAAGCGCCAGCGACACAGGCTGAACAGAGGGCTGTTTGGTTGAAAATACATTCTGATTATACATATATGAAGAAGCGCCGCTTTCAAGTATGTATTCCTTAAAGGCTTCAAAGTCGCCTTTTTTCAATGCGTCAACTTCATCTAAAACTCTTGCGTTATCAGCGAAGAAATGGATTGCACGAAGAACTGCTCTGTCGCCCAATTTTTCACGGATTGCGGGGATATTCTTCTTAAACTCGGCCTCGTCCACCTCACGGAGCACCTTTTTGCCGAAGAACTCGGCTACCGACTCCATCTCTCTGCGGATTGCCGCATAATCGTCGGTCAAATCTGAGTGGCTTCCCTTTGTATCCACTATGCAAAGAGCATGGCCGCAGGAAGCAAAGTCAAACTTAACCTCGTTGATTACAGGCTCGGAAGGATCGTTAAAATCAATAGTAACAAAGCCGCCGACAGAGCACGCCGTCTGATCCATAAGACCGCAGGGCTTGTCAAAATAAACATTTTCCGCATACTGTGCAATTTTTGCGATTGTTACGGAGTCAACCTTTCCGTCGTTATAAAGGTAGTTGAGCATTGTTCCCACAAGCACCTCATAAGCCGCTGACGAGGAAAGCCCTGAGCCTGAAAGCACGCTGGACATTGTTGCGGCGTCAAATCCGCCGATTTCATAACCGTACTTTTTAAAGCCTGCGCACATACCTCTTACAAGAGCGGGCGAATGGCCTTTTTCATCCTCTTTTATTTCAAGGTCGGTAATATCGCACACATCCATATCGTAGCCTCTTGACTTAACACGAACTATGTTTTCATCATTTTTTGCGGCAACTGCGATAGCGTCAAGGTTAATTCCTGCCGCCAACACTCTTCCGTGGTTATGGTCGGTATGATTGCCACCTACCTCTGTTCTGCCGGGAGCAGAGAAAAGTCTTGCGTCCCTGTCCTCACCGAACAGCTTTGCAAAATCATCGGCAAGGCTTACATATCGCTCATGCTGTGCTTTAACTGCCTCGTCTGTAACATATACTCTTTTAAAGCGGCTGTCGTATGCACCGCTTTCAATTTCATTCTTCAACAGGCTGATTTTTGCCATTTTGACTGTCCCCTTTTCTTTTTTCTAATACTATATTTATGACCAAAGTCGAAATTCCGGAAATAATAAGCAGCCCCACGATAGGTCCCATAAATTTCCATGTGAACGGCTGAGAAATGTTACCGCCCATCACGCTGTATGTCCATATCTTCGGGAAAAATCCTATTACAGACGCAATTAAAAAGCGACCTATGGGGAATTCCATTCCGCCGTATATTTTACTGACCATATTTACGGGAATTGACGGAATAAGACGGAGCGCCACAAGCACGCCGAGCTTTGCGGGGCCTGCCTTCAACATCATTTCACGCACATTATCGTATTTTTTAAGATTTTTCATTGCCGTTCCGCCGCCGAGCTTTTTGCCCCAATAATATTTTGTAATGAGAACAAGGCAAAAGCCCGCAACATTTATTATAATGGCGTTAACACGGCTGAACATAACGCCCGTCATCATAAAAATAAACGGAAACGGAATGGGAATTATGTTTTTCAGCGCAAATACGCACATAATTGCAATTACAATAAGCCATTTATTGGGCAAGCTTTGAATAAGCTCCTGCATTTCGGTGAGAGCTTTTAAAAAATCAGCCCAGCCGCCCTCTGCAACGGCGGTACTCATAAAAAAGGTTATAACGGCAAGCACAGCCGCCGCCGCAAACAATCCTATTGTGCTTAAATTCAAAGCGCCTTTTCGGTCAAGATTGTGTTTTTCCATTTAATCACCGCTTTTATATCCCCTTAGCACAGCCTGAATACACCCCATAAAATCAGGAGTGGATTTATCGGCCTTGCTAAATTTACCCATACATCATAATTTTATATTATTTATCGCAAAAGGTCAATATTTTTATTGTTATATTATTGCATTTTGTGATAGAATAATACAGTATTATATATAAAGGCAGTGATTATAATGAAAATAGTTGTTCTTGATTCCTATGCGTTAAACCCCGGGGACTTATCCTGGGACTGGCTGAAAGCCTTAGGAGAGTGTGAGATTTACGACAGAACCCCCGCCGATAAAATTCTCGAACGGTGTATGGGAGCAGATATTATACTCACAAATAAAACTCCCCTCACAAGAGAAACGCTTACAAAGCTTCACGGTCTTAAATACATAGCCTTGCTTTCCACCGGCTACAATATTGTGGACTGCGCATGTGCAAGGGAATTGGGCGTTCCCGTGTCAAACATTCCCGCATATTCCACAAACGCAGTAGCGCAGTTAACCTTTTCCCTGATACTTGAAATAACAAACGGGGCAGGGCTGCACAGCGAAAGCGTAAGAGCGGGTGAATGGAGCAGTTGCCCCGATTTTTGCTATTGGAAAACGCCTCTTACGGAGCTTTGCGGAAAAACCATAGGCATTGTGGGCTTCGGTCAGATAGGTCAGGCGGTTGCCGATATTGCCGAGGCGTTTAAGATGAACATCGTTGCGGTTTCAGGTCACGAAACAGACCAAAGTCACCGCAAAAACTTTAAGTGGACCGATATGGACACTCTTGCAAGAACAAGCGACATAATTACCTTCCATTGTCCGCTGACCGAGAAGACAACGGGGCTTGTAAATGAAGAGTTTATCGAAAAGTGCAAAGACGGTGCAATAATAATAAACACTTCTCGGGGACCTGTTGTTAACGATAATGCGCTGGCAAAGGCTCTTAACAGCGGCAAGCTCCGCGGAGCAGGGCTTGATGTATTAAGCGTTGAGCCGCCGCAGAAGGACAATCCGTTGCTCAGCGCAAAGAATTGCATAATAACTCCCCATATTGCTTGGGCGGCCTTTGAAACAAGAGAAAGGCTTATGAATATACTCCGTGAAAATCTTACTGCATATTTTAACGGTACTCCGCAAAATGTGGTAAATTGAATACAAAGCAAAATCCCGCCGCCCTCACTCAGAGAACGGTGGGATTTCAATTTCCGTATAAAAAAGAAAAAACCGACTTCCTGTCGGTTAATTTCTTGTTTGAGACTCCGTTTACCGCCGGACCTCAAAATAGGAGTAGGTTGTTCAAGATCTATCAGACTGTTCACAAACAAATACGGGACATTGGGTAAGACGCCCTGCAAGTGATTGCGGATACAATCTGTTTGCATATTTAAGATAACATAGGAGTTTGTCAAAGTTCACACGAAAATGTGAACAAATTGTTAACATTTTGTGTTTTTCCTGCTTTTTTATGGTAGTTTTCTTGAAATTTACACTATTTGGCTTTGCAGGGAATTATGTTTTTCTGCTGTTTTTCAAATAATTGTTGACAGTTTAATTTTAATAATGTATAATACACAATGTATCCCAATGTAAAGGGAGGGATTTTTAATGAGTCAGGTAAAAGTTAAAGAGAACGAGTCCTTGGAAAGTGCTCTCAGAAGATTTAAAAGACAGACTTCCCGTGACGGCGTAATTCAGGAAGTACGCAAAAGAGAGCATTATGAAAAGCCTTCTGTAAAAAGAAAAAAGAAGTCTGAGGCTGCCCGCAAGCGCAAGTATAAATAAGTTGTTACTTATTTTGGGCAAGGCTCTATTCGCTAATGCAAAAAAGAGAGCGGGTTGTCGTCTTTTGACAGCCCGCTGTTTTTATAATTTGATGTGAGGTTAATTATGGCTGATACATATAAAAAAAGCATACTTGACATTATTTTAAAATCTTCGCCCATGCCAAAATACCGTTTTAAAAGCGTGTTGGATATAACGGCAGAGGATTTCAAAAAAATGGGTGCGGAAGCAGTCGCTCTCGATATTGATAACACAATTTGTAACGACGGTAAGGATAATTGCATCGACGGTCTTGAAGATTGGCTCAAAGAGATTCAGGGTGCAGGAATAAAAGTGATGATTATTTCAAATGCTATTCCGCCCCGCCCTGTAAAAATAGCGCAGAAGCTCTCGCTTCCTTGCCTTTGCTACGCAAAAAAGCCACTTTCTTATAAATTGCGCAAAGGTGCAAAGATGATGGGAGTTGAAACAAACCGTCTCGCCATGGTGGGTGACCAGCTTTTTGCCGATGTTAAGGCGGCAAACGGCTGCGGTGCAATAGCGGTAAGAGTTGACCCCTTAAAAGGAGAAACGAGATATCCCCGTTATTATGCAATGCGGCGCAAAAAAGAAGCGGCTGTCTTGGAAGAATTCGAAAAGCGTCACGGGTACGGTGTTTACGATGAATAAATTACAAAAGCTTTTATCGGAACTCGGGGAAGGCTACTCTGCTTTAATAATTTCCCCGGAAAACAGAAAATACTTCACAGGCTTTGATTCCTCAAACGGATATTTGCTTGTAAATTCAAAAATAGCGGTTTTTATTACCGACGGCAGATATATTGAAGCGGCGCAAAATACCGTTCACTCCTGTCAGATTGTGCTGCAAAAACGGATTTATCCGCAGATTGCCGAAATCCTCGGCGAAATGGGATGCCGAAATCTGCTCGTTGAATCGTCAAGAATAACTGTCGATGTATATAACTCTCTCAAAGGGGTTTTAAAAGACACCAAAATTACCACCGACAACACACTTGACCGTCTTATAAACACCCTGCGCAGTATCAAAACGGAAGACGAGGTTGAAAGCATCGTAAAAGCCCAGCGCATTGCCCAAGATGCCTTTGACCGTATTTTAGGGTTTATAAAGCCGGGCGTTACAGAAAAAGAAATCGCATTGGAGCTTGATTTTTATATGCTCCGAGGCGGCGCAGAGGCTCTGTCCTTTGAAACTATTGCGGTAAGCGGTAAAAATTCCTCAATGCCCCACGGCGTTCCCTCTTTCAAGAAAATCGAAGCGGGAGATTTTGTCACAATGGATTTCGGTGCAATCGTAGGCGGCTATCACAGCGATATGACGCGCACCGTTGCGGTGGGCTATGCCACCGATGAGATGAAAAACGTTTACAACACGGTATTAAACGCTCAAATCCTTTGCCTTAACTCCCTTAAAGCAGGACTTTCCTGCAAGGAGGGGGACGGTATTGCCCGCAAATACATTGAAAATGAAGGCTACGGCGAATATTTTACACATTCAACCGGCCACGGCGTAGGTATTGAAATCCACGAATATCCAAACCTTTCCCCTGCTTCCGAAAGCGTTTTGCAAGCCGGCAATATCGTAACCGTTGAACCGGGCATTTATATTCCCGGTAAATTCGGCGTTCGGATTGAAGATATGGCATATATTACCGAAAACGGTTGCCGTAATCTGACAACCGCACCCAAGGAGCTAATAATACTGTAATTATCTTAAAAAAATTGCCGTTATTATTGCTCCCACACCTGCCGACGCCGCAAGTTCAAAAACAAAAAACAATCTTCCTTTTATTTTCTGCCGTCGTGTTTTCGGCACGGCGGCGGAGTTTTGTATGGCTTTTAACGCACCGCCTTTAAGGCGGCTGTCGCTTTGAGCGCTGTATTCGGGCTTAATAAAAAACAATGCTTTTTCAAAATAATCACAGCCCGTTTCGTGAACTTCCAACACTTGTCTGTTTACTCCCTTAACCATTTTTACGCCCTCACAAATTATCGTTATTATTCGGATATATTGTTGGATTTTTTTGCGGCGGTTATACCGAAAAAACAACTGATTTTGTTCACCGATTTTTGTCAATATGGGATTTTCAACAAATTTTATTACAATGGAAAATATACAAACAGTATAATGGACTTTTCAACGAAATTGTTGAAAACTCTGTTGAAAATGTTTATAACCTGCCCTTTAATCCCTACATTTTAAAAGATTTTGCCTTTTTTCGACAATATTTGAAAACTTTTGTTAAAAACTTATCAAATACAAAATGTTGTAAATACTTTACTTTTTATACATTTTGGAGCTTTTATTTTTCAAAATCGTTCAAATTTTTTTGTGCAATTTTCCATTAGTGAATTTTAATATATTTTTAGCAAATTTTCAGTCAATTTATGAAGGTGGTTTTTATGGATAACCGAATTGAAATCCCCTGCCCTGCCGTTTTTGATTTGGGGCTGTGCCTTGACTGCGGTCAGGCGTTTCGCTGGGTAAAAAAAGAGGAACGCTGGCATGGCGTTGCCTTTGGAAAAGCCCTCACCGTTGAGCAGCAGGAGGGCAAGCTGATTTTTTACAACTGCACCGAAGATGATTTTGAAAAAATATGGAAGCCGTATTTTGATTTGGACTGCGACTATGAAAAAATTGTGACCTCATATGACGATGAGTATTTAAAAGCCGCCGTAAGCGAATACAGCGGCATACGGATTTTGCGGCAGGATCCGTGGGAGGCGCTTTGCTCCTTTATTATTTCCCAAAACAACAATATTCCCCGAATCAAAGGTATTATCGAGCGGCTTTGTGATACTTTCGGCGAGGGGGACGAGGGCAGTAAGTGCTTCCCGTCGGCAGAAAGGCTTGCCGCTTTATCGGTTGAGGATTTAGCCCCGTTGCGCTCCGGCTTTCGTGCCAAATACATAATCGACGCCGCACAAAAGGTAACGGAAGGCTCGGTGGATTTTGCAAAAATTGAAAGTATGCCCATTGAGTTCGGCAGAGAGGAACTGCAAAAAATAAAGGGAGTGGGCGCAAAGGTTGCGGAATGTACACTCCTTTACGGATTTCATAAAACCGAGGCGTTCCCCGTTGATGTGTGGGTAAAGCGAATTATGGCGGAGATGTACCCCGCAGGGCTTCCCGAATGTACGAAAGGCACCGAGGGCATAGCCCAGCAATACCTTTTCCATTGGCGAAGAATGAGGGATAAATAATACGATAAAAGTTAACAGGACTTTCCGTTTGCATTTCGGAAAGCCCTGTTTTTTATGAACCTTTATTACATCATTTCAATATCGCCGTAAACCCACTTGCCGTCATATTTGCAAAGGGTAATAATCTTTGCGGAGCTTTGCTTGTTTTTACTGCCCTCTATGGTATAGTCGAAATCAATTTCACGAAATTCCTCTGCCTTTGAAGGGTCAAAGTATCTTGCGGAGGAAAATCCGCCTTTTTCAAGCTTTGCAAGGATATTTAGAATTTTCTCTTCCTTTTCCTCAGGGGTGCAAACATTATCCTCTATTATCTCGTATGTGATTTTATAATCCTCACCGAATTGGATTTTTAAAGCGTCCTCCTGAATTTCGGCTTGCTTTTTGAGAAAATCCGTATAGCAGTTTATCTCTGTTCCCAAGCTCCCTGTCAGGTCCTTATAAACGGCCGTTCTGTCCATTCCCTTATCGGAAATTTTATCTTCAAACGCCTTGTCCACATCCACAAAAGAGTAACTCATAACCGTTGCCATATCAGTCTTTACAACGGCGGGAATAATCGCATTTGCAAGCTCCTGTGCAGTCATGGAAGGCTCTGTTGTCGGCTCTGTTGAGGAGGTGGTTTCGTTGCTGTCTTTTCCGCCCTTGCAGGCTGAAAGACCTACCGCCATTGAAAGGACAAGCAAAGCGGATATAACCGCAAGGAGCTTCCTCGATTTAAACAATCTCATACCTGATCTCCCTTACTGCTGAGGCATCTGATTTTGAAGCATTGACGCCATCATTCCCTTTTTCTGCTTGCGGGGCTTGTATTTCGGAGGATTATTAAGCTTTTCCTTCGCTTTTTTTCCTGCCGAAGACGCAAGATAGGCGTTTACCGCATAAAGAGTATCGCGGAAATCATCGTCCGTTATCTCCGCACTGCATCTTTCCAAAAGTTCTTTATCGTTATTGATTTCGCCTAAAATTGTAACTACTACAAGGTCCTGAACATCATTCGTTCCGTTCTCGTAAATATCGCTGAGAATTTTGAAAAGCTTTTTAAGCATTTGCTTATTGTTAGAGCGTATTGTTTCCATAATATATGCATTTGCGTGATTTACAAAGAAATCCTCCGCCAAAAACTCGTCGTATCTTTGGAAATTATCCTTATACTCCTCTTTAAGCTCGGGATAAAGCGTGGCAATACGGTTTGCGAGAGTATTGGCGTCATAAGACATACCGTTTTTAACAGCCGTTCTCGAAATTGTTGCGGGAGCCTTTTTGGCGGCTTTTTTTGCCTTTTTGCCGTAAAAACTGTCAACCGTATCGTTAATCTCATTGCAGAGCGACTTAATATCTCTTTCATCAAAGGAATCCAAGTCCATAAGATTAGACGCAGATTTGGCGAATTCGCCGTCGCCGTCCTTTTCGGATATATCGAGTATATTGTCGTGGCTTACAAGACGAACGGTAAGACTGTTTTTGGTAATTTCGATATATGCGCTCTCTCCGTCCGTAAAAACAGGCGCATCGCCTTTTTCAATATTTTCGGGAACGCTCACCTTAAATCCGTTTGCTTCAAAATTATCACAACAGCCTTTTAAAATAAGTGAAAGTGCTTCTTTTCTTTCAAACATAGCTTTACCTCATTAAAACATAGTATTTCCCATATAATATAACACACTTATCGCCGTTTGTCATTAAAAATTTTTGAACATTTGATTGATAAGTAAAATATAATATGGTATAATTTTATGAATTTCTGTTTTCGGAGTGATATTTATGAAAAACGCACTCATTATTTTCGGCGGTGTTTCCTCGGAGCACGATATTTCTCTGCTCTCTGCTTCATCGGTTATAAGAAACATTCCCAAGGATAAATATAATGTTTTTATGCTGGGAATTACAAAGCAGGGCGAGATGTATTTGTATAACGGAGATTTTAACAATCTGCCCGAGGACAAATGGCTCAGTGACGAGACTTCACTTAAAAAAGCAGTAATTTCAACCGACAGAAATGACAGAGGTATTATAGTTTTTCAGGAAAACGGTTTTGAAAAAATCAGAATTGATGTTTGTTTTCCCGTGCTCCACGGTAAAAACGGTGAGGACGGTACAATGCAGGGGCTTTTAACCGTTGCTGGTATTCCCTTTGTAGGGTGCGGAACAATGGCTTCCGCCGTTTGTATGGATAAAGCCATGACAAACAGTATTTGCGATATAAACGGTATTCCCCAGGCGAAGTGGAAATACATAACGCTTCACGATTTTACATTAAGAGGCAGGGAGTTTGCCCGTGAATGTGAGGAGTATCTCGGACTTCCCGTATTCATTAAACCTGCCAACGCCGGCTCCTCGGTGGGAGTTCGCAAGGCAAAAACCGTTGATGAAATATATTCTTCTCTTGAATACGCTTTCGGTTTTGACAGCAGAGTTGTGGTAGAAGAAGGCATTGACGGCGCAGAGGTTGAATGTGCCGTAATGGGCAACGACGAGCCTTTTGCAGGTGAGGTTGGCGAAATTGAGCCCTGCAACGAGTTTTATGATTTTGACGCAAAGTATATAGACAACAAGAGCGGGTTACATATTCCCGCAAGGCTTTCAAAAGAAAAGCGTGAAGAAATCCGCGCCCTCGCAGTTAAAGCATACAAGGCATGGGGCTGTACGGGGCTTGCCAGAGTTGACTTTTTTGTAAGACGCAGTGACAAAAGCGTGCTTTTAAACGAGCCCAACACAATCCCCGGCTTTACCGCTATCAGCATGTATCCCATGCTTATGGAAAAAGCGGGAATATCTTACGGCGAGCTCATCGACAAGCTTTGTACTCTTGCGATTGAAAAGTGGGAAAAGGAATTTTCGGAATGAAAAAGGACGCTATAATTAAAATTGTCAGTATTCAAACTACCGACGAGGGCAGAGATACGGCTGAAATGACCGTTGCAGGCACCGTCTGCCACGAAAACGGCACAAGCGTTATTGAATACATTGAGGATAACGAAGAAACGGGCAAGGAGCGAACAAGCCTTACCGTTACGGACAAAGCAACGGTAAGCATAGTTCGTGAGGGGCAGTTCAGCTCGGAAATGTGCGTTGAGAAAAGCCGCCGCCACCATACATATTACAAAACTCCCTACGGTGAGTTTACCATGGGAATTTACGGAAATGATGTAAACTGGTTCAGAAACGGCAAAAACAGCGTGCTCAAATTGAAATATACCTTGGATTTTAACAACGGTTATGTTTCGGAAAACAGTATGAACATTTATATTGAAGAAAAACAGTAGAGTAAGGGCAAATCCGCCGCGATAAACCGTGGTTCGGATTATTACCCTCACTCTAAATACGAAAGGAACGGACGGAAAATGTCAGATACAGTAAAAAAAGCGACAGAACAGCTTCACTCTCTCATAATCGACGCTCTGGGCAGAGCCGTGGCTGAGGGTGAGCTTCCCGAAGAGGCAATTCCCGCATTTAACATTGAAATTCCCGCAAACCGTGACAACGGCGACTACTCAACAAACCTTGCATTCGTTTGTGCAAAGGCTTTTCGCTGTGCGCCGAGAAAAATTGCCAATGCAGTGGCAAAGCACATTGATTTGAACGGCACATATTTTTCCGATTGCTCCGTTGCAGGGGCAGGCTTTATCAATTTTACCCTTGCAGGAGAATTTTATGCCGATGTTCTTCTCGACATAAAAAATTCAGGCAAAAATTACGGCAGAAGCGATTACGGTAAGGGCAAAAGGGTAAATGTTGAATTTGTTTCGGCAAACCCCACAGGTCCTATGCACATAGGCAACGCAAGAGGCGGCGCATTGGGCGACTGTCTTGCGGCGGTGCTTTCGGCGGCAGGCTATGAGGTTGAGAGAGAATTTTACATTAACGACGCAGGCAATCAGATTGAAAAATTCGGAATGTCCCTTGATATTCGTTATCAACAGCTCCATTTGGGTGAAAATGCTCCCGAGCTTCCCGAGGACAGCTATCACGGTGCCGATATTATTGAGCGTGCAAAGGAATTTTCCGAAATTTACGGTGATGAGTATATAAACAAAAGTGAAGCAGAGCGCAGAAATGCCCTTGTTGATTTTGCACTGCCCAAAAACATTGAGGGGCTTAAAACGGCTTTGGGCGCATACCGCATAAACTATGACACATGGTTCCATGAAAGCGAACTGCACAAGGGCGCAATAAAAGAGGTTGTGGATATTCTCACCGCCAACGGTATGACATACGAAAAGGACGGCGCTCTCTGGTATAAAAACAAAGAGGTACAGACGAAAAAACTTTTATCCCAAGGCAAAACACAGGAGCAGATTGACAAGCTTGAATTAAAGGACGATGTGCTTATCCGTCAAAACGGTAATCCCACATATTTTGCCGCTGATATTGCGTATCACCGCAACAAACTGGTTGACCGTGGCTTTGACAAAGCTATTGATGTTTGGGGTGCGGACCATCACGGCCATGTTGCCCGTCTTAAAGGCGCACTTGACTCAATAGGACTTGACGGCGACCGTCTTGATATAGTGCTTATGCAGCTTGTAAATCTTGTTAAGGACGGAAAGCCCGTTAAGGTTTCAAAGCGGAGCGGCAACGCAATCACTCTTGTGGATTTGCTTGACGAGGTTCCTGTTGATGCCGCAAGATTTTTCTTCAATCTCCGTGAGCCCGGCTCAACAATCGATTTTGATTTAGGACTTGCGGTAAGTGAAAACTCGCAAAACCCGGTTTATTACTGCCAATACGCCAACGCCCGTATTCACAGCATTATCCGCAAGGTGGAAGCAGACGGTATCTCGTTGCGTGACTGCACAAGAGATGAATTGAAAACGCTTAATGCTCCCGAGGAAATTGAGCTTATCCGTCACCTTGCCGCATTTACGGAGGAAATTGTTGCGGCGGCAAAGAATTATGACCCTGCAAAAATCACCCGTTACTGTATTGATTTGGCAACGCTTTTCCATAAATTCTATAACGCCTGCCGTGTTGCGGTGGAGGACGAAAAGCTTATGCAGGCACGCCTCACTCTTTGCTCCTGCGTATCAATGGTGCTTACAAATATTCTTACAATGTTTAGCATCTCCGCACCTGAGGCTATGTAAGGTAAATTGAATTTTATATACGAAACAGCCCGACAAAGCTTTGTCGGGCTGTTTTTCATTTATTATTATAAACCATAAAAATTTATATAACTTGTAGGGGACGATGCCTTCATCGTCCCGCAAATTCACATACACACCAACGGCGGCATTGTAGGGGCGAATCGCCCGTGAAATTTTCCGCAAAACCAATTCCAACCGGGTAGGGCGGGCGGCAAGCATTACTCGCCTGCCGGCTCAGACAGCGCTTCTGCTCATTCCATTCGCAGAGGTGTCCACTGGACACCCGCGCCCTACCTTATTTATTATGGTTTTATGCAAATTTCACGGGACGGTGTGGGCACCGTCCCCTACAAATCAATTACATCAATTATTCATTTCCCATTATATATCATTCATTATTCATTTTATTCCGGTGCGCCGAGTCGTCGCACCCTACAAAACCGCCATCGGCATGATGTAATTTTTCGGGCGATTCGTGAATCGCCCCTACAACCAAACACATAAAAATTCACAAAACTTGTAGGGGACGATGCCTTCATCGTCCCAAGTAATTTAAAATGATTATATATTGTTTTGAGATATACACCTCATCAGTCGGCTTCGCCGACAGCTTCCCCTCAAGGGGAAGCCATTTTGCGCCTGTTTTTTTTAGATTTTATTAAGATTAGTTTACATATATTTAATAATGCTCTTATATCATTGACTCGGGATATAATGCAACTTATTATATGGCTGTGGGAAGTGATAATTATGATGACTGAAACAAGCAAAAAAGGAAGAATTACATATCAAAAGCTTTTCTGGCTTTTTATGGCGGGAAGTCTTTTGGGCGTGGTGCTTGAAGGCTTTTGGTGCCTTATCGGCTACGGCAAATGGGAAACTCATGTGGTATCAATGTGGGGTCCGTTCTGCATAATCTACGGCTTCGGTGCGGCGGGATTTTATATAGGCGCCGTGCTTATGGAGAAAAAAAGCGTTTTCCTGCGATTTTTGGTTTTTGCCCTTATCGGCTCGGGCGTTGAATACATCTGCGGCTGGATTCTTGAACACGGTCTTAATATGGAAGCGTGGAATTACCGTGCGCAGTTTTTGGATATTAACGGCTACATCAGCCTTAAAATGACAATTATCTGGGGTGCTATCGGCACGCTTTTCGGTATGTCGGTTCCAAAACTCGATATGTTTTTTGAAAAAATGCAGGGCAAGGCGTGGAATATTGCCTGTGGCGTACTTTCGGTGTTTATGGCGGTAAATCTTATGTTTACGGCGGTGTGCATTGTACGGTGGTCGCAGAGGCACCAAGGAATCGCCGCCTCGGGTAAAATAATCGAACACATCGACGAAAGGTACAATGACGAAATGATGGCGAAACGCTTTTGCGAGTGGGAATTTCTTAAATAAACATAATATAAACCGACATAATGCGGTTTCGGCGGTGTATTTTCCCTGAAACCGCATTAAATTTTGCATAAATTGTTAATTTTTTGCCAAAAATCCTATTGAAAAAATTTATCAGTAATTGTATAATTACAAGGATAGGAAAAAATCCTTGAGTGATTAAAAGAAAGGAGTTTCATTTTATTATGATTAACTATTCACATGAAGTTGAAAAAATGTGCTGTGTTAAGAAAGGCCCTCATCACGGTCCCGCTCCCATTCCCGAAGAAGGCAAATGGGTAAAGGCTTATGAGATTAAGGATATTTCCGGCTTTTCACACGGTATCGGCTGGTGCGCTCCTCAGCAGGGCACCTGCAAGCTCTCTCTTAATGTTAAAGACGGTATTGTTGAGGAGGCTCTTGTTGAGACTATCGGCTGCTCCGGTATGACTCACTCCGCCGCTATGGCTGCTGAGGTTCTCCCCGGCAAAACTCTTCTTGAATGCCTTAACACAGACCTTGTTTGCGACGCTATCAATGTTGCAATGCGTGAGATTTTCCTCCAGTTTGTTTACGGCAGAACACAGTCCGCTTTCTCCGAGGACGGTCTTACAGTAGGCGCAGGCCTTGAAGACCTTGGTAAGGGACTTCGTTCACAGGTTGGTACAATGTTCTCAACTAAGGTTAAGGGCGTTCGTTATATGGAAATGGCTGAGGGCTATGTTACAAGAATGGCTCTTGACAGCGATGACCAGGTTATCGGCTACGAGTTCATCAAGCTGGGCAAGATGCTTGAAGACATCCGTCACGGCACACCCGCTGATGTTGCTCTTAAAAACAACACAGGCACATACGGTCGCTTTGCAGACGCTGCAAAGTATATTGACCCCAGAGAAGAATAAGAAAAGGGAGGGCATTTATAATGGCTAATGATGTAAGATTCGAAGGCAAAGAGAGAAGAATGGCCAAAATTGAGAAGTGTCTTGCTGAGTACGGTATTGCTTCTCTTGAAGACGCAAAGGCTCTTTGCGAATCAAAAGGTATTGATGTTGAAGGCATCGTTAAGGGTGTTCAGCCCATCGCATTTGACAACGCTGTTTGGGCTTATACTCTCGGCGTTGCTCTTGCACTTAAATCAGGCGTTAAAACAGCTTCCGAAGCTGCCGCTACAATCGGTAAGGGACTTCAAGCGTTCTGCATTCCCGGCTCCGTTGCAGAGCAGAGAAATGTTGGCCTCGGTCACGGTAACCTTGGCGCAATGCTTCTTAAAGAGGAAACAAAGTGCTTTGCATTCCTTGCAGGTCACGAATCCTTTGCAGCCGCAGAGGGCGCAATCGGTATTGCAAGAACCGCTAACAAGGTTCGTAAAGAACCCCTGCGCGTTATCCTTAACGGTCTCGGCAAGGACGCCGCTATGATTATTTCAAGAATTAACGGTTTCACATATGTTCAGACTGACTACGATTTCTTCACAGGAGAGCTCAAAGTTGTTAACGAAACAGCTTACTCCGACGGTGAGAGAGCAAATGTTAAGTGCTACGGCGCTAACGATGTTCTTGAAGGCGTTGCAATCATGAAGAAAGAGGGCGTTGATGTTTCCATCACAGGTAACTCAACCAACCCCACTCGCTTCCAGCACCTTGTTGCCGGCACATATAAGAAATGGGCTATGGAAAACGGCGTTGACTACTTCTCGGTAGCCTCCGGCGGCGGCACGGGCCGTACACTCCACCCCGACAATGTTGCCGCAGGTCCTGCTTCTTACGGTCTTACAGACTCAATGGGTAGAATGCACGGTGACGCACAGTTTGCAGGTTCTTCTTCCGTTCCTGCTCACGTTGAAATGATGGGCTTAATCGGCATGGGCAACAACCCAATGGTTGGCGCAACAGTTGCCTGCGCAGTTGCAGTTGAAGAGGCAAGCAAATAATTTATATAAGCATAAAAGATTATATAAACATCAAGAAAGGCTTGGAAAAATCCAAGCCTTTTTGTTTTACGGTGAAATCGACGGCTGTTTTGTAGGGTGCGACGACCTCGGCGCACCGTTAATTTACAACAAATCACATATTTTCGCTTGTAGGGATGTGACCTAAGTGCCCGCCAAATAAATTGCATCCAGAAAATTTCCATTTTCAACTTTCAATTTTCAAATTAAAAAGCGCACTCCCTCAGTCTCGCTTTCGCTCGACAGCTCCCTCTGAGAGGGAGCGGAGCAGTCAGTGATACACCGTGGGTTTTGTGGGAAATTTGCGGGCGACAAGTGAATCGCCCCTACTTTTCATCAATATTTTCCAAAGCCATACGAACTGCGGCGATAACAAAAGCAGAAAAAGTGCAGTCTTTCCCCTGAATTGCCTTTTCCACTTGCTCAACCACATCAGTGGGAAAACGAACAGTTTTGTTTATTGTAGGCGGAACTGACGGAATTTTAAACTTACCCATAAAAGCACCTCGCAATACATTTGTCTTGCTTATAGTGTATAGCGAACCGCATTAAAAATATGCATTGCAATTGCAATGCATATATGGTATATTATTGCAGAGGTGATAAAAATGGCTGAATTTTGTTTGAAATGTTGGAACGAATTGAACGGAACAAATGACGGAGAAGATAAGTATATTCTCTCAGAAGAATTTGATTTGTGCGAGAATTGCGGAGAATATACAAGAGTAATTATCAGCGAAAGAAGAATTACTCGTTGTGACAAACTGATACAAAAGTTTTTCCGATTAAATAAGTGAATTTTACGCAAAATCTTATGTTTTTGATTGTAGGGGCGGGTCTCTGTGCCCGCCCGATAATTCTACTGTAATTTGACGGCGGGAGCAAGCCCCCGCCCTACCCGGTTGGAATTGATTTTGCGGAAATCACGCGGGCGATTCGTGAATCGCCCTACAAGCACACCACCTCTCTTGTTCCCCTGAAAGAGAAGATGTCAACGAAGTTGACAAAGGGGTTATTCTACGGGACGATGAAAGGCATCGTCCCCTACAAACAACGGCAACACTTTTTAATCAAAGCACACCTATGAAAACTGCACAAAATATATGAAATAATATATCAAAAGTCACAATTGAAAAATCGGGATTGTATGTTATAATTGTTTTGTTGCTTTGAAACACGCAAAGCTAATACAATCAGGTTATATTTCGTTATTTCTTAACGGATGAAAAAGGAACCCCTGCTGATTTACTCGGCAGGGGTTTGGTTTATTCTGTTCTGTTGGTTTTTTCTGGTGACAAGTGAATCGCGCCTACTGTCACGCCGTGGGTTTATGTGTGCTTGTCTCCTCTGAAAGGGGTGATATACGAATCGCTTATACAAGCACAGTTTATTTCCCCGAGTCATATGTTCCTGAGAGCATATGCTCTTTTTTCTTTGTTTCCAGCATATCGAGGGAGCGTTCTTTGGCTTTTTTGAGCTTTGATATTTTGCGTGCAAACCCGATAATTAAAAATACGGGAGCAGCAAGTGCAATAATAACTGTGAGATATCCCGCAAGCCACAAAAAAGAATATGTTGCCCACATTGCGCCGGCCTTTGCAAGTTTAAAAAACAAAGTTCCCAAAACCAAAAGCATCACGCCGCCGCAAGCGGTAACGGCGATGGATTTCTTTTGCAGCCTTATATCGCCGTTATAATTATTTTCAATCGTTTCAAAGTCATTTAAATACTGTGAGCGGGTGTATCTGACATCTTTATTTAAAGACGAATCAAGCTCCTCGCCGTTTTTATAAATGCCCTTTAAATATTCACGGCTTGAAAATTCTTCTTTTGATGGCTCTGTGCTTTCATTGCAGTCAAAAACGGTGCTGTAATCATATTTTGAACCGCTTTCGGGGATGTTCTCCGAAGGGTCCTCGGTATTCGCAGGTATTTTTACTTCATTTTCGTTCATACTGTCACCTCAAATTGCCATCGCACCTGCTTGTGCCGTTATGTAATTATCCAACCGATGAAATGAATTTGAGGAACTGCTCCTTACCCTTTTCCGTTCTCTCGAAAACACCGCACTGCTCCAAAATTGCCGTAAAGACAATGCCTATCTCTTTTTCCAAAATTTCATCGCAGTTTTCGGCGGTTATTTCGTATTTCTCGGTTATCATATCAGCCCAATCCTTATGCTTGGCTATGGTTTCGTCGGCTGAAATATCCGAACCGTTAAGAATAGCCTCTTTCAATTTGCTCATTTCTGTTTTAAGTCTTGAAGGCAGAACTGCAAGCCCCATAACCTCGATAAGACCGATATTTTCCTTTTTAATATGGTGATATTCGGGATGGGGATGGTAATATCCGTCGGGATACTCCTCTGTTGTTATATTGTTACGGAGAACAAGGTCAAACTCATATTTACCGTTTGCAAAGCGGGCAATGGGAGTTATGGTGTTATGTATCTCGCCGTCGGTTTCGGCCAAAATGAATGCGTCCTCATCTGTATAGCCACGCCATGTTGCCAAAATTTTTCCGCCTAACTCGCAAAGTCTTTCGGCGCTGTCACCTCTGAGTCTGATAACCGACATGGGCCATTTTACAATGCCTGCTTCAACATCTTCATAACCCTTGAAGGTAATCTCTGTTTCAATGGGAGCCTTTGCCATTGCAAACTCGTATCTGCCGCCTTGGAAATGCTCATGGGTGAGTATTGAGCCGCCTGAAATGGGCAAATCCGAATTTGAACCTATAAAATAATGGGGGAACATCTTTACAAAGTCAAAGAGTTTAACAAAATTTTCGTAGCAGACCTTCATAGGCTCGTGCTCGCCGTCAAAAACAATGCAATGCTCATTGTAATAAACATAGGGCGAATACTGCATAAACCAATTTTTACCGCCCAGAGTTAAAGGAATTATACGGTGATTTTGTCTTGCAGGGTGGTTAACTCTGCCGGCATACCCTTCATTTTCAATGCAGAGTGCACATTTGGGATAAACATTTGCCTGTTTCATTTTAAGAGCCGCCGCAATGGCTCTGGGATCCTTTTCCGGCTTTGAAAGATTGACTGTAATATCAATATAGCCGTACTCTGTTTTTGTTACCCATTTTACATCGTTTTTAATGCGGTAGTCACGGATATAATCAGTCTTACGGCTAAAATTATAGTAAAATTCTGTTGCCGCTTCGGGGGATTTTTCGTATTCCGAGAAAAACTTTTTAATAACCTCGGAGGGTCTGGGAGTTAAAAGTCCCATAATTTTTGTGTCAAAAAGGTCACGGTAAACAACAGAGTCCTCGCAAAGACCGTTTTCGCAGGCATAGTCAAGTATGGATTTTAAAATATCCTCAAGCTCTGCGTTTTCGAGGGGCTCACATTCCTCAATTCCGTCAAGATTTAACGCTTCAAGTATTCTGTTCACCGAAAAAATCTTATCTTCTTTTTCAATAAGACCTGCTCTCTCGGCGTAGTTTACGAGAGAAACAACAGCAACATCAATTTTCATGATTAAACACCCTTTTTAATATTTATTATTTTTAATTTTTAACATATTAAATTACTTTTCGGGATTATATACTCCCAACAACATACTTTCTTTTTTAATTTCTTCCAGCCTCTGAACGGCTGTAATCTTATTCTTTTTCAGTCTTTTGTGATTTTTTATTAAACCGTAACCGAAATACAAAAACTGCATAACTCCCACGGCAAGCACAATCCACGAAAACGCACCAAAAAACGCTGCTGCCGCCCAATAAGCCAGCAAATAAAATCCGGAAATTCGGGTGAAATTAGATTCCCATTCAAGTTGTTCGTATATTTCTCTGTAAGGCTGAGCAACAAAATAGAAAACTACCGAAATTATTATTGACGCAACTAAAAGCGCCGTAATAATCAACAGTCTTTTTTTATTTGCTTTTATCTCCTTGGCATAGGTTTCCTCAATATTCGCCATTCTTTTAAGATATTGGGAGCGGGTAAACCGTGTTTCCTTATTAAGACACTCCATATCGTCATTATATATCAAGCGGAGATAGTCTCGGTTCATATGGTCATGTTCAATAAAGGTTTCGGTATTGTAATCAAAAACAGAGTTGTACTCCTCGGCAAGATTTTTTTCGGGAGCATCGGAATTTATGCTGTTTTTCTCGTTTTCGTTCATACTGTCACCTCTAATCGTGTATGTAAGTTACATATAATTTTGCGGCTGCTTTTGTGTGATATTGCGGGACGATGTGGGCATCGTCCCCTACGGGGTTGCGGAAATTTTGCGGGTGATATGTGAATCGCCCCTACTTATTTACACTCTCGCTACACCTGATTTTCTTGCGGCGTCCATAACGGCTTTTGCAACGGTTGTGCCTACTCGTTCATCAAAGGCTTTGGGTAAAATGTATTCGGGAGAAAGCTCCTCATCGGAAACGAGAGAGGCGATTGCCTTTGCCGCCGCTATTTTCATTTCTTCGTTAATATCCCTTGCTCGGCAATCAAGCGCACCGCGGAAAATGCCGGGGAACGCAAGCACATTGTTAATCTGATTGGGGAAGTCGCTTCTGCCCGTGCCTACAACAGCCGCACCTGCCTTAATTGCCAAATCGGGCATAATTTCCGGAACGGGATTTGCCATAGGAAATACTATGGGGTTTTCCGCCATGGATTTTATCATTTCTTTCGTTACAATTCCCGGTGCGGATACGCCGATGAAAATGTCTGCGCCTTTTATAGCGTCTTTAAGTGTTCCTCGGAGCTTGCCCTTATTTGTAATCTCCGCCATTTCTTTCTGTGCGGGATTCATCCAGTCTTCACCTGTGCAGAGTGCGCCCATTTTATCGCACATAATAATATTTCCCGCGCCCATTTTGTAAATAAGTTTGGCAATGGCTATTCCTGCCGCACCTGCACCGCTGAAAACAACCGTACAGTCTTCCAATTTTTTATTCACTACCCGTGTAGCGTTTGTAACCGCCGCCGCAACGACTACGGCTGTACCGTGCTGGTCGTCGTGGAATATGGGAATATCGGTTTTCTCCTTTAATTTCCGTTCAATTTCAAAGCAACGGGGTGCGGCAATGTCCTCCAAATTCACACCGCCGAAGGAGCCTGCCAGAAGTGCAATACAATTTACAATCTCATCAACATCTTTACTTCTTACGCAAAGGGGAATAGCGTCAACTCCGCCGAATTCCTTGAACAGCACACATTTACCCTCCATTACGGGCATACCTGCCTCCGGTCCTATATCGCCAAGCCCCAAGACTGCCGTACCGTCCGTTACAACCGCAACCGTGTTCCAACGGCGTGTTAACTCATATGATTTGTTAATATCTTTTTGAATTTCAAGGCAGGGCTGTGCAACGCCGGGAGTGTAAGCGAGGGAAAGGGATTCCTTATCCCCTGCTTTCGCCCTTGCTTTGATTTCGATTTTTCCCTGCCATTCATAGTGAAGCTTTAAACTTTCCTTTGCGTAATCCATTGATGTTTCTCCTATTTTTAATATTCCTGTTTGTAGAGGCGGATGCTCCCTACACACGATTTACAAATTTTAATGCTCAATCCAATCACGGGAGCGCTCAACGGCACGAAGCCAACCCTTATACAGTCTGTCACGCTCGTCTGTAATCATTTTCGGCTCAAAGACCTTATCCACCTTGCGGATTTTACTTATTTCATCGGTACTTTTCCAAAATCCCACGGCAAGTCCCGCAAGATACGCCGCACCGATTGCCGTTGTTTCAACCATCTGAGGACGATTGACGCTTGTTCTTATCAAATCCGCCTGAATCTGCATCATAATATCGCTCACGGACGCACCGCCGTCAACACGCAATTCCGAAAGTTCAATATGGGAATCCTGCATCATGGCTTCCAGCAAATCCGTCATCTGATATGCGATTGCTTCAAGCACGCTTCTTGCAATATGCTCGCTCTTTACGCCCCGTGTAAGCCCCACAATGGTACCCCTTGCATACATATCCCAATAAGGTGCGCCAAGGCCTGTAAAGGCAGGAACAAAATATATACCGTTTGCATCGTCTACACTCTCCGCCAGTTCATCACAGCGGCGTGCAGAATCAATAAGATGCAAATCGTCACGGAGCCATTTTATAACGGAGCCTGCGTTAAACGCCGAGCCCTCAATAGCATAGGTCACCTTGCCGTTAAGCCCCCAGGCAACGCCCGTTACAAGATTATTTTCCGATTGTACTCTCTTTTCGCCTGTATTCATAAGCAGGAAACAGCCCGTGCCGTATGTATTCTTTGCCTGACCGCTCTCAAAACAGCCCTGACCGAAAAGTGCCGCAGGCTGGTCGCCGATAGCCCCCGAGATGGGCACGCCTGCCAAATCCTCAATACCCATTACTCCTGCCGCCACGGTACCGTAAATCTCGCTTGACGGTACGCATTTGGGAAGCATTGCCATGGGTACGCCTATTTTTTCGCAAAGATATTCGTCCCAGCAAAGCTTGTCAACATCAAAAAGCATAGTTCTTGAAGCGTTTGAATAATCGGTAATATGAACCTTGCCTCCTGTTAAATTCCATATAAGCCATGTTTCAACCGTACCGAAAAGAAGCTGACCTTTTTCGGCAAGCTCTCTTGCGCCCTTAACACGATCAAGTATCCACTTTATTTTAGTTGCGGAAAAATATGCGTCCACCACAAGTCCCGTGTGGTCCTTAATATACTGTGTAAGCTCTTTATCCGCCTTGATTTTCTCGCAGGTGTCCGCCGTTCTGCGGCACTGCCATACAATAGCGTTGTATATGGGTTTTCCTGTTGCTTTATCCCATATTATTGTGGTTTCGCGCTGATTTGTTATACCAATTGCGGCTATTTCTTCGGCAGTTGCTCCGCTTTTCGCCACAACCTCCATTACGGATTGAAGCTGTGAAAACAGTATCTCCATAGGATTGTGCTCCACCCAGCCCGCTTTGGGATAAATCTGCGTAAATTCATGCTGTGCCTTTGCGCAGATATTTCCCTTTTTGTCAAAAAGTATTGCGCGGGAGCTGGTTGTGCCCTGGTCGAGAGCCATAACATACTTTTTCATAATATAACACCTCTGTACTAAATAGATTGTTTTTAACTATTCCCTGTTTTTAAGTTTTTTAACTTCCGGACTTTTGCATCGTCCAAAAGATTGTGTATGCCCTGCCAATGAAATACTCTGCGTTTAAACCAAAGGGAGGAAATATGCCTGTAAGCAAAAGACGGACATGCCGTTTTAAGCTTTGCATAATTCACACCGTAAACATCAAGAAGGTTGTAATAATCCTCTGCCTTGTGAATAAACGTTGCAAATGACGGATATCCCTTTTCCGCCCAGCCTGCCTCGGCTATTGCACCCAATCGGGGGAATGTAAGAAATTCAAGACGCTTCATATCAGGCACATATTCCGTCCACATACAGCCCTCAACGCCCCATGTTTCACTGTCGTCATCGGTAAGTGCGCCGTCATAATTGCAAACCTTTTTCAAGGTGTTCCAGCCGTAGGGGAAATCGAGATAATAAGGATAAGCATTTGTATTTATCATTTTTCTGCCGCGGTTTATCTCGCCTTTCAGTTGTTCGTTTCCGCCTGAAACGCCGCAAACCGTCCACGCAATATCGGCAGGAAGCTTTTCTGTGTCACCCGATAAATCGTAATTCCACATAACGGCAGAGTAACCGTGCTCTTTTAGATAATTATTAACTTTTGCCGTAAAATACATTTGCAGTTCGTTTTCGTCCTTCAAGCCGTTTTCCCTGATGGCACGCTGACAGTCGGGGCAAAGCTTCCAGCGCATTTTTACGGCCTCATCGCCGCCTATATGAATAATCTTGTCGGGGAAAAGCTCCATAAGCTCGTCAAGCACGCCGAAAACAAAGCCATATGTGCTTTCCTTGCCGGCGCAAAGAATATCGTGCTTAACTCCCCAATGCGTTGCAACCTCTAACTCTCTGTTAAAGCAGGAAAGCTCGGGATAACAGGCTATTGCGGCAACACAGTGCCCCGGAATGTCAAATTCGGGAATAACCTTTATTTTACGCTCGTGACAGTATGCGACAATTTCCTTTATATCCTCCTGTGTATAATATCCTTCATGAGGTGTGCTTTTAAAATTCGTGTGGCTTCTTTTTGAGCCTTTTTCCGTGAGCAGAGGATATTTTTTTATCTCAACACGCCAGCCCTGGTCCTCTGTCAAGTGCCAATGGAGAACATTTAACTTATGAAGCGCCATAAGGTCGATTATTCTCTTAACATCGGGAACAGAATAGAAATATCTGCCCGAATCAAGCATAAAACCTCGGTAAGAAAAGCGGGGATAATCCGTTATTTCCGTATAGGGCAGCTTGCCGTTGGTTTGCAGAAGCATCTGGCAAAGAGTCTGCATACCGTAAAACAACCCCGTTTCGGTTTTTGCATTTACGAAAACACGGCGGTTTTCACATTTTATGGTGTAGCCCTCATCATGATCAACCGTATCGTCAATTTTAAAAACTATTGTTTTTTCCTCGCCCGTATCCTCTTGTATGCGCACCTTTTTGTTAAGAGTTTTGCGTACAAAGGATATGAACATATCAGCAAAGGCGCACGGCGTAACCGTTGTGCCCGCATGAAGTGTAAAGCCTTTTCTTTCGCTGTTTGTAAGAATACTGACAGGCTGCGGAATTATATTGTACATCCTTGTTATCCTCCGGAGTATAATAACACAAATACATTTTATCATAAATTTTTCCGGACTACAATATATAACAGTATAAAATAGTATATATTTTCTCTTGAAATTATGCTCGGAGTATAGTATAATACAAAGATGTAAATACGCCTTAATTCAGTCGTGTGCCGTGTGGGTCCTGTGCGGCGGTGCGCTGTGAACCATGTCAGGCGGGGAACCGAGCAGCATTAAACGGTATGCGCCGGGCGCCACAGTCTGCCTGCACGACACATGACTGAGTTAAGGCTCTTTTTAAAAACAAGTTATGGTAAATAGCCGCGATAAACCGTGGTCAACAGGAGGGACAAGCCTTGTACCGTGCCTTTTACAGAAAATACCGCCCGTCAACCTTTACTGATGTTGTGGGGCAGGAGCATATTACAAAAACCCTTGAAAATGCCGTGAAATCGGGCAAAACCAGCCATGCATATCTTTTTACGGGCTCACGCGGTACGGGAAAAACCTCTTGTGCAAAAATTCTTGCAAAGGCGGTCAACTGTCTTAATCCTCAAAACGGCAATCCTTGCAACGAATGTGAAATCTGCCGTGGAATTGACAGCGGCTCAATCCTTGATATTATTGAAATTGACGCCGCATCGAACAACGGTGTTGACAATATCCGTGATTTGCGTGAGGAGGCTAATTTTACTCCTGCCAGCGCAAAATACCGTGTGTATATCATCGACGAGGTGCATATGCTCTCCATCGGAGCTTTCAATGCGCTTTTGAAAACCCTTGAAGAGCCCCCTGCCCATGTGATTTTCATACTTGCCACCACCGAGGTGCATAAATTGCCCTCAACCATACTTTCACGCTGTCAGCGGTTCGATTTCAAGCGTATTCCCCCGGAGGAAATTGCCGGCAGGCTCAAAGAGGTTGCACAAAAAGAAAATCTGCGTCTTGCCGACGACGGCGCAATGCTGATTGCCCGAATTGCCGACGGTGCAATGCGCGACGCACTCTCCCTTCTTGACCGCTGTTCTTCTTATGACGGCGTTATTGACTCCGCCGCCGTTGCGGACAGCGCAGGTCTTGCAGGCAGAGAATATATTTTTGAGCTGTGCGACTGCATAATTCAAAAGGACAGCGCAAAAGCCCTTGAAATTATAAACAGACTTTATAACGACTCCTGCGATATGGAAAGGCTGTTGATTGAGCTTACAAGTCATTTCAGAAATCTTATGGTGTCAAAGGCAGTAAAGAACATTGAAAATATGATTATCTGCTCCGAGGGTGAGCTTAAAACAATCAGGGAGCAAAGCGAGAAAACCACGCTGGCTACAATAATGTCCTGCATTGATGTGCTTACCGACGCCGCCGCAGATATGAAGCAGGGCGCAAACAGGCGCACCGCCGCCGAGCTTTGCATTATAAGGCTTTGCACGCCCTCACTTGACGCCGATATTAACTCGGTGCTTCGCAGACTCGCAGAGTTGGAAAGCCTTGTGTCGTCGGGAAACATTCCGAGACCTACATCAAATGTCAACGAAGTAAGGGTTGAGGAAAAAGCGGTAAATCCTCCCGCCCAAGAAACAGCGAAAAATGAGGAAATTAAAGAAAAAGCCGCTGAAAAGCCCACAAGCGCACCCGTTGCAGACGATGAAATTCCTCTGCCCGAGCCTCCCCCCGAAACAAAGGAGCCTGCCGAACCTCAAACATCGGCTGAGGGCACAATTCCCTTTGACCGCTGGCCCGAGGTGCTGGATAAAATCTTTTCAAAGGATAAGAGCCTTATCGTTATGCTTACAGGCTCAACGGCGTTTGTTCACAACGGCAAATATCTGCTTATAAAAGGCTCGCCCGTGTTGGAAATGTACCTTAAAACAGGCGATTATTCAAAAATCATAAAAGAAGCCGTTGCCGGCGTTACAGGCAAAAACTATACTCTTGCCGTTTATAACAACAAGCAGGAAACCGCACCAAAAAATCCCTTGTCCGACTTGATTTCAAGGGCGAAAAGCTTAGGTGTGAATATTGAGGAGGAATAAAAATGAAAGCAAGAATACCCAATCAGGGCGGTCAGGCAAATATGATGAAAAAACTTCAACAGATGCAGGACGATATGGCCCGTGTTCAAAAGGAATGCGAAGAGGCTCAGTACAGTGCATCATCAGGCGGCGGAGCTGTTGAGGTGACCGTTAACGGCTCACATCAGCTTGTTTCAGTTAAAATTCAGCCCGATGTGGTTGACCCCGAGGATGTTGAAATGCTTGAAGATTTGCTTGTTGCGTCCGTAAACGAGGCAATGCGCAAGGCAGACGAAACATTGGAGAGAGAAATGGGCAAAATTACCGGCGGAATGAACATTCCCGGTCTCGGATTTTAAACTTTGAGGATTCGGCGTTATGGCGATAGTTTCACTTGAAAAATTGATTGAGGAATTCAGAAAAATGCCCTCTGTCGGTGTAAAATCGGCGGAGAGAATGGCATATTATATTCTCGGTCTTGATGACGAGGGCACAAAAAGCCTTGTTGACGCCATTAGTAACGCCCACGAAAGCATACACACCTGCAAGGTTTGCTGTAATCTTACGGAGGGTGAAAAATGCGGAATTTGCGATAACCCCAACCGTGACGGCTCGGTAATCTGCGTTGTGGAGGACCCCCGTGATGTTGCGGCGTTTGAGCGTACTCACGAATACAAGGGAGTTTACCATGTGCTCCACGGCGTAATTTCCCCCATGAACGGCATAGGCCCCGATAACATACGAATTAAGGAGCTTATCAGCCGTATGGCGGACGATTCCGTCAACGAGGTAATAATGGCTACCAACCCCACGGCGGAGGGGGAGGCAACGGCTATGTATATCGCCCGTCTTTTAAAGCCTATGGGGATAAAAGTCAGCCGTTTGGCTTACGGTATTCCCGTTGGCAGCGATTTGGAATATGCCGACGAGGTAACACTTACCAGAGCCCTTGCAGGAAGAAACTTGCTGTAATTTTCGTAGGGCGGGGGCTTGCCCCCGCCGTGGGGTTTGATATTATTTTCGGCGGGAGCAAGCCCCCGCCTTACCGATGCAATTTGAAAACCGTGTAGGGAACGACCAAATCCATAAAATTTTATGTA
>CAMGDG010000008.1 GCA_946041635.1 uncultured Clostridia bacterium
ATACAACACAGGATGATTAGCCTATCGGTAACGATAGGTTTTTTTGTTGCTCTGTTTAGGGAAGAAAGGACTGTTATTATGATTTTTCAACGGAACGAAAAAACGGACAACAACATAAGGAGGATTGCAGATTTATTTGGACGAAAAGATAAAATCTACATTTATCTTGCTAACCGGGATATCAGCAATCAGTTTTTAAAAGACGCCGAAAAAGAGGGATTTCATTTCGGTGACGAAATCAGCCCGACAGAGCGTGAGCCTGACGAAGTAATGGCGGTTTATAAAAACAGGGAACTGTGTTATCTTAGTTGGGCAGGACACCTGTTCTTTTATCAGAAAAAATGCAAAATACCGAGGATTGACTATGAACGGTATGTAAACGGTGAAAGACGGTATATATATCAAAAGCGATAAAAGCCTTATCAGCACAGGAAAACCCACCGATTCAACAAATGAAACGGTGGGTTTGTGGTGGAGACAGAGGGGATCGAACCCACGACCTCACGGATGTGAACCGTGCGCTCTGACCGGCTGAGCTATGCCTCCGTAATATATTAGAACTGAATTTAGAACTGAATTTATTTTATCACATTGTATGAAAATATTCAAGTATATTATATCGTATCACGGGCAGGTTTTCATGCCCGCCCGTGAATATGTATATGATTTTGCGGCGGGGGCAGACAGCGCCCTACCGTTTTCCGTAGATTTACATATGCTTTTGCGGTGCGCCGAGTCGTCGCACCCTACAAATATTATTTATTTTTTCTGCCCGTAATAGGCGTTGGCGCCGTGTTTGCGCAGATAGTGTTTATCTAAAAGTTCCTGCTGCATAGGCGGCAAATCGGGGCGCATTTGCAGAGCATGCCACGCCATAAACGCCACTTCTTCCAACACGACGGCGTTATGCACGGCATTTTTGGGGTCCGTGCCCCAAGTAAACGGGCCGTGGCTGTGCACAAGAACCGCAGGTATATCATTTGGTTGTTTGTCTTTAAATGTTTCGACAATTACATTTCCCGTTTCCAGTTCATATTTTCCGCCGATTTCGTCCGCCGTCATTTTGCGTGTGCAGGGAATTTCGCCGTAAAAATAATCGCCGTGCGTGGTGCCCAATGCGGGAATCCCCCGCCCCGCCTGTGCAAAAGTGGTCGCCCAACGGGAATGGGTATGCACAATCCCGCCGATTTCGGGGAATGCGTTATACAGCACCACATGGGTATCCGTATCCGATGAGGGGTTCAAGTCGCCCTCCACCTTTTTACCTGTTTTTAAATCCACGACAACCATATCTTCGGCGGTCATTGTGTCGTATTCCACGCCTGAGGGTTTAATGACCATTAAGCCCTTTTCGCGATCCACACCCGACACATTGCCCCAAGTAAAGGTGATTAAACTGTATTTGGGCAACAGCAAATTCGCCTCAAAAACCGCCTGTTTTAATGCTTCCAACATACCATTTTCCTCATTTCAGTTTCCACGCAAGGTCTGCAAGGAACAAATCCTTTTCCAGGCTTTCCACTGTGGTGTCTTTGCCGATATGGACATACTCAATATCCATCATATTTGCCCAGTCTTTCATCTGCTCTGCGGTGACATCGTAGCTGAGCACCGTATGGTGAGCGCCGCCGGCGGTAATCCAACATTCAAGCCCTGTTTCCAGGCTCGGAAGTGCTTTCCACATCACTCTTGCCACGGGAAGATTGGGCATATCCATAATCGGTTTCACGCACTCTATATCTTGGCAGATAAGGCGAAGTCTGCCGCCCATATCCACAAGGCTTACTACGATAGCGCTGCCTGCTTTTCCCTCAAAAACAAGTCTTGCGGGGTCTTTTTCATTCATACCGATACCGAGATGATGGGTTTCAATGCGAGGTTTTTCTGCCGCAAAGGAGGGGCAGACTTCCAACATGTGCGCACCGAGGCTGTATTTTTCGCCCTCGACAAGATGGTAGGTATAATCCTCCATAAAGCCCGTGCCGCCGTTTTGCCCTTCACTCATGGCTTTGAGTATGGCGGTCATTGCGGCAACCTTCCAATCGCCCTCGCCGCCGTAGCCATAGCCCTCTGCCATTAAGTGCTGGCTTGCAAGCCCGGGGAGCTGCTCCATACCGTACAGGTCTTGGAATGTATTTGAAAATGCCTTGCAGCCCTCTCTGTCCATCATTTTGCGAATGGCGATTTCCTCTTTTGCCTGATAGCGAATGGCGTTGATATTATCGGTAGCAACCTCGTAATTTTCGGTATATACTGCCATCAAGTCGTCGATTTCGGCTTCTGTGACCTTTTCCATTTCTTTCACAAGGTCGCCCACAGCCCAGGTATTGACCTGCCAGCCTAATTTTGCCTGCACTTCTACCTTGTCGCCCTCGGTGACGGCAACCTCACGCATATTATCACCGAAGCGCATCACTTTTAAATCACGGCTGACGGCAACACCCACCGCCGCACGCATCCAACTGCCGAGGCGTTCACGAACGCGCTCCTCCTGCCAATGGCCTGCAATCACCTTGCGGGGCATACGAAGCCTTGCCGCAATAAAGCCGTGCTCACGGTCGCCGTGCGCCGCTTGATTGAGGTTCATAAAATCCATATCAATTTCATCGTTGGGAATTTCACGGTTGTACTGCGTGGCAAGGTGGCAATAGGGCTTTTGCAAATCCACAAAGCCGTTAATCCACATTTTAGAGGGGCTGAAAGTATGGCACCAAGTGATGATACCCGCGCATTTTTTGTCGTAATTTGCCTCTCTTACCACATCGGTAATCTCTTGATTTGTTTTTGCGGTGACCTTATACACAATTTTGCAGGGAAGTGCCGCGGATTTGTTGAGTTCATCCGCCATTTCCTGTGCACGCTGTGCAACGGTTTCCAACACCTCGGGTCCGTACAAAAACTGACTGCCTACCACAAACCAAAATTCATAGTCTTTTAACTGCATATGTATTTCTCCTTTATTTAAGTCTGTCGATTGCCGCTTTTTCTACTGCGACAGCCGCTTTATATCTTGTCATATACTGATTGAATCCGTCCACATCGGTTTTGTCGGGTGTGACGGTAGTCCCCTTGTTTTCGCCGAACACTTTATTATCCAGGTATTCTTCCAGAGTTTCACCGCCGTCTTTATTGCACATATAAGAAGCAAGCAATGCTATGCCCCATGCACCGCCCTCGCCTGCCGTTTCCATCACGGAAACAGGAACGTCCAAAGCCCCTGCCATCAGTTTTTGCCCCACAAGGGGTGTTTTAAACAAGCCGCCGTGGCCTAAAAGGCGGTTCAGGGTAATATTTTCCTTTTGGAAAAGAATATCCATACCCAAACGAAGCGTTGCTATTGCGGAAAAAATCTGATTACGCATAAAGTTTGCAAGAGTGAAGTTTGCATCGGGCATTCTTACAAACAGCGGTCTGCCCTCGGCGGTATCGGTTACGGGTTCGCCCGAATAATAGTTAAATCCAACCAAACCGCCGCAATCCGCATCGCCCTGTAAGGCTAAATCGTAAAGCATATCGTAAAGTGCCGGTTTCGGGAGGTCTGCCCCCGCATTTTTGAGCACTTCATCAAAGAGTTTTACCCACGCATCAAGGTCGGAGGTGCAGGTGTTGCAATGCACCATGGCAACAGGTGCGCCCGTGGGCGTTGCAACCATATCAATTTCCGTATAGACAGCGGAAAGCGGTTTATTGAGCACCGCCATCAAGAAAATAGAAGTTCCTGCCGAAACAGTGCCTGTTAATGGGGCAACGCTGTTTGTCGCCACCATACCCGTGCCTGCGTCGCCCTCGGGCGGACAAAGGGGAATCCCGCTTACAAGGTCGCCTGTGGGGTCTAAAAGCCGTGCGCCCTGCTCGGTAAGCGTGCCCGCATTTTCGCCCGCAAGCAAAATTTTCGGGAGAATGTCCGAGAGCTTCCACGGATAATGCCGATTCTCAATCAAGCCGTCAAAATCGGACACCATTTTTTCGTCATAGCAATTTTTGCGGCTGTCCACAGGGAACATTCCCGCCGCTTCTCCGACGCCGATGACCTTTTCACCCGTTAGACGCCAATGGACATATCCTTCAAGGGTTGTGAGAAACGCTATATCTTTTACATGGCTTTCGCCGTTTAAAATCGCTTGATACAAATGGGCGATACTCCAACGCTGGGGAATATTAAAGCGGAAGCGTTCTGTTAACTCTGCCGCCGCATCTTCGGTGATCGTATTGCGCCAAGTACGGAATTCAACAAGTTGATTGCCGTCTTTATCGAAGGGCAGGTATCCGTGCATCATGGCGGAAAAGCCCATAGCTTTGAGTTTTGTAAGCTTTACTCCGTATTTTTCAAGCACATCTGATTTAAGCTTTGAATAAGCATCTTGAAGCCCTGCCCAGACATCCTCCATATGATATGTCCAGACGCCGTTTTCAAAACGGTTTTCCCAAGAATGACCGCCCTGCGCAATGGGATTGTGATTTTCGTCAATCAAAACGGCTTTTATGCGTGTTGAGCCGAATTCAATACCCAAAACCGCATTGCCGCTTTCGATTGTATTTTTTACAGCCGTGATTTCCAATGCATATCATCCCCTATTCTAATTTGTATTATTATACCATTTCATTAAAAAAATCGCAATATAAACAAAATAAAAACTGCCGTTATGCCGGGTGCTGATAAGGAAGTATTTCTTTAAAATATGAACTTTTGGCGCAATAATGCGTTAAATCCCCACGATATGCGTCAGCATTATCGTGGGGATTTGCCTTTTCTTGCATCCAAAATTTATATTTTAAAGTGCTTTGCAGTTTCGTAGGAGCACAAAATTTCTTGTATTGAAGCCACAAAAGCGATGCAAGGCTGACGCCTTGCGAGGATTTTTGGCAATAATACGGGAAATTTTTGCCCGAGAAACAAATACTGCCTTATCAGCACTCGGCATATGCCCAGCAGTTTTTCTGAAATTATGATTTCTTTTTGCACACAAAGCAGAGCCAGCCGCCGTCCTCAAAGCGGTTGATTATTTCAAAGCCGTTCTTCTCAAATGCGGCTGTTACTTCCTCCTCACGGGGTTCAATGATTCCCGATGTTATGAACACCCCGTCGTCTTTTAGAAACTCCCCTACCTGCGACGAAAAAAGTATGATTATATCGGCAACAATATTTGCAACAACAACGTCAAAATTACCCGTAACCTTATCCGCAAGATTACCGTTAAGAATTGTGTATTGAGGTTCTGAAAAGCCGTTGACCTTGCCGTTTTCTTTCGCTGTTTTCACGGCGAGCTTATCAATATCAACGCCGACGGTACTCTCTGCGCCCATCAAAAGTGAAGCGATTGACAAAATACCGCTTCCGCAACCGCAGTCAAGCACCCGATCGCCTTGTTTTACATATTTTTCAAGAGTTTCAAGGCATAAACGGGTGGTATTATGTCCGCCGGAGCCGAAAGCAAGTCCCGGCTCAATGCTCAATACTGCCCTGCCCTCGGGGTCATAATCGTCTATCCATAGAGGGCGGATTAAAAGCTTTTCGCCGATTTTCATGGGCTTAAAATACTCTTTCCAATTATTCTCCCAATCCTCGTTTTTGCAGGGCTTATACTCGATTCTATGGGGTATGTTTTCGCTCTCGTACCGTTCACGCAGGAAGGACACAGCCTCCATATAGTTTTCTTCGGGAGATATATATATGTGAACATAGCCCTTTGAACGGTCTTTATTAAGCAAATCTTCATCGATAATATCTATATTGGCAATTTCCCATGTTTCTTCTTCAAGGGTACGGTAATCCTCAATATAGATACCGTACGGAACTGCCATAGAAGCAATATCGGCGCAACGGTCTATATTTTCTGCATCAACTTCAATTTTAATTTCGGTCCAATCCATATTTGTGCCTCGTTTCTTTCGATAAACAAAAAGCAGAGGATAACCTCTGCTCTGTTTGCATTTTCTGACGATATATCGGTTAAATCTGCTCCTTAACCTTTGCAGCCTTACCGACTCTGTCACGAAGATAATAAAGCTTACTTCTGCGAACACGACCGCGTCTTACAGTTTCAACCTTAGCAACATTGGGAGAATTTACAGGGAATACTCTTTCAATTCCGACACCGTAGGAAACACGGCGAACGGTAAATGTCTCGGAAACACCGCTGCCCTTACGAGCAATGATTGTACCCTCGAAAACCTGAATTCTTTCTCTTTCACCCTCGCGAATCTTAACATGAACCTTGACTACATCGCCGACTCTGATTGCGGGATTAGCCTCTTTGACCATGCCCTCTGTCATCAATTTTAATGCGTCCATAACTAACCTCCGATAAAATTTTCAAGCGTTCGTACCAAAAGAATGTGCAGAGGACCGCCCGAGATTATAAGTTATTTTCTGCGCTACTGCACAGAATGCTGAAATATAATATCACAAGTTGAGGAAAAATGCAATAGTTTTTTTGAAAAAGTTTATTTGGTTTCAAAGGGATATATAAGTTTCATCTGTCTGCGACACTCGTCCATAATTTTCATACAAGAGATTGTAGCATCAAAGGGTATAAAATCCGACTGCGTTTTCCCCTGCCGTATTTCATCGGCAACGCGGGTAAATTCCGTCAAATAATCGGTTTTGCCGTTGAAAATCTGTTTGCCGTTCTCGTTTTTCAAAATGGCTTTGGACGCCATGTGGAAAAACACAGGCAAACGGATTTCCCCTTTACTGCCGACGATTTTACAGTCCTCACGCAAGGAACAAAGGGACATTTTTAAAGTGCATTTAAAGCCGTCATAGAAAAGTGTTACGGTTTCCCCTATATCAATGCCGTTTTTGAGTTTGCCCGTGCATTTGATTTCTTTCGGCTCACCGAACAGATTATAGCAATATGTTATTGGGTAAATGCCGATATCCAAAAGTGCGCCGCCTGCGGTTTCGGGCGTTAATACACGGGAATTTTTCGGCATCAAAATACCGGGAAATGCGTAATGAATAACCACATCTTTTATTTCGCCTATTTCACCGCTTTGCACCCATTTTTTCACCGTCAGCGCCACATCGGAAAACCAAGTCCACATTGCCTCGCAAAAATATGTATTTGTGCTTCGTGATGTTTCAACAAGTGTTTTTACATCATTGAGGCAAACGCCCACAGGTTTTTCACAAAGTACGGGTTTGCCGTATTTCATTGCACGGACGGCATAATCCACATGGGCAGTGTGCGGCGTGGCGATATAAACTCCGTCCACATCGTCACGGTTGACGGCGCTTTCAAAATCGGCAAACGCCTGTGCGCCGTATTTTTCGGCAAATGCTTTTGCCTTTTCAAAATTGCGGCTGTAAACGGACACAATACAGTGCTCCCCTTTTACAATATCTCTTGCCGTGGAATGGGCAATGTTACCGCTGCCGATATACGCCCAACGGAATTTTTCCAAAATATTCACCTCTATCTGAATATTATTATGTTTCATTCGTGAAATTTATGTTTAGGTATATCCTGCTCACCGTCAACCATTGACGGCGGGAGCAAGCCCCCGCCCTACCGTTTTTGTCAAAATACCGTGCATTGGTGAACAAGGAATTGTCACTTTTTTATAGACTTACTGCCATAGAAATTACGGTTACGCCGTTGCTTTTGGTAAATTGTTTTGTTTTGACAAAACCAAGTTTTTGATAAATTTTGTATGCGTATATATTATCACGTCTGACATTCAGAACAACCGTTTTGAAACCGTTGTGTTTTGCGTATTCCAGCAGTTTTTTTATTGCCAAAGTTCCGTAGCCGCTATGTCGGTATTGTTCATATGCAATAAACACACCTAATTTTACGGTACTTGTGTCAAGTTGTTCTAACCATATACTGCCTATATTTTTACCTTGAACATTTATATAGCACCATTTGATTACATTCATTTTATCGGGATATATCCTCGACATATATTTAGACAGACACTTTTGATAACAACTAACAAAATCTTTGTAGAAACAAATATTATTATCTGTTATGTCAATAAGTGTCATAAACATTACCCTTTGATTTATCTTATATGCTCAAAACAATTCGTCCAGCAAAATATAATACCGCAGTTTTTCTGCATCTTCTTCCATATGCAACAGGCTGTAAAGTCTGTTTTTTGCTTTTAAAAACACATCGTACGGCAACGCGCACAAATCACACAAATTGTACTGCAAAGAGCGCACGCAAAGCGCAATATCCTGCCAGCGATCCGCAATACCTGCCTTGCCCAAATCAATAAACCCAACGGTTTTACCGTTTTCCGTAAATGTATTCGGCAGACAGTAATCGCCGTGGGTGAAAACCAAGTCCTCCGGCGGCTGATGCGTTTCCAAAAAATCGTATAAAGCGTCTAAATCCGTAAAACCGTTTTCACCGAGGGTGTTCGGCTCAAAATCGTCCGTATCCACCAAGCCGTTTTCGATATTGTATTTTGCTTGTGTCAGCCTTTTGGTTAAACGGCTGTCCAACGGGCAATCGGAAATGTCTATGCTCCACAACCGTTTTAAGCCGTCCGCAAGGGCGGTAACTGCCATGTCAATGTTATCATCGGTGAGTACATCACAAGCCATTGTGCCGTGCATTTTCGACATTAACAAATAATTTAACCCGTTTTCTTGCGCGAATGCAAGCACCTGCGGCACAGGCAGTTTGCCGCAAATCCACTTCAAAGCCTCCGCCTCGCGGTTCGCATTGTCCCCCGTCTTTTCAATTTTCAGTACAGATTCATCGAAAATATACACGCTGGAATCGGATGCGCCGAGAGTGTCCAAATCAAAACTTTTTCCCTCGATGTTTTCTTTTATGCTATTGGGTAAGACAAGATTTTTCATTTTTTCACCTTACAAACATTTTCGATGCACTTGAATACTGCGATTATCTGAATATCTCCATATTTTCGGTGTAGGATTTAAGTTTGATTATATCAACATCCTGTGAATCGGTATTTGTATCCTTTGTCAATGCGCCGATTAAAAGTGACGGATTGATATTCACCGTATTACCCGAGGAAAGAACGGTTTTAAGAATAAGTCTGCCGTCTTTTTCAACAAGCTCATATGTTCTTATATGCTCTTTAATATTGACCTCTTTTTCCACCTTTTTTCTGCCCTGTTTGACCTTTTTAGGAACGATGATTTCGTCAGAAGAAAGCATTGAATGGGCGTTTTTGAGTAACAACTCATCGGGATTATTAAATATAATCTCATATTCCGCATAACGGATATCAGCCGCCGAAAAAACGGGGGCGGCAATTCTTTTTACTGTTATGTCGGTGGGGAGTGCGTTATTCAGTCTTTCGGTCAATTCCGTTAAATCAACATCCTCCAAGAGGCGAAAATCCACGGTTTCACAATAGCTTTCAACGCCAAGAGACAGGGGCATTGCAAAGGTTAAAAACGCATGTGGATTAAAGCCTTCCGTAAACCAAACAGGCACATTTGCTCTTTTCATTGCTCTTGTAATGCAACGAACCGTATCGAGGTGGGAAATATACTTTGCCATGCCTGTTTTTTCATAAAACATACGCACATCAAGCCAACTTTTATTTCCTTGCATCGCACTTACCTCCGTTCAGCTTATTGGCTCCGCAGGCAGAGCATTTTATACGGCAATGGGGCGTTGTTTCGCTATTATGCGCCTTTTTGTTTTCCTCTATAAGGAATTCCTTGCGTATTCCGTAATCCATATGGTCCCACGGCAGAATTTCATCATATTCACGGCGGCGGTTTGCGTAAAACTCGGGGGTAAGATTACATTCGGCGAAAGCTTCGCTCCATTTGGAAAAATCAAAGTATTCGTCCCAACTATCAAACTTACAGCCCTTTTGCCATGCCTTATAAATAACCTCGCCGAGGCGTCTGTCGCCCCTTGCCAGAACACCCTCCAATACAGAGGTATCCGACTGATGATAGCTTACGGAGATTTTACGGCTCTTTACGCCGGACAAGAGGTGTTTTTGCTTTTCAATAAGCATTTCCCCTGTATCCTGGGGCTCCCATTGGAAGGGCGTAAAGGGTTTGGGGACAAAAGAAGCACAGCTCACGCTAACCGTTACGCCTTTACCCTTTGGCCTATCGGGATTTCGGTAATACAAATCAACAACCTTTTGGGCAAGGTCGGCAATACCCGCAATATCCTCCATAGTTTCCGTGGGAAGTCCCATCATAAAATAGAGTTTAACCGCAGTCCAGCCGCCCTCAAAGGCCTTAGAAGCTGTACGCATAACCTCTTCTTCGGTAACATTTTTGTTAATTGCATCACGAAGTCTTTGAGTACCTGCCTCAGGGGCAAAGGTAAGTCCGCTTCGACGCACCTTTTTAAGCTCCTCCATAAGCTCGTCCGAGAAATTATCAACACGCAAAGAGGGCAAAGAAACATTTATATTTTCCTTTAACGCCCAATCAAACAGCATGGGTATAAGCTTATCAATCCCTGTGTAGTCGCTTGTACTTAATGAGCAAAGGGAAATTTCATCGTATCCCGTGGCATTACTTATGGCTCTGCATTGATTATTGATAGTTTCCGGGGATTTTTCACGGATTGGGCGGTAAATAAAGCCTGCCTGACAAAAGCGGCAGCCCCTTATACAGCCTCTGAACACCTCGCCCACAGTTCTGTCCTGAACAACATCTATAAACGGAACTACAAAGTCTTTGGGGTAATGGGTGGTATTCAAATCGCTGATTATTCTCTTTTTAACCTTTTCGGGGGCTGTTTCACGGCTTTTAACGGATTTTACTGTACCGTCCTCGTTATAATCCACATCATAGAATTCAGGTACATATACTCCCTCGATTTTAGCCGCATCACGCAAGAATTCAAGCCTTGTTGAGCCTTTTTCCTTATGCTTGATAAGCAGGTCGATAAGCTCGTTTGTTACCTCTTCACCCTCACCGGGCAGGAAAATATCAATAAAATCGGTTATGGGCTCGGGATTGCAAACGCAGGGACCGCCTGCAATTACAATGGGGGCAAGTGCGCTCCTGTCCTTTTTAAGTACGGGAACGCCGCCTAAATCAAGCATATTGAGCACATTGGTATAGCTTAACTCATACTGCATTGTAAAGCCTATAAGGTCGAAATCGCAAAGGCTGTCGCCGCTTTCGAGAGCATAAAGCTTAACGCCGTTTTCACGCATAAGCGTTTCCATATCCTCCCACGGTGCAAACACACGCTCACACCATGCGTCGTCCCTTGCGTTTACAAGGCTGTAAAGAATTTTTAATCCCAAATGGGACATACCGATTTCATAACTGTCGGGGAAACAGAAAGCATATCTTAATTTTACGCTGTTTTTATCCTTTACAACGCTGTTAAGCTCGCCGCCTGTATATCTTGCAGGCTTCTGAACCTTTCGGAGCAATTTTTCAACTTCTTTTTTAACCATATCAAACCTCTTATAAATAATATCAATTTATTTTACAATATTTCGCCGCTTTTTTCAATATTCATAATTACCGAACATAGAAAGAGTTAAAAAAATTGCAATTATTATTACGGAAATATTGTATCCCCCCGCCGCAAACACATAAATCCCCCACGCATAGACAATACATATAAAAATAACGGAAGTTATTTTAAGGACAAGCGAGCATACTGCGGCATCGTGCTTTTGTGACAGAAAGAAATAGAGCGCCATTCCACCGTCAAGGCGTTTTATCGGCAACATGTTGAAAATCATAAGCACAAGGTTTATGCAGGAGATATGCAAAAGGATTTCGGCTTTACAGAAAGCATATACAAAACAAAAAATTACAAAAAGCACAAGATTTGCAAAGGGTCCGCCCAAAGCTATTATCAGTTCGTTTTTCATACTGATTTTTGTACTTTGCCGTCGCTTTATATTCATACCTGTAAGCTCAAAACGGACAGTCTGCGGAGCATTTCCCACCCAAAACATCGCCGCAAGATGACCTGTTTCGTGAAAAAGTGAAGAAAAAACGGCAATAAGCACATCGGCGGGGGCACGCATGGACAGCATAAAGGCGATAAGTGCGGCAAAGTAAAAGGTAATTTCAACGGTTATTCCCTTTATTTTAAATGCCATAATTAAGCACCCACAAAGGATTTACATATTTGCCGTTCAAAATAACCTCAAAATGAAGATGATTTCCCGTAGCATATCCTGTTGCGCCCACAAGAGCCACAGTTTCGCCTTTTTTCACTCTCATACCCTCTTTTACAAGGAGCAAACTGCAATGATTATAGGTGGTTTTGAGTGTATTGCTGTGCTCTATAATCACATAGTTACCGCTGATTCTGTTATAATCTGCTTTAAGCACCGTTCCGTCATATGCGGCGGCGATTTTAGTACCCTCGGCGGCGGCGATGTCAAGACCCGTATGTAGAGAATATTCCCCTGTAACGGGGCTTACACGGTAGCCAAACCGTGAGGTTATATTACCGCTTTTTAATGGGTTTTGCAGATTAACGGTTAAATAAACGGGAGAAAAGGTTGCCTTTTCTCCCGTTACTTCTGTTGTTTCGCCCGCAGGCTCCTGCTGTGAGGTTTGCTCCTCGGGAGTAAAGGTACCGTCCCACTCGGTTGACGGTGCAAATGTAAACTGCGCCACCTTTTTAAACACTCCCAATATCTCCGACGCCGCCATATCCCTTTCGCAAATCGATGCATAAAAGCTTTTTATATTTTGCGAAAGCGTACTGTCTCCACGGCACACCGCAAATAAAATTCCCGTCACGCACAGGGAAAGTACAAGCTGAATTATTATCACCCGAGCCATAAAAGGCTTCGGTGTTTTTTGTCTGTTACTTTGCCTTTGGCGTGTTCCTGTTTCACGCCTCGGCTCATAAAAATTATTGTCCATATTATCACCTATTAAAAATATGATGAGAATACGGACAATATTATTACTTTTTAAAAAATCTGATAATTTTTGAAAGTTCCGAAGAATCCACCGTGTTTTTGCCCCTGGTATTTACGATATAATCAAGAAGCATATCTTCGCTGTTCATCACGGCTACTCCCGTTTGAGCGTCATCGGTTATTCTGAGCACCGATTTTCCGTCCGCAAAATACACTATGGGGTAAACATCGGCTGAAATATCAAAATCGCCGAACACTTGAAGCATTATTCTGCCCTGACGGTGAGCCTGCTTGACGGGATTTCCCACTTCTTTTTCATATACTCTGTCATTTTTGCCGTGTTTTGTCTGTTTCCAGCTTTGCTGCGAGGTTTTACCGCTGATAATTCCCCGATAATTTTTAGCCTCGACAATAAACACTCCGTTTTTGCCGATTACAACAAAATCAAGCTCGTTCACCTTTCCCCTGTTATAAATTACGGGATTGGTGATAACTGTATAATCTTTGGGAAGTCTTTTCAAAACCTCCAAAACCGTTTTTTCACCCTGTACGCCCGATTTAAGTATGGCAAACTTTTTTCTGTTTGCAGTAAAAATCGCAAGCAAAACAAGTGACAGACATAAAAACATTATTGGGAATGCTATGGGCAGAGCGCTTTTCTTTAAAAGTATTGCCGCAAGCATAACTATGCCTGCAATAAAAAACAGCAAGGTAAAGAACACGGCAAAGGCTGTATAAAGCCATGCCTTGTTCTTATTCGTTTTAAGTTGTGATTTTACCTTAACTACCCTCGGCATATTTTAAAACACCTTTTTCATAACTGCGCCGTCTTTTGCGGAGGAAACAAGGGTTGAATAGCGTGCAAGCCAACCTGATTTTATATTTGGTTCAGGCTTTACATACACTTTTTTTCTGCTTTCGAGCTCATCATCGGAAACGAGAACATTGATTTTGCTGTTGGGAATATCAATCTCAATTATATCTCCCTCATAAATAAGGCCGATTTCGCCGCCTGCCGCCGCCTCAGGGGAAACATGACCGATTGAAGCGCCTCTGGAAGCGCCGCTGAAACGGCCGTCTGTAATAAGTGCAACGGTTTTATCAAGCTTCATACCTGCAAGTGCAGATGTGGGGTTGAGCATTTCTCTCATACCCGGTCCGCCAACGGGTCCTTCATAACGGATAACAACAACATCGCCGTCCTTAATCTTACCGTTATAGATAGCGTCGATAGCCTCATCCTCTGAATTAAACACTCTTGCAGGTCCTGAATGAACAAGCATTTCGGGAGCAACGGCGCTGCGTTTAACAACACAGCCTTCTTTTGCGATATTGCCCCAAAGAATAGCAATTCCGCCGGTTTCGCTGTACGGATTATCAATGGGACGAATAGAGTTTGTATTCTTAATATATGCGCCCTTGATATTTTCGCCGACTGTTTTGCCTGTTACGGTAATAAGCGACAAATCAAGGAGATTTTTCTTGGCAAGCTCCGCCTGAACGGCAGGAACGCCGCCTGCGTTATTCAAATCGTGCATATGAGTAGGTCCTGCGGGTGCAAGATGGCAGAGATTGGGAACCTTTGCGCTCATTTCGTTGAACATATTAAGGTCAACGGGAACCTCCGCCTCATTGGCGATTGCGAGAAGGTGGAGAACGCTGTTCGAAGAACAGCCCAGAGCCATATCACAGGCAAGGGCGTTGCGAATTGATTTTTCGTTAATAATGTCACGAGCCTTAATACCCTTTTCAACAAGGTTCATAATTGCCATACCTGCATGCTTCGCAAGCTGAACTCTTGCACCGCTTACTGCGGGAATCGTTCCGTTGCCGGGCAGAGCAATACCGATAGCCTCAGCAAGGCAGTTCATACTGTTTGCAGTGTACATACCCGAGCAAGAGCCGCATCCGGGACACACATTTTCTTCAAATTCAAGAAGCTTGCAGTCGTCAATTATACCTGCTTTGCGTGCGCCGACAGCCTCAAACATCTTGGAAAGCGAGGTTTCAACGCCGTCAATAAGTCCTGACATCATAGGGCCGCCTGAGCATACAACAGCGGGAATATTAAGACGAACAGCCGCCATAATCATACCGGGAACGATTTTATCGCAGTTGGGAACAAGCACCGCACCGTCAAAGCCGTGAGCCATAATCATTGTTTCAACGCTGTCGGCAATAAGCTCACGGGAGGCAAGGGAATATTTCATTCCGATATGTCCCATTGCAATACCGTCGCAAACGCCGATGGCGGGAACCATTACGGGAGTACCCCCTGCCATTCTTACACCTGCTTTTACAGCCTCGGTGATTTTATCGAGATGGATATGGCCGGGAACTATCTCGCTGTGTGCCGAAACAACGGCGATAAGCGGACGCTCCAGCTCCTCTTTTGTATAGCCCATTGCATAGAAAAGGCTTCTGTTCGGGGCGCGTTCAACGCCCTCGGTTACATTTTTACTTCTTAAATCCATAATGAAACCTCCGTTTTTTCAGTGGACGCCCCACTGTAAACTTATTCTATTCTATACTTATCTTTTTTATTTTTCAAGTAGAAAATCAAATTTGAAAGCAAATCTGCATTTTTTAGTCATTGTATTAAACCGAACTTTATGGTATTATATGCCATATACTTTGATATTAAGGAGAATTCAAATGGTTGAAAATAAGATTCATGTGGCATACGGTTTTCATGTAAACTGTTATCACTCATACCGTGGGGATACAAACGATAATTTAGGGTTTGGCTCGGATATCAGAATTATCAGAAAAACAATCAAAGTATTAAACGAATTCAATAAACAGGGAATTCCGGTAAAAGGCACTTGGGACTTTGAAAACTTTTTCTCCCTTCAAAAAATTCTGCCTGAATATGCCCCTGATATTATAAGTGACATAAAAGAAAGAGTAATTAAATACGGTGACGAAAACATCATTATGGGATACAACAACGGCGCTCTTTCTGCTATGACGGAAGACGAGTTTTGTGAAAGTATCAATCTTGCCGTTACCAATGAAGACGGAAGCGGACTGGAGGATATTTTCGGCACATGCGAAAAAATAGTGCGTCCTCAGGAGGTTATGTTTACTCCCTCACAGGTAAAACTGTATAACAAGCTCGGAATCAAAGCCCTTTGCCTTTATTACAGTTGCGTACCCTTTGATGCTTTCCGTACAATCATTCCTAAGCTTCCCGATGAAGAAGCATTTAATCCTCTTACCTACACATACAACGGAGAAAGCATGACAATAATTCCCACATACAACAATTCCGATGTTTGCGATGCGGGATGTCTTCGGGCTTGGGTAAAAGAACTTCGCAAAAAGCAGGAGAACGGCGAAATCAATAACGACTTGTTCATTTTTATAAATATGGATGCCGACGCTATTTTCTGGGAGACAATGAATTTAGGCAAAATCACCGGTAAAATCGCAAATACAGACGGTATTCACGGACTTATCAAAGAGATTTCGGATTTGCCCTATATCGTTTACGATACACCGGGAGGATATATTAAGAATCATAAACCGATCGGCAAAATCAGTTTTACACAAGATACTGCCGACGGTAACTTTACAGGCTATGCATCGTGGTCGGAAAAGCCTTTTAACAGAAAGATATGGACAAGGCTCGAAAGAGCAAGAGCCATGTCAAAGCTTACCGGCGAAAGTGATGCGCTGTCACCGTCTTTCAAAGACAGAGTTCTTTTGCTTTCAACAACACATTTCGGGCTTGCTACACCTGTTTTGAATATTCAAAGAGAGAAAACAGCGCTTGATTTAGGCGACAAAGTGATTTCAGACGAAACCTCTGCTATGCCGAAAACCGAAAAAATTACCGTTCACAATATTAACGGCACTCCTTTACAAAGCGTACAGATAGAGATTAAAAAAAATATCGCCGACATTTCATGTATGAACATTACTTCTTCGGATTTAGAGTTTTTTACAGCTGTTTCCACCGATAGTAATTGTTCCTCTGCTTTTGTTTTAATGAAATTCAAAGAAATAAAAGAGCAATATGAGATTGAAGTTTCTTTCGGAAAGCAAAAAGAAAGCAGTTCTTTTAAAAATCTTCTCAAAACAGACAGAGCGGAGCTGATGTTTACACCCGACGGTCACATTTCCTTTGCTCAGTTTGACGGAAAGAAAATCGGTAATTACGACTTTTTACAATCCTATATTACATACAACGAAAAAAAGTATGAATTTAAATACACCGGCGCAACCGCACTTTCAGTTGCAGGTAACGGCGAAGGGATAAGAGTTAAAGGCGAAATTCACTTGCCGAAAGAAATAAAAGCAGGCAAATTTACATACGATTTCTTTACAACACCATTTTCCGATGCCATTTTCGTCTGCTCAACCGTTGACTATCCGTACACTGCGGAAACGACATCAATATCAACGGAAAACTCAGCGCTTGGCAGATTTAGCGATATGAATTGGAAAGAAGCGGTACCGTTCCAGATTACGCCTGTTTTTGAGGGTGATGTTTCTGTTATTAAACGAAACTTTATGGATGATATTTCTTCTTTCCGCACACAATCTTTCCCGGAATGCGACGAAAAGAACCGCCGACTCGATTCATTTAACCATCAGCTTTCAAACGGACTTGTCGGTCTCTGTGATGAAAACGGAGGTATTGTAATTGCAAACTCCCGTCAAGTTCTTTCCTCTATGGCGCACTGTCCTATGCGCCTGGAAGAAGATAAAACCGTAAGAATGAATCCTTTCGGTTCATATTTCGGAAAACAGCGTCATCATTTCGGCAGAGCCAAAGATGAAATTCTCGGTACATACACCCTTGTTGCGGCACAGGGAAAAAGCATTGCACCGTCTTACAACGGATGCAGCGAAACGGCTGTAATAGCACTGTACCCGATAAAAGGAAATGGTATTTCCGATAAAGAAAAAGAAGAAATATGTGCATTTGCGGACGGTGCTTTAATCACTGCTCCGGCAAAAGCAAAAATTTCACCTTTTTCAAAGGATAACACAACCGTTAGAGAAGGTAATGCGGACGGAATTAACGAAAAAGACTTAAAGAGTCCTGTACTTGCGAGTATTTCGGGAAATATGGGAAAATATATCACCAGAGGAGCAAAAGCAATAAGTCACATCATATTTACACAAATTAAATCCAAATAATTCAATATGCGCGGCAGAAATTATCTGTCGCGTTTGCATTTTTTTGAAAAATGTTGTATAGTAATTTATTATTGCAACGAACGGAGAAAACCAATGGAGAATCTTTCACAGAGAACCGCGGAAGTTCTTAAAAAAATGATTATCGATGAACAAAAGTATAAATACGGTGAAAAGTTACCTAATGAAAACGAGCTTTCGGAAAAACTGGGAATAAGCCGCACAACCCTCCGAGAGGCCATCAGAATTTTAGCCTCAAAGGGGCTTTTGGTAGTAAAAAGAGGCAGGGGCACTTTTGTTGCGGAACAGATTGACCAATATACACAAGGCGTTGAATTTAACGATATTTTAAAGGAAAAAATCACTCTGCGCGATTTATACGAAACACGATTGATTTTTGAGCCCGAAGCCGCAGCTCTCGCCTGCAAGCGTGCCACCGATGATGAAATAAAGGAAATTTTGCGCCTTGGGGATATTTGTCAAAAAGAGCTGAAAAAAGACCCGCGGGGCAAAAAGAGAATTGAATCGGAAAGCGAATTTCACGGCGCAATCTTAAAAGCCTCTCACAACGAGTTTTTAAGCCAATTTATGCCCATGCTCACAAGCACAATCGAAAAAACCATTGAGTTAAACTATAATCTTGATATAATTGCCGAGGTTGCGTTTAAAGACCACATTACGATTATGAATTTTCTCGAAAAGCGTGACGCACAGGGCTTAAAAAGCGCCGTTACCATTCACCTGCACCACGCAGTATTGGCAGAACAAATTTCTTTTGACTGATTTTTTATAAAAAAGTATTGACAATATTTAATAATGATATATAATAGTTGTATGACAACTCGTTTGTGATGTCAAACAACTATTATTTTTTAATTATATGGAGGCTATTAAAATGGCAGAAGCAAGAATGTTTTATCAGCAGGACTGTAATTTGTCTTTGTTAGACGGCAAAACTATTGCAGTTATCGGTTACGGCAGTCAGGGACACGCTCATGCGCTTAACGCAAAGGAGTCCGGCTGTAATGTTATTATCGGTCTTTACGAGGGCAGTAAGTCATGGGCAAAGGCTGAGGCACAGGGCTTTGAGGTTTATACAGCCGCAGAGGCTGCAAAAAAAGCCGATATTATTATGATTCTTATTAACGACGAATTACAGGCAGATATGTATAAAAAGGACATTGAGCCCAACCTTAAACCCGGTAATATGCTTATGTTCGCTCACGGCTTCAACATTCATTTCGGCTGCATTACTCCCCCCAAAGATGTTGATGTTACAATGATTGCTCCCAAGGGCCCCGGTCACACGGTTCGTTCGGAGTATCAGGCAGGCAAAGGCGTTCCTTGCCTTGTAGCAGTTTATCAGGATGCAACAGGCAGAGCTCTTGACCTTGCATTGGCTTACGCTTTGGCTATCGGCGGAGCAAGAGCAGGCGTGCTTGAAACTACATTCAGAACAGAGACAGAAACAGACCTTTTCGGTGAGCAGGCTGTTCTTTGCGGCGGTGTTTGCGCACTTATGCAGGCAGGCTTTGAAACTCTTTGCGAAGCAGGATATGACCCCAGAAACGCATATTTTGAGTGCATTCACGAGATGAAGCTTATTGTTGACCTTATTTATCAGAGCGGTTTCGCAGGAATGAGATATTCTATCTCCAACACTGCTGAATACGGCGACTATGTAACAGGTCCCAAGCTTATTACAGAAGAAACAAAGAAGACAATGAAGAAAATCCTTTCCGATATTCAGGACGGTTCTTTTGCAAAGGAATTCCTTTTGGATATGTCCCCCGCAGGCCGTCAGGTTCACTTCAAGGCTATGAGAAAGCTTGCCGCCGAGCATCCCTCTGAGAAAGTTGGCGAAGAGGTTAGAAAGCTTTACAGCTGGAACGATGAAAAGGATAAGTTCATCAATAACTGATTTGTTACATAAAAATTTAGAGTACGGAAGTTTAGTTCCGTACTCTTTTTTATTGCTAAAAAACGGAGGGGCAAGCATTACTCGCCTGCCGGCTTAAGCCTCGCTTCTGCTCATTTTATTCGCAGAGGTGTCCACAGGACACCCGCGCCCCGCCATACAAAGCATATCTGTTATTTTGAATTTTTCAGCTCGCATGGAGTTTTGCAGTTTTTACAGCCCGGAAGCATTATATCGTTTACGGTTTTTCCCGACGGTATCATGGGCAATACACGCTCATCCTTATCTATTGCACAATCAATCCAAACGGGACCGTTTTGTTTAAGAGCGTCCTTGAAGGCATTTCTGAATTCCTCGATATTTTCTGCACGGTAGCCTTTTCCGCCGAAGCCCTCGCAAAGCTTTACAAAATCCGTTTTACGCTCGGGGTCTGTTTCGGAAAAACGCTTGCCGTAAAAGCAACGCTGCCACTGACGAACCATACCGAGAACTCTGTTATTCATAATAACGGTGATTACGGGAAGGTTGTAGCTTACTGCCGTACACGCCTCATTAAGGTTCATATGGAACGAGCCGTCGCCTGTTATATGTATTACGGGAATCTTATCGCCCAATGCAACCTTTGCGCCGATTGCCGCACCGTAGCCGTAGCCCATTGTGCCCAATCCGCCGCTTGTTAAAAAGCCTCTCGGACGGATATGGTGAACATACTGTGCCGCCCACATCTGATGCTGACCTACATCGGTTACAACAACTGCGTCCTCCCCTGCCATCTCGCAGATGCTTTTAATAAGCTGATGGGGAGTTATTATGGAATCGTCGTCAACGGGGATATAATCGTCTTTTTTATACTCATTGAGAGTGTTAAGCCAATCGGTTCTGTCTTTTTTCTTTACGAGAGGCAAAAGTTTTTCAAGAACCTTTTTAACATCGCCGATAAGATAATGGTCAACCGCCACATTCTTATTTATCTCGCTCAAATCAATATCAATCTGAATTATTTTTGCTTTTTTTGCAAAATTGCCGGTATTAAGGGCAACACGGTCGGAAAAGCGGGTGCCGATAGCAATAAGAACATCTGCTTCGTCAACTGCCTTATTGGTAACATATGCGCCGTGCATACCGAGAAGCCCCAAATTAAGGGGGTTATTATAGCCTATAACTCCTGCCGCCATAAGAGTGTGGCAAGAGGGAATATTTGCTTTTTCCACAAGCTCTAAGGCAAGCTCGGAGGCATTTGAGGAAACAACGCCGCCGCCGAACTGAATTACGGGCTTTTTCGCCTCGTTAATAAGCTTTGCAACGGTTTTAAGCTCGGTTTCATCAATAACAGTATCGTCTTTTATTGCAACTTTTTCCTTGTTTGTAAATTCCGTTACAGCCGCAGTTACATCCTTGGGAATATCAATAAGAACGGGGCCTTTTCTGCCTGTATTGGCAATGCGGAAAGCCTCACGGATTGTATCGGCAAGCTCATCAACATTCTGAACCATAAAATTATGCTTTGTAATGGGCATTGTGATACCGGTAATATAGACCTCTTGGAACGCATCACGGCCGATAAGTCCCGTGCCTACATTTCCGGTAATTACAACCATGGGAACACTATCCATATATGCTGTTGCAATTCCCGTTACAAGATTCGTAGCACCGGGGCCGCTTGTGGCAATGCAAACACCTGTTTTTCCCGTTGCTCTTGCATATCCATCCGCCGCATGGGAAGCGCCCTGTTCGTGAGCAGTGAGAATATGCTTTATTCTGTCGCTGTATTTATACAAAGCGTCATATATATTAAGGACTGCGCCGCCCGGATAACCGAAAACGGTATCAACGCCCTGTTCTATAAGTACTTCTGTTAAAATTTCTGAGCCGTTCAGCTTCATTTCAAAAATTCACTCCAAATTACCTGCGCCGAATATTACAGCGCTTTACCGTATAAAATTAGTTATAATAATTTTATACTATATACACAGAAAAATCAATCAAAAAACGACAAAAAAAAGCAACAGAATATTATCTCTGCCGCTTTTTTTATTTATGCAATATTATATATTATCGCCGTTTGCATCAGAACTGTCCATTTCCTCATGGGATTTTTCGCTGATTACTTCTGTTTCGGTTGTGTTTTCGGTTTCTTGGACCTTTTCATCATCGGGAGAGTCGGTATTCTTTTCTTCCGTTTCGGGAAGCTTGCCCGTTTCCATAAGAGAATTGAACTGCTCCTCATTGACTTTTTCAAGCTTAACGAGAGTTTCTGCAAGCAAATGAAGCTGATCTATGTGCTCGTTAAGGATTTTTTCTGTTCTTGCATACGCCTCGCTGATTATTCTTTCAACCTCTTCGTCAATCGCTGCGGCGATATTTTCCGAATAGTTGCGCATATGGTTATAATCCTTGCCGAGGAACACCTCGTCGTTGCCTGAACCGAAAGCAATAGGACCGAGCTTTTCGCTCATGCCGTATTTTGTAATCATATTACGGGCAATTTCGGAAGCACGCTGAATATCGTTTGAAGCGCCCGTTGAAATATCGTTGAAAATAATCTTTTCCGCAACACGGCCGCCGAGGAGAGATACGATATCGTCAAGCATTCTTGACTTCATCATATGGATTTCGTCTTTTTCGGGAGTGTAAAGAGTAAATCCGCCCGCCATTCCTCTGGGAACTATTGAAATATGAGTAACGGGGTCTTTATTTTCAAGATAATATGAGGATATTGCGTGGCCTGCCTCGTGGTATGCCGTAAGGCGCTTATCCTTTTCGGTGATCTTGCGTGATTTCTTTTCACTGCCCACAACAACCTTCATTGTTGCTTCTTCAATCTCTGCCATTGTGATAGCCATAAGCTTTCTCTTAGCGGCAAGCAAGGCAGCCTCATTAAGAAGATTTTCCAAATCGGCACCCGTAAAGCCTACGGTTGTTGCGGCGATTGAATGAAGGTCAACATCGGGAGCCAAGGGCTTATTCTTTGCGTGCACCTTCAAAATATCTTCTCTGCCCTTTATATCGGGATAGCCAACCGTTACCTGACGGTCAAATCTGCCCGGGCGGAGCAATGCGGGGTCAAGAATATCGGGACGGTTTGTAGCGGCAATTACAATTACGCCTTCGTTTGCACCGAAGCCGTCCATCTCAACAAGGAGCTGGTTAAGAGTTTGCTCACGCTCATCGTGACCGCCGCCCATACCTGCGCCTCTGTGACGGCCGACAGCGTCGATTTCGTCAATAAAGATAATTGAGGGAGAATTTTTCTTTGCCTCTCTGAAAAGGTCACGGACACGGGACGCACCCACACCTACATACATTTCAACAAAATCGGAACCGGATATTGAGAAAAACGGTGCGTTCGCCTCGCCTGCAACGGCACGGGCAAGAAGGGTTTTACCTGTACCGGGAGGGCCTACAAGCAATACGCCTTTCGGAATTCTTGCGCCGAGCTTGCTGAACTCTTCGGGACTTTTCAAAAACTCTACAATTTCTGTAAGCTCTTCCTTTTCTTCGTCGGCTCCTGCCACATCTTCAAAGGTAACCTTATTTTTCTCGTCTTCGGCACGCTTAACTCGGGCTTTTCCGAAGCTCATTGCACGGTTATTTTCGCTTGTTATCGAATTGTTCATTTTTCTGAACATTACAAACATCAGAATAACGAGCAAAGCCGTTATTAAGACAGACGGGAGCAGGCTTACCCACCAGGAATTGGGCGTTCCCGCTTTATAGTTCATCTTTATGGGAGCATCGGGATGCTCGGTATTATACTGATGCACTTTTTCGTGAACATCATTTACAAATATTGTAACATTCGGCACGGTATATTTATACTCGGTTTCATCGCCCGCAAGCTTATATGTCATAGCGCCGCTGTTAAGATTTACTTCGTATTCGGTAACCTTTCCCTCATCGAAATATTGAAGCACCTGATAGTACTCGACTTCCTTCTGAGTACCGCGCCCCATATACATATACAGAACGCCGATGAACATCAAAGGAATGAGAACATAGGGAATCATGACCTTCCAGTTAAATTTTTTCAAGCTTTTTTCACTCCTGTTTTATTTCTCGTAAACCTCAGGCTTTAAAATGCCGACAAAAGGTAAATTTCTGTATTTTTCATCGTAATCAAGCCCGTATCCCACAACAAATGCGTCGGGAATCTGCGCTCCCGAATAATCAGCCTTGATATTTGCCCTGCGTCTTTCAGGCTTATCAAGCAATGTACAAATCCTTATACTGTTGGGATTTCTTGCGGACAGAACTTTCATTAAATATTCCAGCGTTACGCCGCTGTCAAGAATATCCTCAACAATCAGCAAATCGGAGCCGCAAACGACCTCGCTGTCCAAATCCTTGATGATTTTTACAACGCCGGAGGTTTTTGTTCCCGAACCGTAGCTGGAAACCGCCATAAAATCAATTGAGCACGGTATTTTTATGGCACGCATAAGGTCTGCCATAAACACCACAGAGCCCTTTAAAACGCTGACAACAACGAGCTTTTTGCCTTTATAATCCTCGGTGATTTTCGCTCCCAAATCCTCCACAATTTTTTTAAGCTCATCTTCCGATAAAAGTACTTTTTCAATATCGTTAAGCACTTATTATTCCCCCGTTTTTTCAATTTTAATATATTTTTCGGTTTTATCGGTAACTTTACACCGCTGACTTACGCCGAAAAATTCAGTCCAGACAATTCCGCAATCATCTGAAAGTATTAACATTTTTGAGCGTTCGCAAACGGGGGTTTTCGACTCATTGAAAAGGTCTTTCAGCGTTTTCGTAACTCCCCTGCCGGCCTGACGGTATTTATCGCCCTCACGGCGGTTGCGAAAATAAAGAACACCTGTTATTTTATCACAATCTATAAAATTGTCCACAGTTTCTTTATTAAGATTTTGTAAATCTTTTTTGAAATGAGTATTAACCGCATAAATTCCAACGGGAGTTTCAATTATTCCGCTTTTTATATCGGCTGGACATTCAAAATAATCCGTTGTTTTTGTTTTGCCGAAAGAAAGCACTTTACGCTCAACGGTAACGGTAAGTCCGCCGTTAATATCAACACTTCCGCCCGTTTTAATTACAGCGGCGACAGACTCAATATGCTTGCGGTTTATATTTTTTGCATTTTTCTCTTTTAAAATCATTGAAATCACGCGGTATTTTAAGGCATTATGACTGTTTTCAAAAACAGAACAGTCATAATCCTCTCCGCTCCGTGCCGAATTTAACAAATCTCTTGCGGTTTCCGTAAAATAATCCTCTGCAAGATAAACGGAGTCAAGACACCTTTGAAAAGATTTATCAAAAGAGGGATTTATTTCAAACAACCGAGGCAGAACATTATGACGAATTTTATTTCTTGAATAATCATCGCACAAATTTGTACTGTCCGTTACAAAGCTGAGCCCGTTTTCACGGTTATACCTTTCAATTTCCGCTCTTGTGCAATCAAGCAAAGGTCTTATATAGATATCTCTTGTATACGGAATTGAACAAAGCCCTGAAAGGGATGTTCCCCTTGTCAGATTTAACAGAAAGGTTTCCATATTATCGTTAAGGTTATGGGCGGTGGCGATTTTATCACAGCCGCACTCTGCAAAAAACGAATATCTTATGCGCCTTGCACACTCTTCAAGGCTTTCCCCTGTTTTTCGGGCTTCGACGGGCACATCTGCCTTAAAGCACAAAAATTCAATATTAAGCTTTTCGCATAAATTTTGCGAAAACTCCATATCACGGTCGGCTTCTTTTCCCCTGATACCGTGATGAATATGTATTGCTTTAATGCTCTTTATACCCAATACATCTTTATTTTCAGAAAGGATATGCGTGAGGGCAACGGAATCCGCGCCGCCGGAAAGACCGATTCCCACGGTTTCTCCCGCAGACACCATATGATGCTTTGATACAGTTTTTAAAACCTTATCTGTCATCCTTTATCCTTTCAAGAGTTGAAAACATCGTAAACTCCGCATTCCACGCAACCTCAACCTTTTCGGTTGAGCCGTGTCTGTTCTTTGCGACAATAACCTCTGCCGTATTGGCGGTTGCCTGCTCGGGCTCGGCATTATCATCACCGTTATTATAATAATCCTCACGGTGAAGCATCAAAACAATATCTGCATCCTGCTCGATTGAACCCGATTCACGCAAATCCGTAAGCTGAGGACGGTGGTCCGCAGTTTTTGCCGTGTTACGGGAAAGCTGTGAACAAGTGACAACGGGAATATTAAGATCCTTTGCCATAAGCTTTAAGCTTCTCGTAATTTCAGAAATTTCCTGAACACGGTTATCCGTTCTTTTTGTACCTGACATAAGCTGAAGATAGTCGATTACAACGCAGTCAACATTTTTCATTCTGCGAACTCTTGCTTTCATCTCCGGCACGGTTATATTTGCGGTATCGTCAAAATACAGCTCTGCGTTTACAAGATTTTGAAGGGCAAGACCGATTTTTTCCCAATCCGCATCGTTTATATCGCCTGTTCTCAATTTACTGCTTATAATTCTTGCCTCGGTGGAAATTATACGCTGTGCCAACTGCTCGTTTGACATTTCCAACGAGAAGAAGAGCACCTTTTTGCCCTTCATAGCAATATTTCTTGCAACATTCAAAGCAAAGCTGGTTTTACCCATACCGGGACGGGCGCCGATAAGTATTAAGTCGGAACGGTGAAAACCGCCGGCGAGCACCCTGTCAAGATATGAAAATCCCGTGGGGATTCCCAGATACTGTTCTTTTTCCTTGGGATCGGCGCTTGCAAGCTTATTAAGGCGGACAATTACATCGGACATAATTATATCGCTGACCTTTGCAGGACCCGATGTGTTTTTGCCGCGGCGAATATCGTATATTTTCTGCTCCGCCATATCAAGGAGCGTATCGGCATTTTCGGCACCTTCATTTGATTCGTCAAGGATTTCCTGCGCTGTCGTAATCAATGTGCGTCGATAAAACTTGTCGATAATTATTCTGATATACGATTCAACATTCTTGGTTGAGGGAACGGCGTCGGCAATTTTCATAAGATATGTTTTGCCGCCGATATCGTCATAAACCCCGTCCTTTTTCAATTCTTCGAGCACAACGAGAGGGTCAATCCCCGTTCCCATTGCGTCGATATTGAGAATTGCGGAATAGATAGCCTTATGCTGCGGCAGATATAAATGCTCCGTTTTGAGCATATCCGAAACCGTTGGCAGACATGCAGGGTCTTTAAGTATTGCACCAAGCACCGCCTGCTCTGCGTCAAGGCTGTAAGGCAAGGTTAAATTTTCAATAGAATTTATACTGTTTTCCATATTTTTCGCCCCGAAAAAATTATTCGCCTACCATTACCGTCATTTCAGCGGATATGTTTGTATAGAGCTTAACCTCAATTTTATATGAACCGAAATTTTTAATATCATCCATGGTTATTTTACGCTTATCAACAGTTACTCCGAACTGATTTGAAATTTCCGCCGCAACCTCTTTTGCGGTTACAGAGCCGAAAATTTTACCGTTTTGTCCCGCTTTTGCGGTAAGCTTCACCGTTTTGCCCTGAAGCTTATCTTTGGACGCATTTGCGGCGGCAATTTCGGTATCGATTTTATGCTGATTTGACTGCTCACGGTTACGAAGCTCCGTAAGGCTCTGGGCGTTAGCCTCTACCGCAAGTCCTTTGGGGAAAAGAAAGTTTCTTGCGTAACCGTCCGAAGCCTTAACCTTTTCTCCTTTTTTACCCAAGCCCTTTACATCTGCTTTTAAAATTACATCCATTTTTTATACCTCACTTTACACTTGTTTCATTAACTTTATCGATTGCGGCGCTCAACTTTTTCAGCGCCTGTTCAAATGTTACGCCGTCAAGCTGTGCTGCCGCCATTGTCTGATGACCGCCGCCGCCCAACTCCTCCATTACGAGCTGAACATTAAGTTCACCGTAAGAACGGGCGGAAATGTTTATTGTGCTGTCCGTTTTGAAAAGCACGAAGGACGCCGCAACCTTTGAAACATTCAAAAGCTCGTCTGCCGCCTGACTTGCCACAATACGCACATCGTCTGACTCAAAATCCACAACTCCCACAGCGCAGTTCTTGTAAACTGCGGCGTTTTTAACAACCTCGCTTTTAGCCTTTTGCGTTTTCATACTGTTTGAAAAAAGCTGTTTTACAGCCACGGTATCCGCACCCATTGAGCGAAGAAACGCCGCCGCTTCAAAGGTTCGCACTCCTGTGTTCATAACAAAATTCTTTGTATCGAGGGTAATTCCCGAAAGCAGAGCCTCGGCGCACGCTTGTGGAATTTTTATATTCATATTCATATATTCAATGAGCTCCGTTACCATTTCGGAAGCCGAAGAAGCGTTGGGCTCATGATAGAAAATGACCGCCTTGCTTATATGGTCAACAGTTTTTCTGTGGTGGTCAATTACAACCGCCTTGCCCACCTTATCGAAAAGCTCGGGATACTCCAAGAAGCTTTTTCTGTGAGTATCGGTAATAATAAGCAAAGTACCGTCGTTCAAATAATTTTCACAATCATGGGGCTCTATGAGCAAATCGCCCAATCCGTTTGAATGAAGATGCTTAACAAGGGGCATTGCAAGCGTTGTTTTGGAGGAAACAACAATTTTTGCCTCCTTTTCAAGCGCCTCGCAAATCATTGCAACACCCGCCGCAGAACCGAGTGCGTCCAAATCCGAAAAGCGATGCCCCATAATAAGAACGTTGCTGCTTGACCTTATTATTTCGCCTATGGCGGAGGCTACTATTCTTGTTCGTACCTTTGTTCTGCGCTCAACTCCCTTTGAAACGCCGCCGAAAAATTCATACTCGCCCTTTTCGTCCTTGACCGCAACCTGATCGCCGCCCCTGCCGAGAGCCATATCAAGCGCCTGACGGGCAGTTGCCTCGCAATCGGGAATATCGAGTCCCATGCCCACGCCCACGGAGAGAGTAAGTCCCAATGTTTTTTCGCCGTACGCATATGACCTCACAACGGACAAAACAGAGAATTTATCTGTTTTCATTTTATCAACTTCTGATTTTTCGGCAAATACAATAAATTTTCCGCTTCCAAGCTTTTTTACGATGCAGTTATAACCCGCAAACCAATTCTCTATTATAGTTTCAACGCCGCCCATAATTTCAGCCTGCTGACTTTCACGGAAATCACGAAGGTACTCTTCAACCGTATCAAGACTTATGAGCATTATCACAGGGCGGGACTTTATGTATTTTGCTCTGTACTGTTTAAGAACAGTATCCTCAACAAAATACAGCGCATAGAAGGTTTCTTTTTTATAAACTGTTGTACTGTTAAAAACGGTATAATAATTACCGCCGTACTCACATTCAAAGCATGTGCCGTTTCTTATTTCGGAAAGGCCTTTACCCGATGTAAACTGCTTAATATCAAGCCCGTGAGCGCTTTTCTCGGAAAGAAAGTTTTTCCTGAAAAGGTTATTATACCATACCATACGGTCGGAACTGTCAAAAAGCAAAATGGGCAAAGGAAAGTTTAACAACGCTCCTTCTTCATCGGCGGAAAGCTTTTTTTCAAGGAATTTTACACTCCCCTGAAGCCTTCTGAATTCAACTTCCTTAATGCAAAAAGCAAAAGCGATTATTAAAAGTAATACGGCGAACCCTGCCAACGCAACAATTTTGTTGTAAAAAAGCATAACGGCACACATAACGGTGCATAAAGCCGCCGCTATGGTTGTTACGGGATATACGCTGAAAAAATTCAGGCTTTTTCTGCTTTTTTCACGCTCGTTTTTCATAATTTATCACCTTTGAGCTATACTGATGTGATAATCGGCAGAACCATGGGACTGCGTTTTGTTCTGTCATAAAGCAACCTTGAAATATCGTCCCTCATTCTGCTGCGGATTGCACCCCACTCAATATTACCCTCATGAATACACTCGTCAATCACAATTTGCGCCACAAGCTTTGCCTCTGAAATAAGCTGTTCGGAATCCTTTACATATACAAAGCCTCTTGAAATAATATCGGGACCCGAAATGAGCATACCCGTATCTTTTTCAATAACGGCGCTGATTATCATAAGTCCGTCCTCGGCAAGGCGCTTGCGCTCTCTTATAACAGCGCTTCCCACATCGCCTACGCCGTATCCGTCAACAAACACTTTGCCCGCAGGAACATCCTCAACTACGGACAGTTTACGCTTGGTAAGCTGAACCTGCTTTCCGTTATCGGCAATATAAATATTACCCGGCGCTATTCCCATGCTCTCTGCAAGCTGTGCATGCTTGCGAAGATGCTTTTGCTCACCGTGAACAGGTATAAAGAATTTCGGCTTTGCCAGGCTGAGCATAAGACGAAGCTCCTCTTGGCAGGCGTGGCCCGAAACATGAACATCGTACATTTTTTCATATACGACCTCTGCGCCTCTTTTAAGCAATTCGTCAACCACCTTACCCACGGTTTTTTCGTTGCCGGGGATAGGCGTTGCGGAAATTATTACATAATCACCGCTTCCTATTTCAACACGGCGGTGCTCCGAAAACGCCATTCTGTAAAGTGCGGACATAGGCTCGCCCTGACTGCCCGTTGTGATTATTACAAGCTTATCATCAGGATAGCGTGACACGGAATCAATGCTCACAAGTATGGACTCGGGTACATTAAGATACCCCAATCTTGATGCGGTTTCAACAACATTTTCAAGGCTTCTGCCCGAGAGAGCAACTTTTCTGCCAACAGCCTTTGCGGCGTCTATAATCTGCTGAACACGGTGGATATTAGACGCAAAGGTTGCAACAATAAGCCGTTTACCGTCCGCTTTGGCAAAAAGGCGGTCAAAAGACTCGCCCACGGTACGCTCGCTGGGGGTATATCCCGGTCTTTGAGCATTTGTGGAATCGGACAAAAGACAAAGCACGCCCTTTTCACCAAGCCTTGCAATACGGGCTAAGTCAATCACATCGCCGTCAATGGGTGTTGTGTCGATTTTAAAATCGCCTGTTTGCAGAATAAGCCCTGCCGGTGTATTGATTGCGAGGGCAAGTGCGTCGGGAATCGAATGGTTGACATGAATAGCTTCAACCTCAAAGCAACCAAGCTTGATTTTATCCTTCGGTTTTATTACATTAAGCTTCGATTTTTCAAGAATTTTATGCTCCGAAAGCTTGCCCTCAATAAGTCCGACCGTAAGCTTTGTTCCGTAAACGGGAATATTTGCTTTTTTCAAAAGATAGGGCAATCCGCCTATATGGTCCTCGTGACCGTGAGTTATAAATATACCTCTTATTTTATCAATGTTCTGTTCAACATATGTGAAATCGGGAATAACAAGGTCAACGCCCAGCATATCGGGGTCGGGGAAAGCAAGGCCGCAGTCCACCAAAATCATATCGTTGCCGCACTCATAAAGAGTCATATTCTTACCGACTTCGTTTAGTCCGCCCAAAAATGCGATTTTTACCGCAACTTCTTCACGCTTCGGTGCGCGCTTTCTTGTATCGGACTGTTTTTTAGCCGCATTTTGTCTTGAAGCGTTTTTCTTTTCGGAATTTTTTATATTATCATTCTTTTTACCTTGGGCATTCATCTTACCCTTACCGCCTTGCTTGGCGCGGTTTGTGTTTTTGCCCTTTATATAACGCTTAAAATCATTATCGGACACAGTTTTATCAATATTTTGTTTTGCCATTTTTTCCTCCTTAAATTTAATTTTAGCAATAAAAATATATGTAGCCCGCCGCAGGCAGCAGCGGGGAAAAATCGAATAATACGCACAATTACCCACAATAACTCAATATACTGTCATTATATATTACTATTTTTCTTAAACATTGTCAAGGAAAGTATCGTCTTTTTTAAGTCTTTCGATAATGTCGTCACACAGGCTTTGAGCAGTTTCGGAATTAACCGATTCGGCTATGATTTTCAACGATTTGCCGCCTGCAAGGGGCAATATTACCGCTCTTGCGTTATCAAGCCTTATTTCTATGCCCTCCCCGCCCGTGCCGATTGAGGGCGAAAGGGAGCCGAACACTTTATAAAGCTCGCAAAACGGCACGGTTGAGCCGACAGTTCGTCTGACTGTATTATATTTCGGCAAACTGCATTTAAGCTCGTCAAGGCTCATTCCCGTTGACTGCATTATTCCCAAAAGGTGAAAGCACAAAAACAGCGCATCCCTTGCCCAAAGCTGACTTGACGCAAGTTCAAATGTCTTTTTATCTTCTTTTACAGACGGCGCCGAAAGATACCTGAAAGCCTTATGATTATATTTTTCGGCAACGGCGTCAATTACGGCGGGAGCATCAAAGGGTACGGCAATATCATTGCCCGACATTGCCTCAAACATACAGCAAATTGCCAAAAGAGTTTCTGTGCCCATTGTTTCGCCTTGTACGCCTTTTGCGGTTAACGATAAGCCGTCGGGACTGACGGTGAAAACGGTTTCTCCGCCGTTTTTTCCGCCTAAGCGGTGCAGTACATCGTTTAAAAGCATTTTAATTCTGTCATTTTCACATTCAATGCTCACCCTCATGCCTTCAAGACCCCCACGGCACTGATTTAACAGCTCACGCTGATACATAAGCCCTACGCCTGACATATCGGCGATATTTTTGCATTGTTTCCCGCTGCACACAGAAAAAGTGCGGTCGGTAATTCTTCTTTCAATTTCACGGCGCACAGCGGAGGAAACAGACAGTCCCCCCGCCGAAAACAGGGTAATTTTAACATCATCGCCCTTTGATGAAGCATAAACTCCGCAGTCAAGAGAGCAATACGAGGTATAAAAGTACAGCTGGGGAATCAGGCAATCCTCAAAGCTCCAAACCCTGCTCCCAACGGAAAGAAGCCCCCCTGCAACACACATAAGCATTGCTTTTGACAGCGGTTTTCCGTCGTGCGCTATCCCCACCTTTTTACCTACGGAGGTACTGCCCAAAGCCGCACCGATAAGACTGCAACGGTCAGGCGAAAGCTCAATTCCCCCCGTACCTTTTATGCAGTTTTCATTAAAAAGCGTACTTTTTGACGAGGTGTATTTTATATTATCCGATACGGTTACACCGCCCTGAATATTCTTTTGAGGCCAAATTCTCACATTTGCCGATATAACGCAATCCGAGCCAACGCTCACCTTATCACCCAACACACAGTTTTCAAAAACACTTACATTTTTAAGAAAACTGCAATTACTGCCGGTTATTGCGCCGTTAATCTTAACTGTTCTGCCGATATAGTTTTCCTTGCCTATAATTGCTCCGTGAAGCTTGGCGTTGTCGTCAATTTTACAGCCGTCGCCTATTACCGTGTATGGTCCGATAACTGCATTTTTGCCAACAGTTACATTTTTGCCGATATATGAAGGCGGCAAAATACGAATATTGCTTTCGCTTTTCGTAATTATGTTTTTGTATGTTGACGGAATTCTGATATTTGCCTTTCCGTCCAGCATATCGCACTGACACTGCCGATATGAGTCAAAATCATTTATATTACACCAATACCCCTCGGCGGGATAGGCAAAAATCCTCATTTTTTCTTTAACCATATGAGAAAACGCATCTCCTGCTGTAATATCGGCGTAATTATCGGAAAGAAAATCAATACACTCGGGATTAAGCACGCAAATTCCCGTATCTGCATTATTTGAAACTGCCTGAGTAAAGCTTGGGTTTTCAATAAAGCATTTTATTCTTCCGTCCTGCTCGGTGCATACAACTCCGTAGTTTTCGGGTTCAGCCGTTTTTGAGGTTACCACGGTTGCGGCACAGTCGTTGGCAATGTGATATTTCATAATTCTGTCAAGTCTGTAATCACAGAGCGTGCCGCCGTCAATAATCAAAAACGGCTCACGGCTTTTTTTCAATGCCGAACCGATACCCTCTTCGCTGTTTTTCAACTGCCCTCCGAAAACAAAATGCAATTTTTCTTTTCTGTTTTGCGAGGCAATATAACTTCGCACACAGTCACCCGAATAATTCAGCACAACATATATTTCATCAAATCCGTTTTCAATAAGCAAGTCAAGAATATAATCAATAATCGGTCTGCCCAAAAGCGGTAGCATTGCTTTCGGAACGGTACATGTAAGCGGTTTCAGCCGCTTTCCCTCATCACCCGCTAAAATTACTGCTTTCATAAAAGTCCCCCGTTCAAAATATGTGTTGTTTTATATCCTAATCCGTGATAAAATTATTTTGATGTAGTTATTTTTATTTATACAGAGGATTTTATGGAAAATTTAACTTTTGTTGAAATGTTTACCGACGGAGCCTGCTCGGGGAATCCCGGACCGGGCGGTTGGGGCACTATACTTCGGTGCAACGGCGTTGAAAAGGAGCTTTCCGGCGGCGAAATGCAAACTACCAATAACAGAATGGAGCTTTCTGCCGTAATACACGGTCTTGAAGCTCTTAACAGGCGTTGCCGTGTTAAAATTTACTCCGATTCGTCTTATGTTGTTGACGGTATTACAAAAGGCTGGGCGCAGTCCTGGCGTAAAAACGGCTGGATAAAATCAAATAAAAAGCCGGCGCTCAATCCCGACTTATGGGAGCGGCTTCTCGATTTACTATCAAAACACGAGTACGAATTTGTTTGGGTAAAAGGGCACGCAGGTCACCCCGAAAACGAACGGTGTGACCGCCTGGCGGTGGCATATTATCTGAATTTATCCTCAGGAAAATAAAATATACAACATTTTCAAATATTTTTATTGATTATTTTTACCCGATATGATATATTTTTGTTTGTATATTCTTTAATAT
>CAMGDG010000009.1 GCA_946041635.1 uncultured Clostridia bacterium
CAATAATGAGCAAGACAAAAAAAATTAAACAAAAAACAACGGGGTTTGACATTTTTTATCGGGTAATAACGGTAATTATGACCGTTGCGATGTATCCGCTGTTTTATTATAAAAATCTTTTATATTTTCAAATTGATCACACTTCCATTTCGAACTTAATAAACACGTTCGCCAACAAAAGCGAACTTCAAATTACATTTGATTATATTTCCCTTGCCGGCCTTCCCAAATGGCTTGAAACAATTAAGCCATACATAGGCGAAGATACCGCCATTGGCGCAGATTTCTTTTCAAACAGTCTTTACCGCCCTGTAATTGTTGCCATTGTTCTAATTGCGGTGGCACTTATATTGGGCCTTGTAATTATCGGTTTTGCGCTTTTCTCAAACAAGGTTAAAGTTATTGCGGCTCTCTCAGGCTCCGGACTTGCTTGCACCATAGCGTCATATATCTCATTTACACAGTTCTTTGCAAAGCCGTTGATCAATGGTGAAATAACGCTTTCCCAGCTTTTCGATGTTCAAAATACAATCGTAAATATGGTTTTAAATTTGGCAGGTGATGTAACGGTATTTCGGCTTGAAGGCGCGTTTTTCTCGGTTTTATTCCTATTGCTTGCGGTTTTCATTTGGTCAATTGCCGTTGTTATCGTAAATAAAAGCGAAGAAAAAGAAAATGAAAAATAACAATTTTCATTAAACAAAAGAACCGTGTTCCGTTAAAGGAATACGGTTCTTTTTATTTCTTCTCTATAAACTTTAAAATTTCTTCGTAATCGTTTTTTATTCTTCCGTCGATTACCCCGTCAAGGCAAATTCGGAGAGCTTCTCCGATTTCTTTTCCCTTATAGCCCATTCGGAGTAAGTCGTTTCCGTTGATTTTCAAATCCTTAACGGAAAAGCACTCTTTTCCCCCTATGATTTCATCAATCATTTCAAGAGTTTTACCGTAAAATTCATCGCCCCTGTAATAATCCGGATTTTGCGCCGAATTATCACACCTTTTTATCTCAATCAAATCGTAAATCAGTTCTTCTCCGATTTGTGACATAATCCGCTTAATTCTGCGGCGGTCGGGAGAATTGCTTCCCTGCACCGTTATTGGTGAATCGTGAAATTCCACAAGGGTTACAACCTTGTTTTTTGTGTCGTTATCAAATCGAAGCCGAGTCATAATGTTTGCCGTTATTTCTGCGCTCTTTTTCGGGTGAGAGTAAAAATGCATTTCACCCTTTTCGTCAAAGGAAACGCAGGCAGGCTTTCCTATATCGTGGAAAAGCAAAGCCAAACGGATTGTCTTGCTCGGTCGGCTCTTTGTCATCGCTTTAAGAGTATGTGTGTAAACATCGTAAATATGATGACGGTTTATCTGTTCAAACCCGATTAAAGGCTTGATCTCAGGTAAAATCACACCTAATACATCGGAAAACTCCTCTAAAACCTCATAAGCATTTTTTCCGCAGATAAGCTTGACGGTTTCTTCACGGATACGCTCTGCGGAAATATTTTTAAGCAATTCCTTGCATTTTCTTATGGCGATTTTCGTGTTTTCCTCAATAGTAAAGCCCAGCACGGAGGAAAAACGCAAAGCACGCATTATGCGGAGTGCGTCCTCACGGAAACGGGTTTCGGCGTCTCCGATACAGCGGATAATGCCGTTATTTATATCCTCAATACCTCCCACAAGGTCGCAAAATCCGTTTTCAAAGCTATACGCCACACCGTTCACTGTAAAATCACGGCGTATAACATCGTCACGCAGGGAGCGGGAGAACTCAACGCTGTCCGGGTGGCGGTTATCGGAATACTCCCCCTCGCTTCTGTATGTTGTTATCTCAACAGGCTCGCCCTCTAAAAGGACCGTTACGGTGCCGTGCTTTATCCCTGTTTCGATTACATTATAATCCTTAAAAACATCTTCAACCTCATATGGCGTGGCATTTGTGGTAACATCAATGTCCCCTATGGGCAAGCCCATAAGGTAATCACGCACGCTTCCGCCTATGAGAAACGCCTCAAAGCCGCCCTCTTTCAGCATTTCGAGAGCGGTTTTTGCGGCGCTTTTAAAATTATTCTCCCTTTTCACTTTCCAACGCCTCTTGAAGAGCCACCGCCAACTGGTCGGGGCACGAGGTTTTCTTAAAGCCGCAGGTAATGCCTTTAAAAGTATCAATAACCTCTGTGGCAGGCTTGCCCTTTACGATGGCAGAAATTCCTTTTAAATTACCGTTACAGCCGCCGTAAAAAACAACATCCTTAATAATTCCGTTTTCCAGTTCGAAATCAATCTGCCCCGAACAGGTGCCTTTTGTTCTGTATGAATATTTCATTTTTTTAATCCTTTACTTTAAATATTTCATTGGACAAATTCACAAGCTGCTCCATTGTAAGTGCTTCTGCCCTTGCATTTTCTGAAACACCTGCATTTTTAACCGCTTGTGCAATTTTGCTTTTTTCAATGCCCATTCCGCTTGAAAGGGCGTTTAGTACCGTTTTTCTCCTCTGGGAAAAGGCGGCTTTAACCGTTTGAAAGAAAAGCTTTTCGTCAATAACGGGATAATCTCCCTTTTGTGTTAAATCAAGCTCAATAACACAGCTATCCACCTTGGGGCTGGGAAAAAACGAGCCACGGGACACATCAAAAAGTTTTCTCGCCTTTGCATAATAATTTACAGCAACGGTAACGGCTCCGCTTTCTCTTGTGCCAACCTTGGCGCAAAGACGGTCGCCCGCCTCTTTCTGCACCATTACGATTATCTTTTTAAAGGGTAGTTTTTCCTCCAAAAGCCGCATAATTACGGGAGATGTGATGTAATATGGCAGATTTGCGCAAACAAACACCTCCATACCGTCAAAATGCTCCGCTATTACTTTTTTAAGGTCGATTTTTAAAATATCGCCGTTTATAAGAGTAAGATTTTCATAGCCCGACAGAGTATCGTTAAGCACGGGGAAAAGACGGGTATCAAGCTCAACGCACACTACTTTATCGCACCGTTCCAAGAGCTCCTTGGTAAGCACTCCAACGCCTGCGCCTATTTCAAGTACGCCTGTTTTGTTATCGGTGCTTTCCCTGACAGCCTCCGCCATTTTGGGGCAAACCGTGGGATTTACAAGGAAATTCTGCCCAAGGCCTTTTGAAAATGTAACGCCGTGCTCCCCCATTACTCTTTTTATAACCGAAAGGTCGGTAAGAGTGTAGTTTTTCTTATCCAATATATTTTTCCTTAACTTTTCCTAAAATTTTCATACCCTCAACGATTTTTTCATTGGAGGGCGTGGAGAAATTCATTCTGAAACAGTTTGTTTCCTCATCGTTTATCATAAACGCCGTACCGGGAACAACCGCAACCTTGTTTGCAATACATTCCTTTACAAATTCAATCATATCAACATTTTCAGGCAATTTGCACCATACGAACAGGCCGCCCTCGGGACGGACATATTCTACAAAATCGCCCAATTCCGAATCAATAAGGTCGCACATAAGGTTCAGCTTTTCACGGTAAATTCCGCGGATTTTCTCAATGTGAGCGTTAATATCATACTCCGCCATCCATTTATCCACAAGCATTTGTGAAAACACGGGCGTATGAACATCCGCAGCCTGCTTGCCCACCGTCATTTTTGCAACAATGGGTGCGGGAGCGCAAATATAGCCCACACGGATGCCCGGTGCCAGAAGCTTTGAGAAAGATCCTGCGTAAATAACAATTCCGTCCTCATCAAAGCTCTTGATTGAGGGAACCTCTTCACCTGCAACTCTCAAATCGCCGTAAGGGTTGTCCTCCACAATAAGAAGGCCATATTTTTTTGCAATTTCATAAACAGCCTTTCTCTTTTTAAGACTCATAGTGACTCCCGAGGGGTTCTGGAAATTGGGAATTGTATAGATAAAACGGGGATTTTCAGCGGTTTTAATAGCGTTTTCAAGCTGTTCTATATTCATTCCGTCCGCCTCAACATCAACGCCGGCAAGCTTACAGCCGTAAGAACGGAAGCAGTTTAATGAGCCGATAAAGGAGGGGCGTTCGCATATAACCGTGTCGCCGAAATCGCACAGCGCCTTTGTTGCAAGGTCCATAACCTGCTGTGCGCCCGAAGTTATAATAAGGCTGTCGAACTCTCTGCCGATATTGAATTTTTCCTTTAAATAGCCCGTCATACGGTTACGCAGAGGCGTGTAGCCCTCGGTAACGCCGTACTGCAAAGCTGTAACGGGTTCTTTTTCAAATATTTCCGCTGAAATCTTCTTAACTTCCTCAATGGGGAAAGCCGCCGCATCCGGGTTGCCCGCCGCAAAGGGAATTATTGCAGGGTCCTGCGTGGCTTTAAGTATTTCACGGATTGCAGAGGGCTGAAGCCCCGAAATTCTTTTTGAAAAATTGTACTCCATTTTATATCACCTTAATCGTTTATAGTATCCTGTTTTCTGACAAAGTCCTTTATATCCTGCAATCTTTGCAAGCAGTCAAGCCGACCTCTGTCATAGCAGGCGTCAAGCTTTGTCCGTGAAAGAGCAACCTCCCACACATCAAGCGGTCTTTCGCTTTGCACAACAATTGCCCTGCCCTCGTTTTCAAGCTTATCAATGAGTTTCAGAGTTTCGTTGTACTTTATGTGACGCTGTTCCAAAGACTCTGCAACCTTAGGATAATCGGACAGTATTTTTTTATAAACGGGAGGCAGTGCCTCGGGCCGTTTTTGAAAGCCTTTTTCACGGGTAAGCACTATAACAAGCCTGTCGCACCCGTCCTCCAACGCTTTTTTTACCGGTATGGAATCGGCAACGCCGCCGTCAAAATACGGTATTCCGTTAATCATTACGGGCTGACAGAATATGGGCACCGCACAGCTTGCCTTAAAGGGGTCAAGGGTGTTATTCTCCACAAGAAAATCCTTTGTAAAGTATTCGTCCTGCCCTGTCAGCGCATTTGTAACGCCGATTACAAGCTCCGTTTCATCACGGTAAAACTCATCAAAATCGAAAGGCTCCAAATCATACGCCATACCGTCAACTATAAAATCAAGTCCGAAAAACGAGTGGTGCTTTAAAAGAGGGTCAACCCCCATAAAGCGTTTATCGTGAATATAATTGGTATTGCACCTATAAGCCCTGCCGTTTTGCTTTGAAATATATGAAGCGGAATTGCCCGCCCCTGCGGAAACGCCTATAAGATAATCAAAAAATATGCTGTTTTCCAAAAGAACATCAAGCACACCTGCGTTATAGACGGCACGCATTGCGCCGCCCTCTACAACTATTCCCGTTTTCACTTACGGTCACCCCAAAAAATCTGTATAATAAAGTATATTTGCAATAATTTGTTGTATTACGCATAACTGCCGATATTTTACCACATACGCCGCTGTTTTTCAAGGTGCTTAATAATACCTTAAATAAATAAAAACAAAACAGTTGTTAAACCGTGAAAAGTATGGTAAAATAAAATGATATTTTATGTCAGGAGCAGAAAAATGGCTGTTTTGAAGGATGTTAAGCGTATTGTTGTTAAGGTTGGCACCTCAACTCTTACATACAGTACGGGCAAAACGAATATAAGAAGAATGCACAAGCTTGTGAGCGTGCTTTCCGATATTGTAAATTCAGGAATTGAGGTAGCCCTTGTAACAAGCGGAGCAATCGGCGTGGGTGCAGGCAAATTGGGACTTCCCGAAAAGCCCCGTGATACGGCGGGAAAGCAGGCGGCGGCAACTATCGGTCAATGCGAGCTTATGTTTATGTACGATAAGCTTTTCGGCGAATACGGTCACACCGTAGGTCAGCTTCTCATAACAAAAAGCGATGTTGAGAACGACGAAAGGCGGCAAAATCTTATAAACACCTTTAACAGGCTGTTCGATTTCGGAGCAATTCCCGTTATAAATGAAAACGACAGCGTTGCGGTTGAAGAAATTGTTTACGGCGACAACGACTCGCTTTCGGCAATCGTTGCAAAGCTTATAGGAGCCGACGCTCTTATTATTCTCACGGATATTGACGGCCTTTACGATGCAAATCCCACAGAAAACGAAGACGCAAAGCTTATTCCCCTTGTAACGGAAATAAACGACGAGCTTTTCGCCATTGCAGGCGGTCACGGCTCACGCTTCGGCACGGGCGGAATGGTAACAAAGCTCCATGCGGCGCAAATCGCCATGGAGGCAGGAATTGATACAATTGTTATGAACGGGGAAAACCCCACGGAAATTTATAAAGCTCTTGACGGCAAGCAGACAGGTACATTTTTTAAGGGCAGGAATTAGATATGCTTAACGAAATCGGTAAAAGGGCAAAAGACGCCGCGGCAAAATTAGCCGTTACCTCAACGGAAGATAAAAACAGAATACTTCAAGCCATGGCGGACGCCTTGCGTGAAAACCGTAAAAAAATTCTTGAAGCAAACTCAGAAGATATAGAAAACGGCAGAAAAAACGGTATGGCAGACACACTCATTGACCGCCTGATGCTGAATGACGAAAGAATTGAGGGTATGGCGCAGGGCATTGAGGGCGTTATTTCCCTCCCAGACCCTGTCGGCAGAGTGCTTTGGGAAACAGAACGGCCAAACGGTCTTAAAATTCAGCGTGTCAGCGTACCCTTGGGGGTAATCGGCATTATCTACGAGGCTCGTCCCAATGTTACAAGCGATGCGGCGGCTTTGGCGGTTAAAGCAGGCAACGCCGCAATTCTCAGGGGCGGTAAAGAGGCATTTTGCTCCAACGCCTGCATAACGGATATAATGAGAAGTGCCGTTCAAAACGCAGGATTTAACCCCGATATTATAGACCTTGTCCGTGACACTTCAAGAGAGAGTGCAACGGCAATGATGAAAATGAACAAGTATATTGATGTGCTTATTCCTCGGGGCAGCGCTTCACTTATAAATGCGGTAGTGGAAAATTCAACCGTACCCGTAATTGAAACAGGCGTTGGCAACTGTCACATTTACATAGACCGTGACGCAGATATTGATATGGCGGCAAACATTGTATTCAATGCGAAAACACAGCGTATTTCTGTTTGCAACACAGCGGAAAGTCTGCTTATTCACAAGGATATTGCAGAGCTCGCCCTGATAGCGGTCAAAGCCCGTCTTGACGAAAAAGGCGTTACACTTTACGGCGACGAAATATGCCGTGAAATATGCCCCGATATTGAAAAAGCAACGGAAGATGATTGGGCAAGAGAGTATCTTGACTATAAAATGTCCGTTAAAATCGTTTCTTCTCTTGACGAGGCGATGGAACATATCAGAAAATACTCCTCGGGTCACAGCGAAAGCATAATTACGGAAAATATTGACGCCGCTGAAAAATTCCTTTCGGGCGTTGACTCGGCGGCGGTTTATCACAATGCCAGCACACGGTTTACCGACGGCGGCGAGTTCGGCTTCGGTGCGGAAATCGGTATTTCTACGCAAAAACTTCACGCAAGAGGTCCCTTGGGGCTTCCACAGCTTAATTCCTTTAAATACAAAATATACGGCAACGGTCAGATAAGGTAGGTGCTGCAATATGTCAGAATCCAAAAAAATTAAACACAGCGGCAGTCACAAGGCGGCTTTCCCCGTAGGAATGCTGATTATTCTTCTTGCCGCCGTGGGCGTTGTTGCGATTGTAATTTCAGCGGTAAAGGGTATATCAACCGCCGTTGAAAACCGCAAAAACTTTGATGAATACAATCGCCTTTTAACTCCCGTTGTTCTCATTGACCCCGACACTTTCGACGATATTACAAAGGCTGATATGAACCAGCTTATTGAAATTTCTGTGTGGTCGCTTTTAAAAAGTGATATTTCCCCCGATAAATATGCAGGTACGGGCAGCGGTCTTTCTATTCCCAAAGGCGATGTTGAAACGGAATTCAAAAAACTTTTCGGTACGGAAATTGCCCCCGTCCACGCAACCGTTGAGGGTTACGGATACGAATTTACATATGACGAAGCATCGGGAACATACACAATTCCCCTTACGGGAATCGTGCCTATTTACACCCCCAAGGTTGTTGACAAAAAGACCTCGGAGCACACAGTTGTGCTGACCGTGGCGTGCCTTGCAGGTGACGCATGGGAACAGGGCGATAACGGCGAGATGATTGAGCCTTCCCCCGACAAGTATCTCAAAATAACTCTGCGTGAAAAGGACGGCAGTCTGTTCATTTCCGCAATTCAGAACACAACAACTCCCGAAACGGCAACAACCGTATCGCAAAGCGAAACAACCACCGAAAACAAGGATTTGTTGGCTCAGGCAGAGCAGGTTGCAAGCGACACAACCGCCGCAACCGAGGGTGAAAGCTCGTCTGAGGAAAGCACCTCCGCCGCATAGCAAAGTCGGAGCATCTCTTTTGAAACACTCCGACGGAATTTATATCATATCTGCACGGGGCGTACAGGCTGTTTTAAAAAGCAGGGCTTACCTGTGTCCGCTTTGCAGTTATCTTACTACATAGTATGCTTTTTTGCGGACAAGTGACAGTTTAAAAATTCAGAAAACACATATAATACAAAGAACATATTAAGCGAGGTAAATTTATGCTTCAGTATGAAGAATTAAAATTAAGACTTTCAAGCCACGAGGATGAGCTTAAAAACTTGGCGGAGGCTCTTGGGCTTGAAAAAATGAAGGCTGAAATTGCGTCCTTGGAACAACAGGCGGCAGAAGACGGCTTTTGGGACGATATTCAGAACTCCCAAAAGGTGCTTCAACGCACAAGCTCATTGAAAAACAAGGTTGCAAGTTATGAAAAGCTGAAATCCGATTACGAAGACGCCCTTGTTATGATTGAACTTGCAGACGAAGAAGAGGACGAGAGCCTTTTGGCGGAGTGCACCGAGAGCGTTGAGGAGTTTGAAAGAACGCTTGACAGCCAAACTCTTGCAACGCTTTTAACAGGAGAATACGACTCTAAAAACGCCATTCTCACTTTCCATGCAGGCGCAGGCGGAACAGAGGCTCAGGACTGGGCGCAGATGCTTTTCAGAATGTATAACCGTTGGGGTGAACGCCACGGCTACAAGGTTTCAACCCTTGACTATCTTGACGGCGACGAGGCAGGGCTCAAATCCGCAAGTATTCTCATAGAGGGTGAAAACGCCTACGGCTTTATGAAAAGCGAGGCAGGAATTCACCGTCTTGTGCGGATTTCTCCCTTTGACGCATCGGGCAGGCGCCACACCTCCTTTGCCTCATTGGAGGTTATGCCCGAAATTGACGAGGACACAAATGTTGAGATAAATCCCGACGATATTGAAATGGCGGTTTACCGTGCCAGCGGCGCAGGCGGACAAAAGGTTAACAAAACCTCCTCGGCGGTCCGTCTTACCCATAAGCCCACGGGCATTGTGGTTTCCTGCCAGGTGGAGCGCAGTCAGCACCAGAACCGTGAGGTTGCCATGACAATGCTTAAATCAAAGCTTATTGAGATTAAAGAGCGTGAGCACCTTGCAAAGATTGAAGATATTAAAGGCGACCACAAAGAAATTGCATGGGGCAGTCAGATTCGTTCTTATGTTTTTATGCCTTATACCCTTGCAAAGGATCACAGAACCTCCTTTGAAAACGGTAATATCAACGCCGTTATGGACGGCGATATTGACGGCTTTATAAACGCCTACCTTAAAATGCAATCACAAAAACAGTTGGAAAACAGTTGATTTTGCGGGACGATGAAAGGCATCGTCCCCTACAAGGAATCTATAAAATGTTTAGCGTGCTTGTAGGGTGCGACGACCTCGGCGCACCGTAGGTTTTTCCTGTGATTTTTCGGGCGATTCGTGATTTACCCCTACAATACCTAAATATGCAAAAACCGTCCGCCTTCCGGCGGACGGTTAATTTTTTTTAGTACTGCTGTTTTTTGCTACTGACCTTAATTATTCGTGGTCACGGCGGCGGTTGTTAAAATGACGCTTTTTGTTATCTCTTTTGGGAGCTTCCTCAACATCATTTTCGGGAACAAGACCCTTAACCTCAATAAGCGCATCACGGCGTGAAAGGTTAAGTCTGCCCTGGTCGTCTATTTCAAGAACCTTAACAAGCACGCTGTCGCCAACATTGACAACATCCTCGACCTTATCAACACGCTTAACATCAAGACGGCTGATATGAACAAGTCCCTCTTTGCCGGGAGCAATCTCAACAAATGCGCCGAAGCTCATAAGTCTTGTTACAACGCCGTTATATACAGCGCCGATTTCCGGGTCTTTTGCGATTGTTTCAACAATAAGCAAAGCTCTTTTTGCATTATCAATATCAATAGCGGAGATAAACACATTTCCGTCCTCTTCAATATCAATCTTGCACTCGCACTCTGCCTGAATTTTCTGAATAACCTTGCCCTGTTTACCGATAACATCACCGATTTTTTCGGGGTCAATCTTTGTGGTGAGCATTTTGGGAGCATATTTTGAAAGCTCTGCTCTGGGCTGGGAAATAACGGGCAGCATAATCTCATCAAGAATATAATTTCTTGCCTTGTGAGTTTTTGCAAAAGCCTCTTTAATGATTTCGGGAGTAAGACCGTGAACCTTTAAGTCCATCTGGATAGCTGTGATACCGTTCTTTGTACCTGCTACCTTAAAGTCCATATCGCCGTAGAAATCTTCAAGTCCCTGAATATCAACCATTGTCATAAAGTCGCCGTAAACGCCTTCATCGCCTGTGATAAGACCGCAGGAGATACCTGCAACGGGAGCCTTAATGGGAACGCCCGCCGCCATAAGAGCAAGTGTTGAGCCGCAAACGGAGCCCTGTGAGGTTGAACCGTTTGAGGAGAGAACCTCGGATACTACACGGATAGCATAGGGGAATTCCTCAACTGACGGAAGAACGGGAATAAGCGCTTTTTCAGCCAATGCACCGTGACCGATTTCACGGCGTCCCGGACCTCTTGAAGGCTTAGTTTCGCCTACTGAATATGAGGGGAAATTGTAGTGGTGGATATATCTCTTTTCGGTCTGCTCGTCAAGACCGTCAAGCTGCTGTGCGTCGCTTATGGGGCCGAGTGTTGCAACGGAGAGAACCTGAGTCTGACCTCTTGTAAACATACCTGAACCGTGAGCACGGGAGAGCAGGTCAATCTCGGCATTAAGAGGACGGATTTCGTCAATTCCTCTGCCGTCAACACGCTTGTGCTCATCTTTGAGCCATGCACGGACAACATGTTTCTGAACAAGATACATAATCTCGTCAAGCTTTGCTTCACAGCCCTCAAAACGCTCGTCAAACTTCTCGTGAACAGCCTCGTAAATGGGGAGGAGAGCCTCGTCACGGACAAGCTTATCATCTGTATCAAGAGCCTTTTTAACATCCTCAATGCAGAAAGCCTCAATCTCTGCCATTATTTCGGGATCGGGGTCTGACGACTCATAAGAGAACTTCGCCTTGCCTACCTCGTCAACGATGCCCTGAATAAACTTAACAATCTTCTTATTTTCCTCATGACCTGCCATAATGGCGTCAAACATTGTGTCGTCGTCAATCTCATTACCGCCCGCCTCAATCATGGCAACAAGGTCGGCAGTTGAAGCAACGGTCAGAACAAGGTCTGATTTTCCGCGCTGTTCCAAATTGGGGTTGATAACAATCTGACCGTCAACAAGTCCTACATTTACGCCTGAAATAGGGCCGTCCCACGGAATATCGGAAATTGCGATTGCAGTTGAAACACCGATCATGGCGGTGATTTCAGGTGAGCAGTCGGGGTCAACCGACATTACCGTTGCAACAACGGAGCAGTCGTTTCTCAAATCCTTGGGGAAAAGGGGACGGATGGGGCGGTCAATACAGCGAGAAGTAAGAATAGCCTTTTCGCTTGCTCTGCCCTCACGGCGCTGGAATGAGCCGGGGATACGGCCTACGGAATACATCTTCTCTTCATAATCAACTGAAAGGGGGAAGAAATCAACGCCCTCTCTCGGTTTTGCGGAAGCAGTTACGGTGCAGAGAACCTCTGTTTCACCGTAGCGTGCCATAACGGCGGCGTTTGCAAGGCCTGCCATTTTGCCTGTTTCAAGTGTCAGCTTTCTGCCGGCAAGCTCGGTTTCCCAAACTTTGAAATTCTTGAAAAACATAGTTTTTACCTCTTTTCTTTTTCTTTATTTTACAAGGCAAAAACCGTTTTTTAGCAATAAACGCAACATTCAAGCCGCAACTGCTTAAATGCTCTGTTTACCGCTAAAATCAAAGATTTTTGCCCCGTTTTACCGTGCTTTAAAAGCAATTCAAGGCAGACGGAGTAAAAAACTCTGTCTGCCTTAATTGTGGAATTACTTACGAAGACCGAGTCTTGCAACGATTGAACGGTATCTTTCGATATCCTTATCAGCAAGGTATGCAAGAAGGTTTCTTCTGTGACCAACCATTTTAAGAAGTCCTCTTCTTGAATGATGGTCTTTCTTGTTTGTTTTGAGATGCTCGGTCAAATCGTTAATTCTCTTTGTGAGAACTGCAATCTGAACCTCGGGTGAGCCTGTGTCGCCCTCGTGAGTAGCATACTCAGCCATTATGGCCTGCTTTTCTTCTTTTGTCATTGTTTTTCACCTCATTAAAATTATTTCTCAAATGCCCCAGATGAAAGACAGGTGAACACCCTTTGGGTTTTCTCAATCACCCGAGCGCACAGAGATAGCCTTGATATTGTAACACAAGTTATTTTATTTTGCAAGTGTTTTTTCACTAAAATATAGTATCTCGCTTTTGCATTGCACTATTCACCGTTTTACTGTTTATCTCAGCACCGTATTGCTCTGCTGGGAGCCTGTAACAACGGAATTGCGATTGAAATACGCCTCGTAAACATCACGGACATATGTGGGAAGTCCGGCGCTGGATACATTTTCGATTGCCGCAACAACGGCGATTTGAGGATTGTCGGCAGGAGCATATGACATAACGAAACCGTTTGTAAAGCTGACAATCTGACCGTTAACACGCTTTTTTGCCTGCGCAGTACCTGTTTTTGCGGCTACGGAATAATCAAGCCCGCGAATTGAAGCGTATGTGTTTGCCATTGCCACCATACCCCGTCTTACAGCCGCATATGCTTCGTCGGACGCCTCAACCTCGCCCAGCAAAACAGGCTCCGCCTCATAAATTGTCTGAGAATAATCCGCTGATTTTATGCTTTTTACGAAATGAGCCTTATATCTTTTGCCGTTATTTGCAAGGGCTGAAACATAGGACGCAAGCTGTATGGGAGTGAACAGGCTATCGGACTGACCGATAGCCGCCTGAATAGTATCGCCGGGATACCAACTTCCCCCTGCGTTGATGCGGTTTTCCGCACTTGCCACAACGCCTGTTGCCTCAGTAAGCTCCACGCCTGTTTTTTGCCCCAGACCGAAAGCCGAAAGATAACTGCTTATTCTGTTAATACCCAACTGACTGCCCACAGTATAATAGAATATGTTGCAGGAGTGCTTTATTGCCTCTTCAACGGTTATCTCTTTACCGCCGTGGCCGCCGAGACCTACGCATTTCCACTGAGGGAAGGGAGTATAGTTGATTGTGCATTTAATTCTTGTCTGAGGAGTTATTATACCCTCATTCAGCGCCGCAATACTCATGGCAGGCTTTACCGTTGAACCGGGAGCATAAGTGCTTCGCAAAGCTCTGTTCCAAAGGGGTGCGGAGGGGTCAGTATTAAGTTCTACCTGATTTTCCTTATAATAGGACAAGTCAAAGGTAGGATATGTGGCACAGGCAAGCACGGCGCCCGTTTTTACATCCATAACAACTATACTGCCTGCCGCCGCTATGTTTTTAAGGTCACGGGTATCGTTAATTCGTGCGGCAAGTATCTTCTGTACCTCTTTTTGGAAGTCCGCCTCAATTGTAAGAATAACATTGTTGCCGTTTACGGGCTCTTTTGTTATTGAGGTGGTTTTTGTGCCGTCGCTGTTTGTAACGGTGGTCTGTTTACCCTTTGTGCCTCTTAATTCCTCCTCCATTGCGCTTTCAATACCGAATTTACCGATTTTATCGGTCATTCCGTATGCACGCAGGCGAAGCTCCTCTTTCTGTTCATCGGTAAGCGTTTCGTCTTTAAGCTGTTCTTTATACTGCTCTGTTACCGCCTTGTATTCATCGGCGTCGATATAGTCGTAATAACCTACTATATGAGGGGCTATCGTTCCGTCGTAATATTCACGGCGAACATCGGTGCGAATTTCAATTCCCTCATAAAAACGGCTTTGCTCCTTCAAAATGAGCACCACATTATCGGGCACATCTTCTGCTAATGTAAAGGGATTTGCCGTTGAGAAATCGGCTCTTCTCATTCTGAAAAGTATTCCGCCCACTTTCAGCGCGTCGTCTGCGGTCATACCCCCCAGGGAATAATATTCGCAAAGAGCGTCAAAACAGTTCTGCGCCGTTGCATATGAATTTAGGTTAAGATAATCCGCCTTGAAAAGATACGCCTTATCGCTTTCACTTTTCTCCGCAAACACCAATCCGCCCTCCGAAAGCTCAATGGGCAGGGCGTGTGAATATTCCACCTGATTTTCATCAAACAGTTTTATAAGAGAAAGGAGTATTTCGTTTCTCTTTTCCTGCTGTGCGGAACGGGGGAAATACGAAGCGTCAATATAAACGGTGTTTGACTGCACATTATATACAAGGGGCGTTCCGTTGCTGTCCAGAATTTCGCCTCTTACGGCATCCACCGTGTTTGAAACGGACGAAAGAGAGAGTTTTTTTGAGGCGTATTCGTCACGCATAATCACCTGAATACGGAAAAGGTCGCCGATAAAAACAGAAATGACAAAAACTACCGCCGCAATAAATGCGGCAGCTCTGATTTTAAAGCTGTAATTGCTTTTCATCTCTGTTTCTCCCTTTCTAATATTTATCCGAAAATCTTCTGTTGACCGCCCTTATAAGAACATACCACAGGGGCGTAAGCACCAAAGAATATAATGCCATGGGCAGATAATAACGCAAAAGCATTGCGAGAGCGCCGTCGATACCCCTTGCCGTAACAAAAAACAGGGCATAAGTGATGTAATAAAACAATGTTATACAAGTATTCATAATAATATATGTTATTATGTTATTACGCAGAAAAACACGCATCAGCACACCGCACACAGCGCACATAATCATAAGGAAAAGAGCATTGTAGCCATCGGCAGTTACCGTGACGGTATCCCATAAAGCGCCCGCCGCAAGCCCTGCCGCCGCACCTATAAGCTCGCCCTCAAACACGGCAATGCACACCGCGGCAGAAATCAGCAGTTCCGGACGGACTGACGCAATTTCGGGAAAAATCTGCAGTGTGTTTTGAAAAATATGTGCGGCAAAAAGTATTAAAGCATATACAAGATACCGCTTGGCTTTTGTTTTTGTTTGAACGGTCATAGAAAATATTATTCCTCAAAAGCAGTAATAACAAAGCAATCGTGAATATCCTTTGAATCTACCGCAAGATTAAGCGTTGCATACGAAGTCAAATCCGTACTGCTCTGCTCAACGGCTGAAACCGTGCCTATAATCAAATCCTTGGGGAAAATTCCGCCTGTGCCCGAGGTACAGACAATTCCGCCCTTTGATATGCCCGTGCTCTTATCAAGCCCGGAAAGGCGGCAGCCGCCGTTTACGGCTGTATCGTAAGACGAGGAAACATATCCCAGCTCGCCTGTTCTGATTTCGTAAGCGGCAACATTAACCGAGGGGTCGGAAATTGAGCGCACCACCGCCGAGGTGGGGTTGACCTCCGTAACAACGCCTACAAGGTACTCGCTGTAAATTACGGCGTCGTTTACCTTTATACCGTCAAGAGAACCCTTGTTTATTGTGAAGGAGCCGAACAAATCCGCCGAATCTCTGCCGATAACCGTGGAATAAACCCATGTGAAATCGGGATTTTTTTCACGCACATCGAGAAACTCCTCATATGAGCTCAGCTGTTTTTTCGTTTTTTCGTAATCTACAAGCTGTTTTTGATAATCGGCCACCTGCTGTTCAAGCTGAGAAATTCTTTCCTGATATGATTTGGACGAGATAAATCCGCCTGTTACACCGTCAAATTTAGAATAGATAAACGATGTTGCCTCTTGAAGCGGCGAGGTTAAAAAGCTTAAAGCGTTTGTCAGGGGGGAAGTGGCTTTGCTTGTAACGGTTGCCAAAACCGTTGCACACAACAGCAAAACGGCAACTGCCAAAAGCACCCTGAAAGTTGTACTTTTAAAAAATCTGTTCATTATACCGCCCTTTACATATTTCCTTTTTCAAGGCAATAGCCCATTCCGTTTGCAACACAGTCCATAGGCTCTGCCGCAACATGAACGGGAATTTTCATCTCTTTTGAAATAAGCTTGTCCAGTTCTCTGAGCAGCGCTCCGCCGCCTGTGAGCATAATCCCGTTATCCACAATATCCGCCAAAAGCTCCGGAGGAGTTTTTTCAAGGGTTGAGCGTATTGTTTCAAGAATTTGCGCCAAAGGCTCTGAAAGAGCCTCACGCACATCCTCCGATGTAATTTCAATGTTTTTGGGAAGACCGTCCACAAGGTTGCGCCCTCTAATATCCATAGCGCCCTCGCCGTCGTATTCCATTGCGGAGCCGATTTTTATTTTTACATCCTCCGCCGTTCTTTCACCTATAAGCATATTGTGCTTTTTGCGTATGTACTCGATTATTGCTTCGTCAAAATTATCCCCTGCAACACGCACGGATTTTGAGGTTACAATATCACGGTACGAAATAACGGCAACCTCGGTAGTACCGCCGCCGATATTTATTATCATACTTCCCACAGCCTCGGTTATGGGAAGCCCTGCGCCCATTGCCGCCGCCAAAGGCTCCTGGATAAGAGAGGCGTATTTTGCGCCTGCGTTTCTCGCCGCGTCGTGAACGGCTTTTCTTTCAACCTCGGTTATACCCGACGGCACGCAGATAAGCACTCTCGCACGGCTGAAAGGCGAACGCTTGATGGCTTTTTTAATAAACTCCTTTAACATTTCGGAGGTAATTTCAAAGTCGGCGATAACTCCGTCTTTAAGCGGTCTCACCGCAGTTATCGAACCGGGGGTTCTGCCAATCATTTCCTTTGCCTCGTTGCCCACGGCAACAACCTCGGGAGTGCCGGTTTTTTCATTTACCGCCACAACGGATGGCTCACGCAGTACAATCCCCTTACCTTTAAGATAAACCACCGTGTTGGCAGTTCCCAAATCTATTCCTATATCCTGCGAAAAAAGCATTTCAACATCTCCTGTCACAATTTATACAGCAAAAAATCACACAAATAATCTATTTTATTATAACAAAAATGCGGATATTATACAATACCCGCAACAAAAAATTAACCTTATAATTAAAGTTTTTTAATATCCTTTGAAGAAATACCCGCATATTCAAAAATAAAAAACGCCCGCCCTATTGGGCAGACGCTTTGGTTTGTGTCGGCATTACCTATTTTCCCGGGCCGCTTCCAGCCAAGTATCTTCGGCACGAATGAGCTTAACTACCGTGTTCGGGATGGGAACGGGTGGACCCTCACCGTAATCAACACCGACTTCACGAAATACCGTTTCCGTGAGTGCAAGAGGTATTCTATCACCAATCGTTTAAAAATGCAAGTGTTTTTTTCAAAAAATTTAATAAAAATCCAACTTCTTGCATTTTTACCAGTTTGATTGTCGCATTTCCCCGCTAAACCGTGGAAAATACACAAAACTGTCCTGCAAGATACAGCTTTTCACCTTGCAGGACGCTCTTTATTTCGCTTTTGACACATCCAGCACAACATACTCCTTGCCCTGATTGGGGTCAACAACGGTATAAACAACGGTTGTGTTGTTTATAAATGTAAGGTCCGCATGTACAGATGGGTTTTTGTCAACATATTTCGCATAATCCCCTGTTTCAAGGTTGAATATATGCACCTGATAATCCAATAAGCTCTTAACCGTGCCAAGCATTACAAGATACTTTCCGTCAGGGCTTATCTCCATCATCTCGGCGCTCATTCTGTATCCCACCAGCGTTTTTTCCTCGCCGGTACGCATATTGTAAAGCTTTCCGTTGTCCTTATTGAGAATGTAATCGTCGGAGTGAAGATACTCTGACATTGTGCCGTAGAACGACTTTTGTATTTCTTCCGTTTCGCCCGTTTTGCGAATCAAATCAAAACCTGTGTTTGTCTTTTTCATAAATATTACGGATTCGCCGTCGGTCAAAAAGAACTTTCCGTAAACATCGCTTGCAAAAACCTCTTCCTTATTTCCGTTTTTAACGAAAATATCCTGCTTGCCGCTGTCGGGACCGTATTCCCTTGATGAAAAGAACGGAATTTGCAAGGTTTTTGAAACGTATCCCTGCGTGGGAAGCATACAGAAATCGGCAACACCTGCGCCGCTCATATCCATTGTGCGGTTTACTATGCTTAAAAACCGCTCTGTTTTGCCACTCTGAATATCAACGGTAAAGCTTTCGGGCCAGAGAATTTCCTTTTGAGATAGGGCATTTTCGCTTGTGGTTGCAAGCAGCAACGCTTTCGAGTCCTGCCTGTATGCCTCGGGAAGATTTGTAAGCTTAAATATCATTTTGTCATAGAAATAAACGCCCTCGTGCTCGTCGGCACGGAAAAGACCTATTCCGAAAATCTTATCGCCAAGTTCAACATAATTGATTGTTACGGGCAAAACCTCATTGCCGAAGTCAATATCTGTTGTAATTGTTCCCGTGTGCGACACCTGCACCATTTTGTTGTCACGGTACTGATAATAGCAAAGCTTCATATCTGCCGTAAAGCCGTAAAACACATCGGGAATATCCGACTGAATAAGGTTTACCACGCCCACACTGTCACGGGCTATCTGTATATCGGCTATTTTCGATTCGGCAGTATTCTGATCGGGCGGCGATACCTGCGGCTCTCTTGAAATGTAATATTTATAGCCGAAATATCCTGCAATGAGAAGCACGGCAAGCAGAGCCACGCCGATTGTTGCAAAATCCTTTTTGGTCAGCGGCTCTCGGGGCTTTTTTTCCTTGACGGGCTTTTCCTTTTTTTCTTTGGGCTGTTTCGGCTCTTTGATTTTCTTTTCTTTTGGCGGCTTTTGCTGCTTTTCTTTTTTTGCCGCTGATTTTTTGTTCTTTTTTGTGTCTTTTCCGGGAGTGAACACTATTTCCTCGGTTACACGCCTTTTTTCGGCAGGAGCTTCTGCCGCTAAATCAAGGGAAGCCTCAACAGAAGGCATAAAACTCTCTTGAAAAATTTCCTCGCTTTTTTCAGACTTTATAGGTTTCTTAATTTTTTTCTCTTTCGGAGGCTTGGGCTCTTTTACCTTTTTCTCCTTGGGCGGTTTAGGTTCTTTTACCTTTTTCTCCTTGGGCGGTTTGGGCTCCTTTACCTTTTTTACCTTTGTTTCTTCAAGGGGCGTTTCAACTGTTTCCGCATCAATTTTCTGATATTTATTATTGAGAGATTTTTCCTTGTCCAAAACTATACCTCCCGAACAAAAATTTCGCATTTAGTACATTATACATTTTTTGCCCCCATATTGCAACATGAAAAACTTTGCAAATCGCCGCAGACGCTCAAATAATTGGCTGTGGTTGTTGATTTTTCAGACGCTTTGTGGTAACATATAATTTAATATATAATGTACGGAGCGATAAAATGAGTATTGTTCGTGATATTTCACTTTTCCCCTCAGGTCAGCAAAAAATCGACTGGGTAAAGGCGCATATGCCTGTTCTTTCAAGCATTGAGAGAGATTTCAGCCTTTCAAAACCCCTTAAAGGACTGCGTGTTGCGCTTTCAATCCATCTTGAAGCCAAAACCGCATATCTTTGCACGGTGCTCGCCGCAGGGGGAGCGGAAATGTATGTTACGGGCTCAAATCCCCTTTCAACACAGGACGATGTTGCCGCGGCCCTCGCTCACAACGGGCTTAATGTTTTTGCCTGGTACAACGCAACGGCAAAGGAATACAAAGACCATTTAAAATGCGTTATTGAGGCAGAGCCCCATATCATTATTGATGACGGCGGCGACCTTGTTAACCTTATACACAACGAATATCCGCAGTTTTTGCCCAATGTTCTGGGCGGCTGTGAGGAAACCACAACGGGAATTATCCGCCTTATGTCCATGGCAAAGGACGGAGAGCTTAAATTCCCCATGATTGCCGTTAACAATGCAAAATGCAAGTATCTTTTTGATAACAGATACGGCACGGGGCAATCTGTGTGGGACGGTATCAACAGAACAACCAATCTTATTGTCGCAGGAAAAACGGTAGTTGTTGCAGGCTATGGCTGGTGCGGTAAGGGCGTTGCAATGCGTGCGAAGGCGCTGGGCGCACAGGTTGTTATTACCGAAATCGACCCCATAAAGGCGATGGAAGCGAGAATGGACGGCTTCTCCGTTGCAAAAATGGAGGAGGCGGCAAAAACAGGTGATTTCTTCGTTACCGTTACGGGGTGTAAAGATGTTATTACCGAAAAGTCCTTTAAAAATATGAAGGACGGCGCAATTCTTTGCAACGCAGGTCACTTTAATGTGGAAATTAACCTGACAGAGCTTGAAAGGTTGGCGGTTAAAACAATACCGCAGAGAAATAATATAACGGGGTATGTGCTTCCCGACGGCAGAACCATAAGCGTTATTGCCGAGGGCAGGCTTGTGAATCTTGCGGCGGGCGACGGTCATCCCGCAGAAATTATGGATATGAGTTTTTCTATTCAGGCTCTCTGCGCGGAATACATTGTCAAAAACCGCGGTTCTCTCAAAATTTCGGTGAACGATGTTCCCGAGGAAATTGACAGAAAGGTAGCGTTGAGAAAGCTTCAGAGCTGGGGAACGCAGATTGACACTCTTACTCCGGAGCAGGAAAAGTACATCAACAGTTGGAATGTGTAGTATGGAGAGCAATTATTTCAGATATGTAAATCAAAAATGTCCCGTTTGCGACAAGCCTTTTTCCGGTGACGATGATATTGTTGTGTGTCCCGTTTGCGGAACGCCTCATCACCGTGACTGCTATAAGAAAAACGGCGAATGTGCAAACAGCGACCGTCACCGTGACGGTTACCGTTGGGCACCCGAAGCCGTGAACAGTACCGCAGGGGAAAGTGAAAATCCTTTTCCTCCCTTTTCAAACGGAGCGGAAAGCCGTCAGGCTCCCCCGCCCTTTGCAGACGGTGCGCCTTACAATTCACAGCAGGCGTCATCTACCGTATTTTTCGGCAATCAGCCCAACCCCTTTGCGCTTTTTCCCAAAGAGATTGCCGACGGTGTTTTAACAGAGGAAGCCGCTGAATTCGTGCAGGTCAGCAGTTTTAAATATGTTCAGAAATTCTTTTACAATAAATCGGGAAAGAAAACATGGAACTGGGCGGCGTTTTTCTTTGCGCCTTATTGGTTCTTCTACCGCAAGCTTCATAAGCTGGGTGCAATTTTCTTGGCAGTTCTGCTTTTGATTTCCGTCGGTCTTTCGCTGCCGTCTGCGGCTGTTAAATTTTCAAACGATATGAATACTTTTGTAAGAGAATACAGCAACGAAGCAACTGTCAGCGATGAAAATGCCGACGCGTATATAGAAGATATGACTTCTGACTTTAAAGCTGTTTTTGCAAACAACCCTGTCGGTTCTGCGATATATGCTGTTCAGGGATTACTTTTAATCGGACTTCATATTGCCGCCGCTTTGATTGCAGACAAGCAATATTATAAGTTTACGGTTAATAAAATCCGCAAAATCAAAGAGGAAACATCAGACGAAAATCAGCGCAAGCTCTTGTATTTCAGGAGCGGAGGGCTTGCTGTTGCAATAACAATTGCGGTTTTGCTGGGAGTGGAGTTATTTACAACTGCCCTCAGCTTGCTGCTTTAATAAAATATTCAGTACGGAGAGCTTACTATGAAAATTACAAAAGCAATTATCCCCGCCGCAGGTCTCGGCACAAGAGTTTTGCCGGCTTCCAAAGCCGTGCCGAAGGAAATGCTCAATATTGTTGACAAGCCCGCAATTCAATATCTTGTTGAAGAAGCCGCAAAATCAGGCATTACCGATGTGCTTATTATTACAAATCGAGGCAAAGGAGTTATTGAGGATCACTTTGACCACGCTTATGAGCTTGAAGACAAGTTAAGCAAAAATCCCGACAAAAAGGACCTTTACGATTCCGTTGTTGAATGTTCCCGTCTTTGCAACACTTATTTCCTCCGTCAAAAAGAAACGGGGGGCTTAGGTCACGCCGTTCTTTGTGCAAAGAATTTTGTGGGCGATGAGCCTTTCGCAATCCTTTACGGCGACGATGTGTTTATTTCCGACGGTGAGCCTGTTACAAAACAGCTTATTGACGCTTACGAAAAATACGGCAAGGGCGTTGTTGGAGTTAAAGAAGTTCCCGCAAAGGATGTTACGAAATACTGTTCCCTTGCGGTTGAGCCTATTGAAGACAGAGTTTTTAACTGCACGGATATGATTGAAAAACCGAAGCCGGAAGAAATTTTGTCAAACTATTCTATCCTCGGCCGTGTTGTAATGCCTGCGAAAATTTTTGAAATTCTTGAAAACACGCCGAAAGGCGCAGGCAATGAGCTGCAACTTACCGACGCTATGAAAACTCTTGCCCGAACCGACGGCGTTATAGCCCTTGATTATTACGGTACCCGTTACGATATGGGCAATAAAATGGGCATTATGAAAGCAAACTGCGAGGTGGCTCTCAATCATCCCGAAATCGGCGAAGATTTCAAAGCATATATTAAAGAACTCGCAAAAACATTATAAGTTAAAATAATTTTAAACGCAGAACAGCAAAAACTGTTCTGCGTTTTGTTTTTATGAAGTTTCCAATGAATAATTATATGTATCTTGTAGGGGACGATGCCTTCATCGTCCCGCAAAAATCACACCAAAACCCACGGCATGCTTGTAGGGTAGGGTTTCTGCGCCCGCCCGTTGATTTTACTGTCAACCGGTAACTCCCTCAGTCGGCTTAGCCGACAGCTCCCTCAAAGAGGGAGCGGAATGGGTTGCGATGCTGCCGTTATTCCTGTGGGGTGAGTCCGGTTAATTCCGTAAAGGCGGGCAACTCATAACTTGGAAAATAAATTCCCCACGACTCACCGTTGTGCAAAACTTCGAGTATGTAATAGGGTTTAAAGTGCACACAACCATAGTCGTCAACCCCTAACTTATACTCTTTATATTTTCCTTTTTTCGGGTCTTCCTCTTTATTCCAACCCAAAGCGCTTATATGTTTGTTCTCCTTATGAATAGCCTTTAAAGATGACAACGGGAACGCGTATTTATTCTCTAAATCCGCAAGTATCAGTTTATCGTTTTCAATAAACGCTTTGAATTCAACATTAATATACGGCGTCGAGTTAAACCCTGTTTCTTTTGCTTTCGGCTCGCCGTTTTTTATTTTATATGTAAAGGCTAATATATCAACGGTTTCAGTGTTGTCGGGCACATCTAATTCGGAATATATGCCTTCGCTGACTGATTCAATTTTTCTTACTACATTTTCGCCCGTATCTGTATTAAGTGTTTCTTTTTGCTTCTTTACGCTTAAAATTTTAAGAATTGCCCAAGTAACAAGACAAGTGCCGCAAACCCAGAACAACCACGGTGCGTTCTGATAACACTGTGAAATAGTAATATCCGACCACGCTCTCATAATTCCTGATAAACACAACACACCTGCCACTCCGCACACGCCCTGAATTATGCGTAACGGTAACGGTATTTTTGATTCTTCAACTAAACCGAATGCGTCTTCCTGTGCATTTTCAAGGGTTTGCTTTTGTATTTGTGACACCGTTTTTACTATAAATTCTTCCCCGTTAAACTTTTCATTTTTCTTATTCTCTGTAATATCAATACCAATAAACGGCTTCATTTTCACCCATCCTTTATATTAAATTCAGCGAGGTCAAAGGGGTCTGCCGCAAAAAAATCATATCAAACCCAATGCCATATTTGTAGGGTGCGACGACCTCGGCGCACCGAAAAAAATGAATAATGTTTCCAACCTGTGATGTTGTAGGGGCGGGGCTTATGTTCCCGCCCAGAATTTTTATGTGATTTTGCGGCGGGGGCAAGCCCCCGCCCTACCTTGCTTATTTTGATTTTATGAAATTTCACAGGGTGGGCACAAAGACCCACCCCTACATTCACATTACGGTTTTACGGCAATCAATCCTTCTTCGCCAATTCGGTTAATGAGGTTGCAAGACCTGCAATTCCCTGAATTTCCGAGGGGATTATTATCTTTGTTGCTTTGCCGTCGGCGGCTTTCTGGAAGGCTTCGAGAGCCTTTATGCTGATAACCTCTTGGCTGGGGTTAACCTTGTTAATCATCTCAATACCGGCGGCGGTTGCCTGCTGGATTTTGAGAATTGCCTCAGCCTCACCCTCTGCCTCACGGATTTTAGACTCTCTTACAGCCTCGGCACGGAGAATTGCAGACTCCTTTTCACCCTCGGCTACAAGGATTGCGGACTTCTTTTCGCCCTCTGCCTGCAAAATCTTTTCACGGCGCTCACGCTCCGCTTTCATCTGCTTTTCCATGGAGTCCTGAATTTCTTTGGGAGGCATAATGTTTTTAAGCTCAACACGGTTAATTTTAATACCCCATGCGTCCGTTGCCTCATCAAGAACCTGTGTAATCTGTGAATTGATTGTATCTCTTGAAGTAAGGGTTGCGTCAAGTTCCATATCACCGATAATGTTACGGAGTGTTGTTGCGGTGAGGTTTTCAATAGCCATCATGGGGCGCTCAACGCCGTAGGTATAAAGCTTGGGGTCAACAATGCGATAGAATACAACCGTATCAATCTGCATTGTAACATTATCCTTTGTGATAACGGGCTGGGGCGGAAAATCCACAACAGCCTCTTTTAAACTTACTCTTTTAGCAACTCTGTCGATAATCGGGATTTTTACATGCAAGCCTGTTTCCCATGTTGTATGGTATGAGCCGAGACGCTCAATAACAAAGGCGTTTGCCTGAGGTACTATGCGTACATTTGCCACGATAATTGCAATAAGTATTACTGCGATGATGATAGGGATAATTAAGAATTCCATAAAATTTTCTCCTTTTTAATTAGTTTTCTCTTTTTATAATAAGGGTTGTGCCCTGCACTCCCGTTATTATTACTGTTTCGTCTTTTTCGATTTTTTCACCGTTTTCGGTTACGGCACGCCAATAGACATCGCCTGCCAGCACTCTGCCGCCGTGGGAATCGGTATCTTCGGATGTTTTTGCGGTTTTGCCGATAAGGTGTTCTTCCTGCTTTATTTCGTCCTTGTCTTTTTTGATGTACTTATTGTAGATTTTACGGAACACTACCATAAATACTGCGCTCAGCACAACAAACAGGGCAATTTGCCACACGAGACTGTGAACAACAAGTGAAAACAGGCAGGTTATTATTGCCGCAGGTACAAACCAGATTGACACCAGCGCCGTTGTGAGCAGTTCAACTATGAGGAAGAAAACTCCAACCGCAACCCAGGCAATCCATAAATTTTCCATTATATATTCCATAATTCTTTCCTCCTTTTCCGTTACCCTAACTGTGCAAAGGCTTTTTGCGCCAACTCCCTCATCTGTGTTGAAAGTATGGCGAGCACCATTGCCCGCAAGGCTGTTCGCAATTTCTTTTGGGATATTGCGTCGCTTATTTTCACTTTTTCAAGCTGTGCGTCAATCACCTTATCAAGGTACTTCTCATCGGAAACCGAATTTTGCTCGCATATATATATTATGCTGCACAGTATGTTGAAAAGCTCTCTGTCGGGTAAAATATCGTCTGAGCGGTCCTCCACCGAGCCGTTGATATAACTCATCAGAAACGCTATTTGTTCCATTTGCATTGAACCTCGCATCATATTGATAAGTATAATGCGCATCAACTGTTCTTCGCCGTAGCGTTTTCCTTCGGGATTTTTCACCCAGCCACGCTTTACCCAATTTTGAATTGTTGACGCTTCAAGCCCTGTCAGCGACCTTACCTGCGCCAAGGTAAGCCCTTTTGTCACAGTCAGCAGCGGCGCTATAACGGAGTAGCAATCCTCTGCCGCCGAGCTGTTAAATCTCAATACTGTTCCGGGTATATATTCCGGCATCAACACCCCTCCTCTCTTGACTGTACTGTGATTATATCACAGGTTCATATGAACCTCAAATACGATTTTATAACTTTTAAAGTCATTTTCCGCCGTTTTTTTAACGGAAGATATGTTTTTCTCGTTTTTTCATAATTTTTCGCTTATTTTTATCCTTTTTTTGCGTAAAAAAGCCCCCAAAAGGGGGCTTGCGAAAAATTTTATTTTCCCTGCGGTGTAAAAATCATGTCACGGTAAGAAACGCAGTTCTTCCCGCTGTTTTTGGCATTGTAAAGCTGACGATCCGCCTTGTCAATCCGCTCTTTTATATCGCTGTTATCGTATTTTGACGAAAAAACGCCCACACTTACCGTAACGCTCTCGTCAATATCTTCAATTTTCAGCTTGCTTATCTTGAATAAAACATTTTGCAAATGGGTTATCAATCTTCCCATATCTCTTTGCGCCGTTACAATCAAAAATTCCTCGCCGCCGTAGCGCACGCACAAATCAGTTGGGCGAGAAAAGTCCTTTTTTAAGCATGCCGCAACATCTCTCAGGCATGAATCGCCCTTTAAATGGCCGTAAGTATCGTTAAATCTTTTGAAATTGTCAATATCTATCATGATAATGCACAAATCGTAACCGTTATTGTTACAGAACTCCGTGAGGGGTACAAAGCGGCTCAAAAATCCCCGCCTGTTCATAAAGCCCGTGAGCAAATCACCGTTGGCTGAAAATTCAAGATTTTTCGTAGTGAGTTTATCGGAAATATAAAAGAAAAACCTTACACAAGAGAAGAAGATTCCCGCCGCTGTAACCGCCGCACACACTGCAATACTGCCAATTGAAGAACCAACATAAATCATCGTCCAAAGCTGAGCCGCCATAGCCGCAGCAAACACAAGTGTTTTCGGCAACGGCTCTAATATGGGCAAAACCGTGAACACAATTATAAAGGTAATATAGTTATTAACCGTGCCTCGGTCAAAAAGCTCCATTAAGGAGAAGGACATTGCCTCGGCAGTATAAAAAAGCCAGTACAGGGTGTATATAAAACGCCGTTTCTTTGCGGAGGTGCTTTTTTTCAGCCCCGAATTTATATAGAATATGAAAAATACGGAAATAACGCAGAAAATTATACAGGAAATCAGAAATTTCATGCCGTAATCAAACTTTATCTTTGCCCAAAGCGCCCAAAGCATACCGCAGACTTCAACCAAAAACAAAAGCAGGGACGCAGGTATAATTCTGATAAAATTAGTATGCACTCTGTCGGCTTCTATTTCACGGAAAATAATATTGTCGCCGTTTCTGCCTTTTCTTGCGGCGATAAAATCCCTGCTTTTTCTTAAATATTTAATACGGGTTTCACTTATTTCTTTTGAAATATTATTAAGCACGGGTTCAACTCCATCTTATGTTTATTGCTACATTTATTTTACCACGGTACGGTTTTTTTCGCAACCGCCCAAAATATCTTTTTTCTTTTTGTAACAAACACCGCCCATATTCATACAATGGTACTGTCAGTTGATAATTTTTAACGGGAGGAATAACAATGTCAGAAACAAGAAACTGCATTACCCATGAAAAAATGCCGTCAAAAATAAAAGAAGCCGTTTGCATTGATACAAACCGTGTTTACGATTCCTGCGCCGATAAGGACTGCCTTGAAGACCTGCGTGTGTATTTTACAGATTCGGCACAGTGTATCATTGACAGAGCAACAAATATTCGGTGCAGAGGAAGCGAAGTACTTAACGCATTTATCGAGGTGGAAAAAGTCCCCTTTAACAGAGGCTTTTACTCCGTCGATATTACCTACTTTTTCAAGGTTTGCCTTGATGTGTTCTGCGGTCCTGCAAATCCCCCCACAACGGTAGAGGGGCTTGCAACATTCTCAAAGAAATGTATCCTCTACGGCTCGGAGGGCAATGTTAAGGTATTTTCATCGGAATTTTCATGCGATGAAATCGACCGCCAGCTTGATATGGTCAGCACAAATCCCAAGGCAAAGGTGCAAACCGTTGACCCCATTTGCCTTGAAGCGAAGCTTTGCCGCCCCCATGACTGCTGCAATATGTCCGACTACTGCTGCAAGCCCTCACGAATTCCCCGCTCTGTATGCCGCTGCTTTGACGGAGATTTTGACTGCTGTGACCGTGAGCCCGAAAAAGCCGTTACAGTCACTCTGGGAATTTTCACAATCGTACAGTTGGAACGGGATGTTCAGATGCTCATTCCCGCATACGATTTCTGCATACCAAACAAGGAGTGTAAGTGCGAAACAGACAATCCCTGCGACGCTTTCCGCAAGATTCAGTTCCCGGTGGATGAGTTTTTCCCACCCAAGGAGGGCTGTCTTAAAGACTGCTTCCCCACTAACAATACCTGCGGCTGCGGTGAATAACAGCATAAATTTAAGCCGCTCCGAGGGGTTTTTCCCTTGGGGCGGCTTTTCTGATTCTTTAATTATTTCTCAAATACGGATTTTGTATGCCAGATATTCTCTGCATACTCATTTATTGCACGGTCGGCGGCAAAACGGCCTGCGCCTGAAATGTTCATAAGGGACATTCTGTTCCAATTATCTCTGTCAAGATAATCCTTTGCAATTCTCTGCTGAGTGTTTCTGTAATCCTCAAAATCAGCCAGAACCATATAAGGGTCGTGGTGGATTATTGACGATGTAACTTCGTGGAAGAACTTTCCGCCGATACCCTTCTGATTTGCAAAGTCAAGAATCTTATGAATTTCTGCGTTGTTGTTGTAGTAACTCTGGGGATCGTAGCCTCTCTTTTTGAGTTGTTCAACCTCGGGAGTGCTCATACCGAAGATATAAATATTATCCTTACCTACTGCGTCGAAAATCTCAACATTTGCGCCGTCCATTGTGCCGAGGGTAACGGCGCCGTTAAGCATAAGCTTCATATTACCCGTACCGCTTGCCTCTGTTCCCGCAAGGGAAATCTGCTCGGAAATATCCGCTGAGGGCATAAGCTTTTCGGCAAGTGTTACATTGTAATCTTCAACATAAACAACTTTAAGTCTGCCCTTAACATCGGGGTCGTTATTTATCACATCGGCAAGGGCGCAGATAAAGGAGATAATCTTTTTGGCAACGAAATAACCCGAAGCCGCCTTTGCGCCGAAAATATAGGTGTGGGGAATAAACTCACCGTTGGGATTTTCTTTAATTGCAAGGTATTCGGAAAGAATATTGAGTGCGTTAAGGTGCTGACGCTTATACTCGTGAAGTCTTTTTACCTGAACATCAAAAATTGAATCGGGGTCAAGCTCTACGCCGTTGTGCTTCAACACATATTTTGCAAATTCTTCTTTGTTTGCACGCTTAATCTTGCCTAACTCTTCCAAAACAGCCTTGTCGTCCTTATACTTTCTCAAATCAAGGAGCGTATCCGCATTTTTAACATAGCCGTCACCGATAAGCTCCGTAAGAAGTGCGGAAAGCTTGGGGTTTGACTGACAAAGCCAGCGGCGGTGTGCAATACCGTTTGTAACATTTGTAAACTTGTTGGGTGTGAGGGCATAGAAATCGGAGAATACCGTATCTTTAAGAATATCGCTGTGGAGAGCGGAAACACCGTTTACGCAATGTGAGCCTGCAACGCAAAGGTTTGCCATTCTCACAACGCCGTTTGAAATAATCGCCATTCTCTCAACTGTGTCGGCATTGCCTGTTCCCTGCCATACAAATGAACGGAAGCGGTTGTCAATTTCCTTTGTGATTTGCCAGATTCTGGGCATAAGTCTTTTGTAAAGGTCCTCGGGCCAACATTCGAGCGCCTCTTTCATAACCGTGTGGTTTGTATATGCCACGGTATTTGTAACAATGTTCCATGCGTCGTCCCAGCCGTAGCCGCACTCGTCAAGAAGAATACGCATAAGCTCGGGGATAGCCATTGTGGGGTGAGTATCGTTAATATGGATTGCAACCTTTTGCGCAAAGTTATCCATTGTGCCGAATTCACGGAGATGGTGCTGAACAATATCCTGAATTGAGGCGGAAACAAGGAAATACTGCTGACGAAGTCTTAATGACTTGCCCTCGGGGTGATTATCGGCAGGATAAAGCACCTTGCTTATAACCTCTGCCATGGCGTTGCGCTCCATAGCACGCATATAGTCACCCTGATTAAAGAGCGTCATATCAAGACCGGGAGCCTTTGCCGACCACAGACGAAGCACGGAAACACCCTTGCCGTCCTTACCCGCAACATGCATATCATAGGGGATAGCCTGAATTGTGCTTGCGTTTTCAAGCTCAACATGGTGGTAGGGTCCCTCCCATGTATCTTTTACATTACCTTCAAACTTTACCTCGAAGGCGCTTTCTTCATGGGGAACTAACCATACCTCGCCGCCGGGGAGCCAGAAATCGGGAAGCTCTGTCTGCCAGCCGTCAACGATTTTCTGCTTGAAAATACCGTATTCATAAAGAATGGAATAACCCTTTGCCACATAGCCCTGAGTTGCAAGGCCGTCAAGATAACAGGCGGCAAGACGGCCCAGACCGCCGTTGCCGAGGCCTGCGTCGGGCTCACAGTCATAAATACTTTCCATCTTTACGCCGTAATCCTTTAAAACGCTTTCAAAAACGCTTGTGAGATTAAGGTTATAAAGGTTATTTTTAAGGGAGCGTCCCATAAGGAACTCCATGCAGAGATAATAAACTCTCTTTGTTCCCTTTTGAGAGCCTTTTTTTGAAAATTCTGCTCTGCCTTGGCTCATCATATCTCTGACTATAAGCGAAATAGCCTTATAGAACTGCTCATTGGTAGCCTCCTTGGGGCTTACGCCTATAAAGTGGGAAAGCTTTGACTCCACAAGCTCCTTTGCTTGCTTCTTTGTAAGCGAATAATTCATACAAATCCTCCAAAAAAATTTATAAAAAGCATTAAAAATTAAAGTCTGTTTGTTTATTTTACACTAAAATACAGCTTTTTTCAACTGTAATAAAGAAATTTTTAAAAAATGTATTTCTTTCCTATATAACATATGTCTGTTTTTCTTTATTTTGGGAGGTTTTACAAAAAATCGGCAGGTAAACTACCTGCCGATTTATATGCTGCTTATTTTATGCGTAATTCTGATAACCGGCCTTTACCCAGATAATTCTGAAAGTATTTCCGTTTCTTATGTAGAAATCGCTTCCCGTACTGTTTTTACCTGTGTATTGCTTAAAGGCGTTAAGGTTGCCGTTTTTATCGGTAACGGCTTTAAGGCCTTTTTCAATACCGTTTGCCATAGCGGTATCCTTTGCATTAAGTGTCATTTCCATTACGCAAACCTTGGGATCGCAATATCCGAACTGGAAGCCCGTAAGCCACCAATGCTCCTGGAGTTTGCGCTCAAACGCAGGGGCTTTTCTGTTGAAATCGCCTACGGATTTATAAAACTTAAAATGCATTTCAAGCAGGTTTTCGTCAGAAGCGCACTCATAGAATTCAGACGAGGTATCGTTGGGGTTCTTTGTGTAAACGCCCATCTCGCCGCCTGCAAGAACACCGTACTGACCTTTCCAGCACTGAATTCTCCAAAGCAAGCCCTGGTAAACAAAATCAACCTTTATTGTGGTGTATCTCATATTGGCATAAACTGCCGCCTCGTCATATGCGTCGCCGAAGCCGAAATGGCGCTGCCATGGATTAAGCGTTGAATAGAAAATGCCCTGCTCCTCATCATATTCATAGCCCAAGGCTTTAACTGTTCTGATAACATCCTCTGTTGTGAGCTGTGTTGAAGTAGCGTTCTGATTTCCGCCGGAGGTATTTCCGCCCGAGGTGTTGCCGCCGGAGGTGTTTCCGCCGGAAGTATTGCCGCCGGTAGGAGCTTCCGCAGCGGTAGTGCTTTCGTCACCGGAAGAAGGCTCGGTGCTTTCGGGGTCTTCAAGGAGCAACTCATCAAAATCTATTAAATCGCCGGTGTCGCCGGGACCCTCAACAGAATCGGGCTTTGTAACTTCGGGAGTTTTTTCTCCGCCGCCCTTTCCGCAAGCGGCAAGGCAGGTACACATCAAAACAACGGCAGTAATCCCCGCAATAATTCTCAAAATTCTTAATTTCATCTTTTTCCCTCCAAGACTTTCAAAAGACAAATTAGTTTGTATATTATATTATGACATAATCTCAACACAATGTCAAATAAAAATACTTGCGCCGATACTCTATGCTTTATATAATTTTATGCCTGTTTATTTCCGCAAACGAGCAAAAACCGTGCATATTGTGATGTGGGTAGCGTCCCCTACAAGGCAACTATAATTTTTTGCGAACTTGTAGGGGCGGGTCTCTGTGCCCGCCCGATAGTTTTACTGTAATTTGGCGGCGGGAGCAAGCTCCCGCCCTACCCGGATATAATTGGTTTTGGGTTGATTTTACGGTTATTTGTAGAGGACGAAAAAAATTGCCCCCTCGAAAGAGGGGGCGATAAATTTTTGCGCTTGTTTTTTTGCGATTGTTTTTTGCGATTATTTAATTAAGCTACTGTTTTTTGTGCAATCTCCGTATAACCTTTTATGGAGAGGTCAACTGCCATTGCATCGTAGGCGTCATAAGCACCGTCACGGGTTACATCTGCCGCCATAGCAAGCCATTTATTATCGAGCTTTGCGTTTGCGTTTGCCGCATTTTTCAAAATAGTGTAGTCATCAGCATCGCAAAGTCCGTCGCCGTTAACATCGCCGTAAAGGACAACCGTTACGGTTTTAATTTCCGCATTTGTGGTACGGTCATAGAATGTGATTGTTGCGCCCGTGCCCACAAGGTCGGTATCGGTGAGTGCTACGCCGTTTATATTCTTAATTGCCACATACATATCCGATGTGTTCAATTCCGCGATGCAGTCGGATGCCGTATTTGCACCCAAAATCAAGCCTTCGGCGTGCAGATCCGCCTCAATAATCACAATGCTCTTTTCGGCACCGCACATATCGCAAACACCG
>CAMGDG010000010.1 GCA_946041635.1 uncultured Clostridia bacterium
CACGACAGTGCGATATCATATCGAAGATATATCACCCGTTCCACAAGGAACGGATTTCATTGAAAAAAGCACTTCCGAAGAAGTGCTTTTTTCTGGTGCGAGCGATGGGACTTGAACCCATACGGGATTACCACACGCCCCTCAAACGTGCGCGTCTGCCGATTCCGCCACGCTCGCAAATATTCCGCCGTCTCTCGAACGGCAAGAGTTATTATATCAAAGGCGTCCTTTTGTGTCAAGTCCTTTTTTTAAATTTTTTATTTTATTACCCGGCAAGTCTAAATCGAGTTCTTTTTTGGATTTCTCGTTCTGCTGATTGACGGTTTTTTCCCTTTTTCGGGAAAGCCCTGCGCGATGGTGGGAAACGCCTTTTCTGTTTCGGCGGTAGGCTGAATTTCATATGTGCCGTACTTATTTACCATTTCCAGCGGTGTTTCAGGGTCATCAGGTATGGAGGTTACGGAAATTTCCAAGTGCTCATTTTCATTTTTATTCATAATATCACCCAATGATATTTTTTGCAAAAAGCACCGAAATATACACGGCTTTACCCGCCGCATATCATAATTCTCCTTAAATAATGTAACGGTTAATTATGCTTATTGTTTTATTTGGATTTTCAATATTTACAGTAAAGCTTTGATATAGATATAGATTACGGGTATCAAAAGAGCGGGCAGAAAATTACCTACACGGATTTTTTTGCCGAAGGTAATGTTAATTCCGACGCAGAAAATCAAAGCCGAACCTATGTATGAAAGGCTGTTTACAATTTCATCGCTTATAAAGCTTCCCGCAAAGTGCGCCGCAACAGTCAACGCGCCCTCATAAACAAACACCGCAAGGGCAGAAAAAGCAGTCCCCGCTCCGTATGACGATGCGAGAATCATAACAACGACGAAGTCCAGAACAGATTTTGCCGCAAGCATTGAGAAATCTCCCGTCAACCCGTCCTCAATAGAGCCCACTATCGCCATAGCACCTATGCAAATGATAAGCGAGCTGTTTACAAAGCCCTCCGCAAAGCGGCTGTCATTTTCACGGGAAAAAGTCTTTTTAAGCCGTTCGCCTAAAATGTCCATTCCTTTCTCAATATCAATTAACTCGCCGAAAAATCCGCCTATGACAAGGGAAAAAATCAAAAGCATTGCACCCTGCGTTTCGATTTTGCCGTCCTTAATTATGATCATTCCCTCTAATGTTCCTGCAACTCCTATAAATATTGTTGCAACACCGCAAGCCGCCATAAGCGTTTTCCTGATGTTTTCTTTTAGTCCTTTACGAAGAAGAATTCCGATTATTCCGCCTAAAATTACGGCGGCTGTATTTATAAGCGTTCCTATGCCGAACATAAAATCCCCCGAAAATAAATTGAATTCTATATTACCCGAACAGTCTTACTGCTTCAAACACGCAGGGAGTAAGCATTGCGCAAAGGGGCAAAACCGTAAACCACAGCGTTCTGAGTTTCGGGACTTTTTTATCGAGAATAATCACAGCGGCGCAAACCGAAATCAGAAGCACGCCCGAAACGGCGGCCTCTGCAATTGAAATTCCCGAAAAGTTTTTTTCGATTGTTGCCTTGCATATAATGTTGGCGGCGCTTGATATTACTGCAAGTGTGCACAACAGAGTAAAATTCAGAGTTTGCTTTTTATCTTTTGTCAATGCAACAGTATAAAGCAGACAGGCGCTGAATATAGATAAAATCACGAGAGTTGCAACCCCCGACGCCGCGGTGAAAAGATACGAGGTCCCGAAAAAATCCTCCTCATTAGCTGCTTTCTTTAAAAAATAAGCGGAAACGGGAGAAAGAAAAGCCGCCGCTTTCCACGAAAGGTAGGGATAAACATAATCGTATTTTCTCACTTCTTTTGTGAAAGACGTTTTCCTGTTTATATAGGATGTGAGATAAACTCCCGAAAAAGCGATAATAATTGTTCGGCACACCGAGGACAGATAACCGAAAAGCTCCGTAACTTCAAAATTCATCGCCCTTGCAACGGTGAGAGGAGCGGAAAGCACAGCGGACAAAACCGAAAATGCAATAAACCATATAACGGACACCTTGAAAAGGTATAAAAACGGTTTTTTCGGAGTATATCTTAACTCCTTTGCATTGGGGTCAAAGGTGAAATAATCCCCGGGCAGAGAATATTCTCCTGTTATTTTTTCTGCGATTTCGGGTGGCACCTCGCTTAACTCTTCAAGCCGTGAAAGCTCCTCTTCGCTAATATTAAGCTTTTCGGCAAGCTCGCTTCTCCATAACCCTTTTTCCGCTCTGAACTGTTCAAGCGTTTTCTTTGCCATTTTGCACCTCCGAAAACTGATGTTTTTACTGAAATTATACCATTGTTCCGAGCTTATGTAAACAAAAAAGGCTTTCGCAACCGAAATGTAAACCGAAATGTATGGAATTTTCTTTCCGCAACCGTTAAAATAAAGGTGTCAGGGCAAAAAAATAATTGCTATGGCAAAATAATCCTGCTATAATATTATCAGTAAAAAACAGGGAGGAACATTATGAAGGATTTTATTGAATATATTGAAAGCTCCTGTTCGGGAATAGCCGATACGCCGACGCTTTACCGTTACAAGAAAAAAATTCTTGACGAAATTACAGAGCGGGCAAATGAAATCACCCACAGCGGACTTAAAGACGAAGCTGTGCTCTGCGACCTTATTAAGGACGAATATCCCGATTTGCAGGAGGGCTATAAGAAATTTGCCGAGGAGGAGAGGCTCAAAAAGAGGGCGTCTTTGATGAGAAAGCTCATAGCCGTCGGTTCTGTTGCATTTCTTGCAATTATATTCTTTGTGTATTTCGCAATTAGCTTTACTACACGCCGCTGGGACATTACATGGCTTATTATTGTAGGCGGAATTTTTGCCCTTGTAATTTATCTTTTAAGCTTCGGCATAAAACGCCTTTGCAAAATGCGCAGAGTTTTCCACCCCATTGCCAGAATACTTATTGCAATAAGCATTATGATGGCAACGGTTTTTATTTTCCTTTTCTGCCTTATGCTTGTTCCCATGCCGAACCCGTGGACAATTATTCCGTGCGGTATAATTGCAATGTTTGTTTCTGACGCCGTTTTTGCGGCTGTTACAAGACAAAAGCTTGCAATTATTAACTATCTGCTTTATATTCCTGCATCGGCGGCAATGCTTTATGTAGTATTGGGAGCGCAGAGTGTTGTGCCTTGGACTCCGGGCTGGCTTATAGTGATTTTGGGAGTTCTTGCCGATTTAGCCGTTATGGCGGGAGTAATCATCAATAATTCAAGATATGTTTACAAGCAGGAGGATGACGAATGGAACGAAGATTAAATGCCGAGCTCTGGGATAAAATGCACTATCTTTTCCGTGACTTTAACGACCGTATGGTGCATGTTGAGCTGAAATATGACTATGAAATTGATATTGAAGCGTTAAAAACCGTACTTATCTGCTTTTTTGAAAAGGCACCCGTTTTACACTCCTGCTTTGTTGACAACCACATAAGCACTCATTGGGAGGTAAAGCCATATCACATTGATGATGTGCTGACGGTTTCGTATCCCGAAGATGTTGATGAAGCGGTTAACGATTTCCTCACACAGTATATTCCCCCCGATGCGGATATTCAGATGCGTGTTGCCGTTTTCTTTAAGGACGGAAAATCAACGCTGTGCATCGTTGAAAATCATATGTGTATGGACGGCGGCGACCTTAAATATTTCATCAAGGCGCTGTGCAGGAATTACAGCGATTATGTTGAAAAGAAAATAAGTCCCGTTGATTTGCGCACGGGCTCACGCTCCTATGAAGAGGTTTATTCCGGCTTTTCAAAAACGGAAGCCAGAATGGCGAAAAACCTTTATAAAAATGTTAACTCAAAGGACGACCACGCTTTTCCGTTAACACCCGACAATATTCGTGATAAGTCCTTTATTGCAAGGCGAAAAATTGACTCGGAGCGTTTTGCGAAACTTCGTGCGGCAGGCAAAAAGCACTCGGCAACGGTTAACGATATGCTGGTTGCGGCGTATTTTTACAGCCTTTACGAGCTGGCAGATTTTAATGTTTATGACAGCGTTTCGATTTCCTGCGCCATCGACCTGCGCCGTCATATGGACGATGTGAGCGACACGGGAATTACAAACCACACCGCATGGATGCAGTGCCGTGTTCCCGAAAGAGGCAAGGATATTTTTGAAACGCTGAAATACACGGTGCGCAGTTCAAACAAATTCAAAAAAGACAAGTTTATGGGACTTTACGGCTTGCCGCTTTTGAAGCTGGGCTACAATATTCTTCCCCACACCGCCTCGGAGGAAATTATCAAAATCGGCTATTCCAACCCCTTGATTGCAATGAGCAATATAGGCATTCTTGAAGCCGACAAGCTCGCACTTGCAGGCAACGAGCCTACCGACGGATTTATGTCCGGTGCGGTAAAATATAAGCCTTATGTGCTGTTGTCTGCAACATCATTTAAAAATGTTCTCACTCTTTCAATGTGCGTAAGAGGCAACGAGGAGGACGAAAAAACGGTTGAAAAATTCTTTGACCTTATGGAAAAGAACATCGACACGCTTATAAACGGATAAAAAGTTTGTTGCACCGTGGAATAAACGCCTTTGTAACAGACAGGTACTGCGGGGGCTTGCATTACTCGCCTGCCGGCTCAGGCAGCACTTCTGCTCATTTTATTCGCAGAGGTGTCCACCGGACACCCGTGCCCCCGCCGTTGAATTTACCACAAACCGATTACTCTACCGTGTTTATAAAAAGGAGCAACATTATGGATACCGATTTTGTATTTTTAACGGAAGGTCACGCTATGTGGTCAGATATGCTTATGCAAATTTTGCAGGATAATGATATTCCCTGCATTGCCTGTCCTGTGCAAAGTACCCGTCCGGCAATATATTCAGGGCTTCCGAAAGGCGTGAATATTTTTGTTCCCGCCCACAAAAAATCCCAAGCAGAAGAAATATTAAAAGGCTTTTTCTCCAATGAAGAAAGTCAACAATCGCAGTAAAAAGAGGATTGTCCCCTTTTTACCGATATTTAGTAGGGGACGATGTGAGCATCGTCCCCTACATCTCACCTCCCTCGTCAGAGGGAGGTGGATTTTGCGAAGCAAAAGACGGAGGGAGAGACACTATTTGCAAAAAAACAAATAGTTTTTCTCTCCCCCAGTCGTGACAACGCCACGACAGCCCCCTCGTCAGAGGGGGCAATAATATTTTTTCGCCGTGGGGTTGTGTGGATTTTTTGCGGGCGATTCGTGAATCGCCCCTACCTGTGCACATTGGTTTTTGTGTGCTTTTGCGGGACGGTGTGGGCACCGTCCTCTACGAATTGCATATAATTATTTGTTTTTTTATTTTCAATTTTACAAGTTACATAAAATTTTCAGTTTTTTTCGTTTCTTTTAATTTGTACCGCCGCAACGGTAATATCGTCGCATTTACCAATATTTCGGGCTTTTGCCAGCGTGCAAAGCTTTTCGGCGAGGTCGTAGGAAAAACTGTTTTCGTTAAGATACTTTTTAATCTCATCAATGCTGTTATCCGCCGCACCGTCGGACATTATTACAACGGTATCGCCGTCTTTCAGTCCGCCCCTGACGGTGGCAAATTCCGCCTGCCTCAAAATTCCTATGGGCATGGCGGATTTTTTTATTTCGCTGACTTTATCACGGCGTTTGAGCAAAGAAACAGCCGCACCTGCCTTATAAACGACAGCCTGTCCCGTGTAAAGATTAACTTTTAAAATGTCAAGGGTTGCCAAGGATTCCTCGCTGCTTTTTACAAGCATGGCGGAATTTACAAGGCGCAGTGCACACGGAAAAGAAAATCCCGCAATAATAAGCTTTGAAAACAGCGCCGCCGCCATAGTTCCGTCCACAGCGGCACGGCTTCCCGTTCCCATTCCGTCGCTTAAAACAGCTACAAAATTTCCTCTGCCGTCAAAAAAAGAATCAAAGCAGTCGCCGCATATATCCCCCTCCTCGCAGGGCATCTGATGATATACACATTCCGCCGAATACAAGGGCTTTTCCCAAAACATCAGCATAGTTTCGTTTTCCGACTTTATTTCGGCAGGATTTGCAAATTCCTTTTCCGTAACGCTTTCTATACGGGCTTTTATATCGTCCGCAGACACACGGCAAGAGGAATTAAAGCTGAGATTTATCAGCATATTCATACCGCTGTCCTCATAGCAATTCACGAAAGCGGCAACACCGATTTCAGCCAGACTGCTTTTCAGTTCCTCTGCACGGCTTGCAAGGGGCTTAATTCCCTGCTCAAAATCCTGCATTAAATCGTCGAGCATATCGCAGACGGTGTCGAACTGGTCGGCGGTGATTTTTCTCATTTCATTTATCCTCCCCTCGGCGCCCAGCCTTGCAGAATATGACGAATAATTCTTATTAAAGCTGTCGCAAAGCGACATTATCCTTATACATCGGCTTTGCAATGAGGCGGGCGAAGAGGAGGGTGTTACACTTCCCGTTTTGCGTATTTCCTCAATTATTGCGTCAAATTCACAGGCTGTTCCGGGGAAACCGCTGTGCCAGCATTTATCATATGAGGCGCATCCGCTGCAAACCTTATCACGCACACGCAAATACACTCCCGCCGTATCGGGAGCCGCTTTTTCTTTGAGAAATTGAGAAACCTTCAAAACCGTGCCCGACATATCCCCCACGGCGTCTTTTACCATTTTCAGCCGTGACAAAACTATATTTCGCACCGCCGCGCCTTCACCTGAGACAGACGAGCCCGACAGCTTGATTTTCACGGCGAAAAGCGTTTTTTGCGGAATTAAAATGAATATTACGGAGCCGATTGCCGACTCAATAAGAGGCGATATGTTTTCTCCCGTACCGCCGAAAAACAGAAACAAAGCACCGTATGAGAATATATACGCCATGGCGCACAGCACCCTGCCCGAATAGGAAAAAAGTCCCGAAAACAGCCCTGCGGCGCTGTAACAGAAAACGGTGGGCAGACTGCTCCCCGTCATTACAAATCCGAGGGAAGCACCTGTGCCTATAATTGCTCCGCCGCTTTCACGGAAAAGATATGCGGCGCACATTACCGCAAAGGAGCATATTATTCCCGACGGAGTTACCCCGAAAATTGAAATTCTGCTCATGGACAAAATCAGAATAAGCGCTGAAATGACCGAAGAAGTCAGTTCTCTCGCCGTAATACGAGAGCCTTTTTTCAGTTTTTCCGCACTCATAAAGCCTACCGTGAAGAAATAAGCGCCTCCGAAAGAGGTTATAAATTCCGCAACACGCAAAAAAAGCTGCTGTAAATCAAAGGGTGAGGTTACGGTTACGATTATCCCCGTTGCCGCAGTGGAAAAAAGCGCAATTACAGGCGACGGAAAAACCTTGTCCCGCAACGAGGGGAAGCTGTGGACATACGCCTTTAAAACATACACTATTATAAGCGTCATAACATAGCGGAACGCTGTAAGATAATCTTGTGATATTACATATCCCAGCATTGCGCCGAGACAGGAAAGCAAGGTGTATTTACGGCTTGTCCCGCTGCAAAAGGCGATTCCCAGAGGAGCAAAATACTGCTCCTGCGAAGCGGCGGCAGTCAGCGCTGCCAGCCCGAAATGAACAGTCTGAATAAGCGCCGATTTTCCGAAATCGGACAGTTTTATTCTCTCATTTTCCTCGCTTATGCCGAATTCGCTGTTACTCATTTTCTCACCTCGCTTTTTAATGATTATTATATGCCCCGTAACAAGATAAAAATGACGAATAACGAGTATCGAAAACAGTAACTTTGCGTCTGAAAATCCACTTTTGGATTGTGCTCTGCAAATCGGCGCAGTCTTGTGTCGTTTTTAATAAGGATAAAAAAGTTCTTTTAAAAAGATAAAACTTATGATAAAATGTAAATATGATTTTTTTCGGCATAAAGGTGAGAAAATGGCAAAGATTTTTACTGTTGCGTCAGGTAAGGGCGGCGTGGGGAAATCCACATTCTGTGCGAATATTGCATTGTCTTTGGAAAAACTGAATAAAAAGGTGCTTTTGATAGACGGCGATGTGTGCCTACGCAGTCTTGATTTGCTTTTATCGGTAGATGAAATGGTGGTTTATGACTGGCTTGATGTATTGGAAAACCGCTGCGATAAAGACAAAGCCCGCCTTTTTTTCAGCGATAACATACAACTTTTGCCCGCCCCCTCGGAATATCCCGAAAATATGACCTGTGAGCTTTTCGGAAGCCTTTTAAGCCAATACCGTGACGAATACGATTATATTTTTATCGACTCCCCTGCGGGTACGGGTGCTTTGCCCTTGTGCTTTGCGCAGTGCGCCGATACATGCCTTGCGGTTGCCACTCCCGATGAAATAAGCGCACGGGCGGCGTGCGTTCTTGGCAATCAACTAACCGCAAAGGGAATTAAAGAGGAAAATCTTCGCCTTATTATCAACCGTTTTGACGAAAAGTGTGTTAAAAAAGGGAAAATGCTTAATGCGGACGATATGATTGACAGAACATACATAAGGCTTTTGGGAATAATACCCGAGGAGCCCGATTTAATGTGTTCTTCCGTTACGGGGAAACAGCTTTTTGACTACTCCGACGCTAAAACCGCCTTTGATAACATTGCAGGCAGAATAACAGGCAAAGAAATACCTCTTATTTTGTAAAAAAATTGTTGAAAAAATCAAATTTATTTGGTATGATAGTTTTTGAATAAACGAATTTTACAGTTATGTATTTTAAATAGTAAAGACGGAGGGGATTTTTATGAACATAGCACTTATGGCGCACGACTCAAAAAAAGAGCTTATGACACAGTTTTGTATTGCGTATTGCGGGATTCTTTCACGCCATACACTTTGCGCTACCGGTACAACCGGAAAAATGGTTGCTGAGGCAACAGGGCTCAAAATACAGCAGTTTTTAAGCGGTTCTCAGGGCGGAGACCAGCAAATCAGCTCCAGAATAGCCTGCAACGAAATTGACTTATTATTGATTTTCCGTGACCCTCTCAATCCTAAGCCCCATGAACCTAAGGAGAACACGATTTTAAGACTTTGCGATGTGCACAACATTCCCGTTGCCACAAATATCGCCACAGCCGAGGCGCTTATACACAGCCTTGACAGGGGCGACCTTGATTGGAGAGATATTATCAATCCTAAAAACTGACGGTTATAAATCGTTTTTCCGCCTCCCCTTATTCTCAGGGGAGGCTCACATATTATAATAAGCAAGATTTTAAAGGAAGATAACTATGGCTTTAATAACAAATGCAATAAAGGGAACACAGGATACTCTTCCCAATGAGAGCTATAAGATACAGTATATTGAATCGGCGGTGCGTGAAACTGCGGAAAATTTCGGATTTCACGAGATGCGCACTCCCGTTTTTGAGCATACAGAGCTTTTTCAGCGTGGCGTGGGCGAGACCACCGATGTTGTTCAAAAGGAGATGTACACCTTTGAGGACAAGGGCGGCCGTTCAATAACGCTCCGTCCGGAGGGTACGGCAGGCTCTGTCAGAGCGTTTTTGGAGCACGGGCTTTTCAACGAGGCTCTGCCGCAGAAAATTTACTACCTCACCTCCTGCTACCGTTACGAAAAGCCTCAGGCGGGCAGACTGCGTGAATTTCACCAGTTCGGCATTGAGTGCTTCGGTGCAGGCAACGCTTCTGCCGACGCAGAGGCTATATCACTTGCCAACGAGGTTTTCAATTACCTTGGAATAAACAATTTAAGCCTTGAAATCAACTCAATAGGCTGTCCCGAATGCCGAAAGGAATACCACAAGGCGTTAAAAGAATACTTTGAGCAGTACAAATATGAACTTTGCGAAACATGCCTTGGCAGACTTGAACGCAATCCCATGAGAATACTTGACTGTAAAAGTCCCGTTTGCTCAAAAATTGCGGCAGGGGCGCCCACCGTGCTTGAATTCTTGTGTGACGACTGCAAATCTCACTTCGAGAGTGTAAAAAAATATCTTGACGCAATGGATATTGAATATACCGTAAATCCGCAGATTGTGCGCGGACTTGACTATTACACAAGAACTGTTTTTGAATTTGTATCAAAGGAAATCGGCGCACAGGGCACCGTTTGCGGCGGCGGACGGTATGACGGACTTATCGCCGAAATAGGCGGAAATCCCCTGCCCGCTTGCGGCTTCGGTTTAGGGCTTGAACGGCTTTTGCTTCTTATGGAGGCGCAGAAAACAGAATTTCCCGAGCCTAAAAAGTGTGATTTGTATATTGCGAGTATGGGCGAAAATGCAAACCTTAAAGCCGCCTCTCTTGCAAAGGATTTGCGCAGCGAGGGGCTTTGCGTGCAGTTTGATACAGTAGGCAGAGGTCTTAAAGCCCAGATGAAATACGCAAACAAAATCGGCGCTCTTTATACCCTTGTTTTAGGCGACAGCGAGCTTGAAACAGGCAATATCAAGCTTAAAAATATGGGCAGCGGCAAGGAGCACGAAATGAATCTTGCTGATTTTGCCGATAATTTTCAGTCAATCGTTATAAAGGACGCCATGTCGGATTTTGAATCTCTCGGCATTGAGGGAATTGACTTGCAGGATATACTCGGAGGTAAAGACTGATGGATACGATGAACGGCTTAAAAAGAACAAACTACTGCGGCACTCTTACAGCCGCCCATATCGGCAAAGAGGTTACCGTTTGCGGTTGGGTACAGCGTCAGAGAGATTTGGGCGCACTGATTTTTATAGATTTGCGTGACAGAACAGGAATTGTTCAGTTGGCATTTGACGAAAATACCGATAAAGAGATTTTTGACAAAGCATTTTCCGCAAGAAGCGAATATGTGCTTATGGCAAAAGGCGTTGTCCGTGAAAGAGCCTCGAAAAACAAGGATATCCCCACAGGTGAAATAGAAATTGAGGTTCGGGATTTGCGTGTTCTGGGTGTGAGCGAAACTCCGCCATTTGAGATTGTCGAGAACTGCCAGACCTCGGAGGTAACCCGTCTTAAATACCGTTACCTCGACCTGCGCCGTCCCGATTTGCAAAAGAATATTCTGCTCCGTCATAAAATTGCGAAAATTACCCGTGATTACTTTGACGAAAACGGATTTATTGAAATTGAAACTCCCATGCTTATCCGCTCCACCCCCGAGGGTGCAAGAGACTTTCTTGTTCCGTCAAGACTTCACCACGGCGGATTTTACGCTCTGCCTCAGTCTCCCCAGCTTTACAAGCAGCTTTCAATGGTAGCGGGCTTTGACCGTTATATGCAGATTGCACGCTGTTTCCGTGACGAGGATTTGCGTGCAGACCGTCAGCCTGAATTTACACAGATTGACCTTGAAATGTCCTTTGTTGATGTTGACGATGTTATGAGCATGGGCGAAGGCTACATCAAGCGTGTTTTCAAAGACGCAATCGGCATTGATATAGAGCTTCCTCTGCCTCGTCTTACCTATAAAGAGGCAATGGAGCGTTACGGCTCGGATAAGCCCGACACACGCTACGGTATGGAGCTTGTTGATTTAAGCGATATTGTCCGTGATTGCGGCTTCGGCGTGTTCAGTTCAGCCGTTCAGGGCGGCGGCGCTGTTTACTCCGTTACCGCAAAAGATGCCGTTTCCGTTCTCACGAGAAAAGAAATTGATAAGCTTACGGAATTTGTAAAGGGTATCGGCGCAAAAGGTCTTGCATTTGCCCGCCTTATGCCGGACGGCACAGCCTCCTCCTTTGCAAAATTCCTTACAGAGGACGAGATGGGCGCAATTCTCGAAAAGTCAGGCGCCGAGACAAACGATGTTGTACTTATAGTTGCAGATACAAACAAAAATCATGTGCTTACAACTCTTGGCGCACTCCGTCAGGAGGTTGCAAAGAAGCTTGATATTATTCCAACGGACAAATACAATCTTCTTTGGATTACCGAATTCCCCTTCTTTGAGTGGGACGAGGAAGCACAGACCTTTGTTGCAATGCACCATCCCTTTACTGCGCCCCTTGACGAGTGTTTGCCCTATCTTGAAACGGACAAAGCGTCGGTCAGGGCAAAGGCATACGACCTTGTTCTTAACGGCATTGAGCTTTCAAGCGGTTCAATCCGTATTACCGACCCTGCTCTCCAAAAGAGAATGTTCACGCTTCTCGGTCTTTCCGATGAAGAGGCTTATGAGAAATTCGGCTTCTTAACCGACGCTTTCAAATTCGGTCCTCCTCCTCACGGCGGTATGGGTATCGGTCTTGACCGTCTTGTAATGCAGATGATAGGCGCCGATTCTCTCCGTGATGTTGTGGCGTTCCCCAAGCTTCAAAACGCCTCCGAGCCTATGACGGAATGTCCTGCTCCCGTTGACGATGTTCAGCTTAAAGAATTGGGAATAGCCGTTATCGACGAGGAAAAATAACTTTCTTATAGGGTGGATATAATATGAAACGGATTTTCAAAAAAGTAAATACCGTAATAATGTCGCTTCTGCTTTGCTTTACCTTTTGCGTTGCAGCATTTGCGGAAAACGGCGAAATACGGTATCCTCTAACGCCCACAATTACACCCATAAGAGTATTCTTTGCGGTGATTGTTGTGATACTGTTTATTGCGTCGGAAATTGCATTTGAAAAAATCCGTGAAAAAAGAGTGGAAAAGCGCAACAAAACATACGAAAAGGATAAAGATAAATAAAGTAAAACTCCTCTGTAAATTTCACAGAGGAGTTTTTGATTTATTCATATTATCGGGCGACAAGTGAATCGCCCCTACGGTATTACGCTATGAATTTATAGAGGGACGGAATAAACGTGCCCAAAATATACGGTACCGCAAAGGAAAATGCGATTGATGTAATAAGTGTAATTCCGAATTTTTCAAGGTATGCCCCCGCAACGAAGATTGCGTAAAAGGGAGCTATCAAAATCTTTGATACAATGCCTTTTTTCTTACCGTAAAAATTCTCTTTAAGCATCATAACATCTTCAACCTGAGGAAACAGGTTTGTGAGCATTGATATGCCTATGTAAAGGCATATCCACGCAAACACATCGCTGAACCGTGCAAAATAATAGATTGTCACGGTGGCATACATAAGAGTTAAAAAGCCTAATAAAAGATTAAGGAAAAACGGTATAAAGCAAATGTCGAAGCTTGCGCCTTTTCTTTTGATAAGCTCGTGGTCAATATGGGAGAGCATTTCATTAGCCTGAATTACTCTTGCATCGTCAACAATAACTTTTGCTGCTCGGCAACACATATGCTCAAAAAATGCGTGGGTAATTGCTCCCGGGAGAGTTAAAAACTTAACGATAATATAAACTATTCTCACTGTAAATCATACCTCCCGCTCATGGCGATTTCCGAAAGTGTAATCTTTCCGTCTTTGTAATTTTTAACATCATCCGAGAAAGGAATTGCATCGTCGCCGTACATTTCTATTTCTTCTGCGGCTGTATCGTAAGGCTCGGTGTTGTCCAATGCCAAGCCGAGAATTATATACAAATCTCTTGCCTCTGCCAAAGAAGAAAGAGAAGCCGCCTGATTTGCCGCCTGAAACGCTTCGTCCAGTTTATCGGTTCGCTGGCTTCCTGTAAGCGCTTCTGCCTGCATTATAAGATTAAGGGACGCCTGCGTTAACAAAATATATCCGAGTTGGTCATAAATTTCTCCGCCGTTCGTGAGGGAATAGAGCATATTGAGCCCCTCGTCACATATTTTTAAGCCGTTTTCATAATCCTTATCACGGTAACGGTAAAGCATTGACTGAATCATATAGCAATCGGGGCTTTCGCTGTTTTGAAGCTTTATTTCTTCCAAAAACGCTTCGGCTTTTTCATAGTTGCCCGCCCCCACACAGGTTGAAGCAAGCAGAGGTAAAACAAGTCGCTTTAAATAATCCGAATTTTCCGCCGTTTTCTCCAAATGTGCAATAAGCTCGGCCTCGTCCTTTTCCGCAACTCTCGCAGCAGAATATTTATAGAGATTAAGCCAGCCATCGTTATATGTATAAACGGTTTCTGTTCCGTCGGGGGTGTAATCTTCTTCTGTTTCATCGTGATACTGACCGTTTTTCTCATAAATCTTTTTGCCCGATAAAGAATCCAGTCTTTTTATTATGCCCTCGTAATCAGAGGCGGCAAAATCGGCAAGATGATTTTGTATAGAATAAGCGGAGGCGTACATTTCGTCAATATCCGCCGTTAGCTCTCTCGTTTCTTTAAAGGTGGGAAGTTTAATAACACTTTCGGGCAGATATTCATTACATTCCGCCAAGGCGGTGCTCATATCAAGGAGCATATATTCTGCCTTAACCCTTTTTGCAAACAAACCGTAATACTGAGACAAATCCTCCTCGTTAATACAGGAAACGGCTTCGTCATACTTTGTCATTGCGGTGTAAAGCTTTTTCTCGGTCAGTGCCTTATCGCCCAGCTTCATTTTTGAAAAGAGAGGAACATTTGAAGCAAAAAGTATAAATGCGGAAATAACTATTCCCAAAACAACTACTATTGCCAAAACGCCTTTCCAATCGTAAGGGTATTTTTCGAGAATTGCCTCGCAGTCCTCGCAAAAAACGCTGTCGGGATTTTTCTTTGTACCTCTCGGGCGTTCTCCGCAGCATTCGCAGAGCATATCCTCGCTGCGCGGCGCAGCCGGCTTTTTCGATTCGTCAAGAGAAAGCTCCTTAGGATTGTAGCCCTCAACCTCAATGGTGTCAAGGTCGTCTATCTGTGCAGCATCCTCGGCGTCCTGCACGGCTTTATCAAGCTCTTCCTTGAAAATCCTTGCAAGCTCCTCCATTTCCTCGCGGTAGTCGTTATTTTCGGACTGACCGCCGTTTTTGGTTTTATCCTTGCTCAAAGAATATACCTCCTTTTTGATTTGTATCAATAAGTAAAATGAAGTGTTCCGTTTTGTCGATACTTATATAATCATTCCTCGTTCATACCGCAGCATTTTTTATACTTTTTGCCGCTTCCGCATGGGCAGGGGTCGTTTCTGCCGACTTTCTGCCCTTTTCTGACAGGCTGTTTTTTGTCACTGCCGTCGTCAGCACCGCTTGTAGCGGTAATTTTAGCCGCCTGCTCACGCTTTATGTCGTCTTCGCTCTTTAAGCGGAAGGTAAGCATTGTTGTAACGGTGCCTTCACGGATTAGAGCAGTCATTTCGTCAAACATATCAAAGCTTTCCATTCTGAAAGCCACAACGGGGTCCTGCTGACCGTAGGAGCGCAGATATATACCTCTTTTGAGCTCCTCCATAGCGTCAAGATGGTCCATCCAGCGCATATCAACATTGTGAAGCAATACCTTGCGTTCAAGCTCGGACATTATGTTTTCGCCGTACTCCTCGCTCTTGGCGTTATACAAATCCATAGCCTTGTTGTAGAAATAATCTCTGAATTCAGAGCTTTCCTTATACTGATTTTCAATATCGGGCTCGGCAAGATAGCGAAGCTTCCCGATAAGCCCGTTAATGTTCCAATCCTCGGGAGAATTGGAGGCAGGGCAGTAAAACTCAACGGTTTCGGAGATATAGTCATCAATCATTTTAAGGATTGTTGCATGAATATCCGCACCGTCAAGAACACGGTTGCGCTGACCGTAAACTACCTCTCTCTGCTTGTTCATAACATCGTCAAAGCGAAGAACATTACGGCGTGCGGCAAAGTTATTGCCCTCAACCTTTTTCTGTGCACTTTCAATGGTGCTTGTGAACATTTTTGCCTCAATGGGCATATCGCCCACACTCTTGAAGGTATCAAGAATATTAAAGAAGCGGTCGCCTGCGAAAAGTCTCAAAAGCTCGTCCTCGGCGGAGAGGTAGAACTTACTGCGTCCGGGGTCGCCCTGACGGCCTGCACGGCCTCTCAGCTGATTGTCAATTCGGCGTGACTCGTGGCGCTCCGTACCTATTATAAACAAACCGCCTGCCTCACGCACCTTGTCTGCCTCGTCACGAAGCTGGTCTTTATATTTTTTCTCAAGCGCCTGATAAGTTTTTCTCGCTTCAAGAATATCTGTGTTATCGGTTTCGGCAAAGCCTGTTGCCTCTGCAATAAGCTCGTCGGAAAAATCCATTTTTCTCATTTCGGAGCGAGCCATATAATCGGGGTTACCGCCTAAAATAATATCTGTTCCGCGGCCTGCCATATTGGTAGCGATAGTAACCGCTCCCAAAGAGCCTGCCTGAGCGATAATTTCGGCTTCCTTTTTGTGGTACTTGGCATTGAGCACCTCATGCTTTATGCCGCGCTTTTTCAAAGCCTTGCTTAAAAGCTCACTCTTTTCAATGTTCGTTGTACCCACAAGCACGGGCTGACCGATTTTGTTACATTCAAGAATCTGCTCGATTATGGCGTTGAACTTTGCCGCCTCGGTCTTATAAAGAACATCGTCCTCGTCTTTTCTGATCATGGGCTTGTTGGTGGGGATTTCAATAACATCAAGATTGTAAATCTCCTGGAACTCCTGACTTTCCGTCATAGCAGTACCCGTCATACCCGAAAGCTTGGAGTAAAGGCGGAAATAATTTTGGAAGGTGATTGTGGCAAGAGTTTTTGACTCACGCTCAACCTTAACATTCTCCTTTGCCTCGATTGCCTGATGAAGACCGTCGGAATAACGGCGACCGTTCATAATGCGTCCCGTAAATTCGTCAACTATCAGCACCTGACCGTCTTTAACAACATAGTCAACATCACGCTTCATAACGCCGATTGCCTTTATAGCAAGGTCGATATGATGCTGAATTGTAAGGTTTTCAACATCGGCAAGGTTTTCTATACCGAAAAATGCCTCCGCCTTTTTAATACCGTTTTTGGTAAGCGAGGCGGTTTTCGCTTTTTCGTCAACTATAAAATCGTCGTCCTCGCCCACAATATCCTCGTAGTTTTGCTTGGAGTCGATTTCCTTTACCTTAAACATTTTAAGGCGTTTTGCAAAATCGTTTGTGATTTTATAAAGGTCGGTGGATTTATCCCCCATACCTGAAATAATAAGGGGAGTTCTCGCCTCGTCAATAAGGATTGAGTCAACCTCGTCCACAATGGCAAAGTTATGACCTCTCTGCACCCTTTGCTCCGCATAAATAACCATATTGTCACGAAGATAGTCAAAGCCCATCTCGTTGTTTGTGCCGTATGTTATGTCGCAGTTATAAGCCTTTCTTCTCTCCTCACCGTCAAGGTCGTGAACAATAAGACCTACGGTAAGTCCCAAAAATCTGTAAAGCTTGCCCATCCACTCGGAGTCACGGCGTGCAAGGTAATCGTTTACGGTAACTATATGAACGCCTTTTCCCGAAAGAGCGTTAAGATAAGCGGGAAGCGTTGCAACAAGAGTTTTACCCTCACCTGTGCGCATTTCGGCAATTCGCCCCTGATGAAGAACAATACCGCCGATAATCTGCACGGGGAAATGGCGCATATTAAGCACACGGGCACTCGCCTCACGGCACACCGCAAACGCCTCGGGCAAAATATCGTCCAGCGTTTCGCCCTTTTGAAGTCTCTCTTTAAATTCCGGTGTTTTTGCTTGAAGCTGAGCGTCTGTAAGCGCCTTGTACTCCTCTTCAAGAGCTAAAACCTGTTTTTGCAGGGGGAGTATTCTTTTAACCTCCCGTGAGGAATAATCCCCGAATATTTTTTTAAGCAGTGACATAATAAAAGTCCTTTCGCATAAAATTCAATTATTGACACATTTATGTTTTGTGTTCAATTACGGCACATATGTGCGTACATACCCATAATAATAAATACATTATAACATAAGAAAAGAAAAAAATCACTAACAAATTGTGAATTTTTACAAGAAATTTTCTTGATTTTACCTAAAAAATTTGTTATCCTTTACTTGTAGTGTGACATCATTTCTTATAAGGAGGAGCAAATGTATGACTGATGCAAGAACAATGGCGTATATCAATATGTACGCTGTGCTCGGAACGCTTGAAAATCTTTGCGAGCTTGACGATAAGGCAAAAGAAATTATTTCAACTCTTAAAAAGCCCGTATCGCTTGCTTTCGAGGTAAAGGACGGTCCTGCCGCTACTTTGACTTTTACGGCAAAGGGCTGCCGTATGGAGGACGGTGTTACTAAATGTGACATTAAAATTCCCGTATCTTCCTGCGAAAAATTCAACAAGATAATTAACGGCGAGGTAACTCCCGTACCCACAAAGGGACTCACAAAGGTAGGCTTTCTTTTAAAGACCTTTACGGCGCTGACCGACAGACTGACAGAGCTTATGCGCCCCACGGAGGAGGCTTTAAAAGACCCCGCTTTCTTTGAGCTTTCAACAATACTTACTTTCTACACCATTTCCGTTGCTCTTTCACAGATAGGAAATCAGGACGCAATCGGTAAAGCGAGCGCTTCCTATATTGCGGACGGTGATGTTTGCTTTGCAATTAAGGACGGCCCTGCCGCCACAATCCGCACAAAGAACAATCACCTTGTAACAATTAAAAAGAAGCCTGAAAATCCCCGTGCAATTATGCAGTTCGATAACATTCGCCTTGCCAACGACCTTTTCAACGGCAAAATAAATTCTCTTGAATGTATCGGCAGAGGAACGGTTGAAATCAGAGGTATGCTTTCAATGGTTGACAATCTGAACAGAATTCTTGACAGAGTTGCACTGTATTTGGCATAAGGAGGCGCAGTTGATATGAGTAAATTTCCTGAATTTAAACACGATAAAAGTCACGAGTATTTTGACAGAGCCGTAAAGGTTATCCCGTCGGGTATATACGGTCACTTAGGGCCTGCCGAAGGACTTTGGGTTCCCGTTTCAAAATGGCCTTTCTATTCCGAAAAAGCACAGGGTACATATTTCTGGGATGTGGACGGCAACAAGTATATAGACTATATGTGCGCATACGGTCCCAATGTTCTCGGTTACAACGACCCCGATGTTGACGCGGCGGCAATGAAGCAGATGAAGCTTGGCAACTGCACAACCTCACCTTCAAAGGTTATGGTTGAGTGCGCAGAAAACCTTGTTGATACAGTAGCTTCCGCCGACTGGGCATTTTTCTGCAAAAACGGTTCGGATACCACAACTCTTGCGGTTATGTCCGCCCGTGCGCATACTCACAAGAAAAAGATTATTTTCTTAAAGGGTTATTATCACGGCGATTTCCAGTGGGCACAGAAAATCGACTACCCCGGCATCACTCCCGAGGATGTTGCCAACAATGTTGTTGTTCCCTGGTTTGACCTTGACGCGCTTCAAAGAGCGTATGATGAAAACAACGGCGATATTGCAGGTCTTATCGCTCAGCCCTATGACCACGGTAACTTTAAGGATAACGAGGTTGCCTCAAAGGAATATTGGCAGGCAGTAAGAGCTTGGTGCGATAAAAACGGCGTAGTTCTTATTTTCGACGATGTTCGCGCAGGCTTCCGTCTTGATCTTGCCGGTTCCGACCACTATTACGGCATTAAGGCAGACCTCATCTGCTTCTGCAAGGCTTTGGCAAACGGCTACAATATGTCTGCTCTTTGCGGCGGTGAGCATATGAAAGCTACCGTTTCGGGTATGACATACACAGGCTCTTATTGGATGAGCGCCGTTCCCTTTGCGGCTTGCATAGCTTGTATCAATAAGATGAAGGCTCTTGATACACCCGCTATGTTCCGCAGAATGGGTACACAGCTGACCGACGGCTTTAAGGCCGCCGCCAAGGAACACGGCTTTGATCTTGTAGTTTCCGGTGAGCCGGCATTGTTCTATTTGAGAATTGCCAACGATGACAGCCTTATGCTTCATCAGGAGTGGATTTCAGAGTGCGTAAGCCGCGGCTTGTTCCTTGCTTCTCACCACAACCACTTTATGAACGCGGCTGTTACCGAGGAGGACATCAAGCTTTCAATCGAGATTGCAGAGGACGCATTCTCCGTAGTTGAAAAGCGTCACCCCGAGCTTAAAGGCTGATTTAACGGAGAGGGAAAGCTCCGATTTATAAAAAATAAAATCAGGGAGGAAAATTATGCAAAAAGCACCTTTAACCAAGGAAGAATGGCTTGCTCTTGAAAAGAAAGCCAACGATTTGCGCCACCTTTGCCTTAAAACAACGGTTTGGGCAGGCAGCGGCCATATCGGCGGCGGTATGAGTGTTATGGACATTCTTACCGTTATGTATCACAGATACCTCAACATCAAAAAAGAGGATCCCAAGTGGGAGGACAGAGACCGCTTCATTCTCAGTAAGGGTCACGCAGGAATTGCTTACGCACCCGTGCTTTGCGATTTCGGTTGGAACGATATGGAGCAGCTCAAAACCTTTAACCTTACAAACTCAAAGATGGGTATCCACCTTGACTCAAACAAGGTTGAGGGCGTTGACGCCTCAACAGGTTCTCTCGGTCACGGTATTCCCATTGCCGCAGGTACCGCAATTGCGGCACGCGTTCTGGGTAAGGATTACTATACATATGTAGTAACAGGTGACGGTGAGCTGGACGAAGGTTCAAACTGGGAAGGTCTTATGACTATCCGTCATTACAACCTTACAAACTGCATCACTATTGTTGACCGCAACCATTGCATGATTGACGGTAACACGGAAGATGTTATGAAATTGGAGCCCCTTGCTGATAAATTTGTGGCTTTCGGCTTCAACACAATCGTTTGCGACGGTAATAACATCGTTGAGCTTTGCAAGGCGATTGACGCCGCACACGAGTGCAAGGATAAGCCCTCAGTTATCGTTGCCGATACTGTTAAGGGCGTAGGCATTAAACTTACGGCAGGCAACTACAAGTGGCATTACGGCGCTATTGACGACGCTATGGCCGAGGTTGCCTCTCAGGATCTTGACAATTACAGCGCAGAGCGCATTGCTCGCTGCGGAAAGGAGTTTGACTGATGGCCGGAGGATTTGTTTATAATGTTATTGAAACACCGGAGCTTTCCACATCGGAAATTTACGGTAAAACACTTGCAGAGCTTGCAAAGGAGCACAAGGAAATCGTAGCGGTTACCGCCGACCTTGCAACCTCCACAAAATTACAGGACTTCACAAACGCATGCCCCGACAGAGTTTTCAATGTTGGTATCGCAGAGCAGAATATGCTTGGTGTTGCGGCAGGTATGGCAAGAGCAGGACTTGTTCCCTTTGCTTCAACCTTCTCGGTTTTCGCTTCACTCCGTGCCGCTGACCAGCTTCACACCGACATCTGCTATCAGAATGTTAACGCAAAGATTATTGCAACACATTCAGGTACATCATTCGGACAGGCAGGCTCAACTCACCATGCAATCGTTGACCTTGCAGTAGCACGTTCAATGCCTAACCTTACTGTTATCTGCCCTGCCGACGGTTACGAAACCGCAAATGTTATCAGAGCGGCTTATGAGAATTTCGGACCTTACTATATCCGCATCAACCGCGGCTTTGACCGTGTTCTTTATGATAATGAGGATTACGGCTTTGAGGTAGGAAAAGCTGTTGAACTGCACCCCGGTACCGATATTACGGTTATCGCATGCGGCTCCTGCGCATTCCAGGCCCGTGAAGCGGCAAAATTCCTTGAAAGCGCTGACGGTCTTAAAGTAAGAGTTCTCAATATGCACACAATCAAGCCTATCGACAAGGAAGCTATACTCAAAGCTGTTCAGGAAACACGCCGTATCATCACGGTTGAGGATCACTCCGTTATCGGCGGCTTGGGCTCGGCTGTTGCCGAGGTTATGATTGAATCCGGCAAGGGCTGTGCATTCAAAATGCTCGGTCACCCCGACAAATTCGCTCCTATCGGACTTCACGAGGATATTATGTCCATCGTAGGCATTGACGCAAACGGTATTATCGACGCTGTTCGTGAAGTTATGGGTAAGGACTTCGAATTGGACGACAACTGGGATGATGAGGTGTAATTATGCATACACAGGAAGAGCTTTATTCAAATAAAATATTTTTTAATGCGGCTTTGCCCCTTGTTAAGGTGATTGCAAACGATGTTCCGTCGCTTAAAAAGCAGTTTGAAAAGGTTCATGCTATAATTCAGGTCAGCGCATTGGACGAGGAAGCCGAGGGCGGCAAAATCGGCATGCACTATGTGGTAAACGGCGATGAATGGCTTGTTCATCTGAACGCCGTTGACCCCAATCCTCATGTTGAGCTTGAATTTAAGAGCGTTGAAGCAATGAACGCATTTTTTAAAGGAAAAATGAGCCCTGCTACATTGCCCAAAATGAAAGGCATTGTAAAGCATTTCGGTGCATTTAAGGCATTTTTAATGACTCTCCTTAAAATGTCGTCTCTGCTGAGCGCAACAGAACCTCCCAAGGACGAAGAAACAAAAGAGCTTATGGTAAAATGCTTCTTCTATCTTCTTTCAAGCGGTATCAGCCAGCTTAACAAAATGGGACACGCAGATATTCACGATTGGGCGTCAAAGAGCCCTGACCGTGTTTATGCATGGGCTGTTAACGGTTATCCGCAGATTTCCGCGTATCTCCGTGTTAAGGCGGGTAAATCGAGAGCCGGCAGAGGCGAGTATAAGAGAGCAATGCCTTTCTTCACTCTCCGTTTTGACAGCCTTGACAGCGCTTTGGGAATTCTTCTCGGCACAGACGATATGCTTGAAGCCGTTAAGAAAGGTCACCTTATAATGGACGGTGCTCCCGAGTTCGGCGGACAAATCGGCGCTTATATGCTTGAAGTCGGCGCATTGGCAAAATAATAATTTCTCATAATAAAAACTGTCGAGAGAGTAATTCTTTCTCGGCAGTTTTGTTTTTGCGGGTGGGTATGATGCAAAGTAGGGGCGATTCACGAATCGCCCGCAAAAGCACATACAAACCCACGGCGAAACCCCGTAGGGCGGGGGCGCGGGTGTCCGGTGGACACCTCTGCGAATGGAATGAGCAGAAGCGCTGTCTGAGCCGGCAGGCGAGTAATGCTTGCTCCCGCCTCATCTGTATTTTAACTTATTTTTTATCAAAATGGGTCACATCTATTTACAACGCAGATTTTCTTATTTCTACCTACAATAACTGTTTATTGATTTTTTTGCGGGATATGTTATACTGTATTTATAAAAAAGGGGGTTTTTCCATGGGTATTGTTAATAAGATAATCGGCAAGGCGGTTGCCCTGGGCGAGAAGCTTTCAGGCGGCGTATCTCAGGCAGAGGCGTTGGAGGCTCTCGGTGAGGTTACGGTGACCGAAGGTATGCCCGAAATTCTCCGCCGTGCGGCAGCTGAGGGTGCGGTGCTTCTTAAAAACAACGGGGTTTTGCCTTTTAACAGCGAAAACACCCTTTCAGTTTTTTCAAGACTGCAATTTGATTGGTTTTTCACAGGCTACGGCTCGGGCGGCGATGTAAAAAAACCTTACGGCGTTAATCTTGCCGAGGGGCTTAAAAACTGCGAGAAACTTAATATCAACACAGAGCTTGCTGACATTTACGAAAAATGGAGCAAGGAAAATCCTATTGACCACGGATATTGGGGACATTGGCCCAGATATTATCCCGATATGGTTCTCACAGCCAATATTGTGAAATCGGCGGCGGAAAAATCCGACAGTGCCGTGTATATAATCGGCAGGTCATCGGGTGAGGATAGAGAAAACGCTCTTGAAAAAGGCAGTTTTTATCTTACCGATGAGGAAGAAAAAAGCCTTGATTTAATAACAGAGTATTTTGACAGCGTAACGGTTCTCCTTAATATAGGCAGTATCATTGATATGTCGTGGGTTGAAAAGTACGGCGATAAAATCGGCGCTGTTATGATTGTATGGCAGGGCGGAATGGAAAGCGGAAACGCCGTTGCCGACCTGCTCTGCGGTAAGGTTTCCCCCTCGGGAAAATTAAGCGATACAATCGCAAAAAGATACGAAGATTACCCCTCGCAGAATTTCGGAAATAAAGAATACAACGAGTACAGCGAGGATATTTATGTAGGCTACCGTTATTTTGAAACCTTTAATAAGGACTCGGTGCTTTATCCCTTTGGATTCGGTCTTTCATACACGGATTTTGAAATAAGCTTTAACAATGCCGAAAAGACGGAAAGTGGCGTAGAGCTTTCCTTTACCGTTAAAAACATCGGCAAGGCCGACGGCAAAGAGGTTGTAGAGGTTTATCTTGAAAAGCCCTGCACCTCACTTGGAAATCCTGCCCGAGAGCTTGCAGGATTCAAAAAAACAGGTGTGCTCTCGCCCGAGGAAAGCGAAACTGTTAGCATCACCGTTCCCGAGGAATATTTCTGCTCCTATGACGACTGCGGAAAGAGCGGCTTTGCTTTTTCGTATGTATTGGAGCAAGGCGAATATACTCTTTATGCAGGCGGCGATGTGAGAACTGCACAAAAGATATGGAGCTTTTATCAGGACGAAACGGTGCAGGTGCAGGCTTTGAGCCAAACCGCCGCACCGAAAAATCCCTTTGCAAGATACACAAACGATAACGGTACTCTCAAAAAAGAGCCTGTAAAGTGCGCTGAATATGATTTAAAGCAGATTATTCGTGACAATATACCGCAAACGGTTCCTATGACGGGCGACAAAGGCTACAAGCTTAAAGATGTTAAAGAGGGTAAAATTACCCTTGAAGAATTTACTTCACAGCTTGATTTAGACGAGCTTGAAGCAATTTCAAGAGGCGACTATACAATGGACAGTCCTCTCGGCGCAAAAGGAAATGCCGGCGCATTGGGCGGCGTTACGGAAAGTATGCGTCAAAAAGGCATACCCCCTGTAATTACAACCGACGGACCTTCGGGTATAAGACTTCTCTCATATTGCTCCCTTATCCCTATCGGCACAGCCTTTGCCTGTTCTTTTGACATCGGGCTTGTAGAAGAGATATACACCGCAATAGGGCGTGAAATGAAAGAAAAGGGCAGTGATATATTGCTCGGCCCCGGTATGAACATTCACCGCAATCCCCTTTGCGGACGAAATTTTGAATATTTCTCCGAGGACCCGCTCCTCACAGGAGAGATGGCGTCATCAACCGTTAAAGGTATTCAGTCATCAGGTCTTTCCGCTTGTCCAAAGCATTTTGCCTGCAATAATCAGGAGTATAACAGAACGCATAACGATTCAAGATTATCGGAAAGATCTCTCCGTGAGATTTATTTGAGAGGCTTTGAAATCTGTGTTAAAAATGCGAAGCCTAAATGCATAATGACCTCTTATAACAAGATAAACGGCGTTTGGGGACATTATAACTACGAGCTTTGTGAGAGAATACTCCGAGGCGAATGGAACTACGAGGGCGTTGTTATGACCGACTGGTGGATGCGTTCGTCAAAAAGCCCCGAATTCCCCAAAATGCGTGACCATGCGTACCGTGTCAGAGGAAGCGTTGATGTATTTATGCCCGGCGGCAAGAGAACAGGCAAAAGAAAGCCTGACGGAACGCTTTTAAAAACCTTCGGTAAAACAGACGGTATAACCTCAGGCGAAATGCAGCGTACCGCCATGCGTGTTTTAAAGCTGTGTATGGATTATATTGATTGAATGTAGTAGGGCACTTTCTAACTCGTAGGGGCGATTCACGAATCGCCCGCAAAATCATATGAAAACCTACGGCGTACCGTCAATCGTTCCGCTCCCTCTTTGAGGGAGCTGTCATTTTGAAAAAATGACTGAGGGAGTTTTCGTATCACGGTCAAATTCATATGCGGGCAGGGAAACCGACCCTATCAAATACAAAAACTCCGTGTTTCTCACAAAAGAGAAGCACGGATTTTATTTTCATCTGTTTTTAATGTGCGTCTTTGCCCGAAAAGCGGATAAGCTGTAAATCGGGGCAGTTTTCACAGTCTGTTGCATAGGCGTAATCGTCGCAAACATTTCCCCACTCCACGCAGGATTTTTCGATTGTGACATTCTTCGCATTTCTTATATAAAAGCCTGAATTTTTCGCCTTTTCAACGCCGTATTCAAGGCAGGGACGCAAATCGTAAAGACCGCAGTCCCACTTTGAGGTTTTTGAAAGAGTTACGCTTACATTTTCAAAGGTGACATTTTCAATCATATTGTCCTTTGTGCCGTGAATGAGCACTCCGTTTTCGCCCTTGCAGGTGATATTTCTGAAACGGATATTTTTAATCTTGCCCGATTTTGTGTTTTCGTCACGGTTAAAGGTGGTTATAACTATGGGTTCTGCCGTTCCCCACCAATCGGGGCAGAAACGGCGTGTTTCAATAATGCAGTTTGAATATGTAACATTTTCAACATTTCCGCCGTCACGGATTTGTATTGAAAGTCCGCGGTTACTCTTCCCAATAATACAATTATCAACGATAATATTGCGGAAATCTCCCACGCCCTCTGTGCCGATTTTAATTGCCGCCGAGGTGGAAATAAGCGTGCAGTTTGATATGATGATGTTCTCGCAGGGACCGTATTCGCTGTTGCCCTTTGAGGTTTTAAGGCATATGCAATCGTCGGCACACTCCACATGACAGCCCAAAATACGCACATTTGAGCAATGGTCGGGGTCGATACCGTCGGAATTTGCCACATCAAGGTCATTGAGAATTCTTATCTCGGAAATCAGCACATCGTCACAGCCTGCGGGGTGAAGCGTCCAGAAAGGCGCGTCAACTATGGTTATATCTTTAAAGGAAATATGATTGCTTTTTTCAATGTATATAACGGTGGGGCGTGGATAAAAATTGCCCGTTACATAATATTTATCCTTACGCTCAACAAAGGCGTGACCGTTGGCGTCGATTGTACCCTCGCCCGTAATTGAACAGCCGTCTGCCTCAAAGCCGTATATAAAGCAGAAAGAGGGCTTTCCGGTTACGGGGTTGCCTATAAGAGTGTTTGTCTTATCGTTTATAAAATTACAGGGGCGAAAATAACCGTCAATGTTATCCGTGGCTTTAAGGCGCGAGCCCTTTTGAAGATGAAGCTCAACATTTTTCTTAATTCTTATTGAATCGGAAAAATAAGTTTTCCCCGATGTGAGCACCACCGTTCCTCCGCCGTTTTCATAAGCCTTGTCAATGGCGGACTGTATCGCGTTACAATCGTTGCTTACTCCGTTGCCAAGTGCGCCGAAATCCTCGGGATAAAAGAAAAGCATAATATTCCTCCGTAATGTTTTCTTAATACCGAAAAGTATAACATAATAAAAGGTGAATAACAATATAAAATAACTAAACAATAAATTTTTTACGCTGAACCTTTAAGATTAGCAAACCGAGAAGCTCTGTTTTTCCGTTTTTTCTTGCTTTCGGGGTTGACAACACCGCACGGCAAGGTCTATGATTATATAAAATTTATGAACACTATGGAGAAAAAAGTGAAGTCACAAAAAACAGATTTGCTAACGGGAAACCCCGTAAAAAGCATAGTGAGATTCGCCCTGCCCATTATGGCAAGCTCTTTACTTCAATATAATTACAATTTGGTTGATAACATTATCGTAAGCCGTTTTGTAGGGACAAACGCCCTCGCCGCCGTAGGTAATGTGGGGGCTATCAACAGTTTTATCATCGGTGCGGCGCTTGGCCTTACCGCAGGATTTACCATACCTGTTTCCCGGTTTTTCGGCGCAAAGGACAAGGAGAAAATGAACCGTTATGCCGCTAACAGCATATCTCTTTCGCTTTTAATCGGTATTGTGCTTATCGTAGTGGCTCATATTGTTTCCCGCCCCCTCTTGCGGCTTATTGACACTCCTGAGGAAATTATAGAATTATCCGCTTCATACATAAACATTTTATACTACGCCGTTCCTATTCAAATGGCAGTAAACAATTTTAATGCTCTTGCACGGGCGGTGGGTGAGAGCAAAAAGCCGCTGTATTTTTTGGCGGCGAGTGTTGTACTGAATCTTTTTCTCGATATTCTCCTTGTGGGCATTTTGCGTTTCGGCGTTGAAGGTGCGGCATGGGCAACATTTTTATCCCAGACAACGGCGGCGGTGCTTTCGGGTATCTATATTTTTAAATACAACCCCATATTGACAATAACTTTTAAGGATTTAATCCCCGACCTTAAAATATCACTTCATCAGCTGCGGCTCGGCATACCCCTTTCCCTGCAATTCACCGTGACTTCAATCGGCTCAATGCTTTTGCAAACGGCTGTCAACAGCTTCGGTGCAAATGTAATTGCAGGATTTACAGCGGCAGGACGGGTGGAGCAGGTGCTCAACATACCTATGTCCGGACTGGGAGTAGGCACAATGGTATTTGTTTCTCAAAACTACGGTGCAAAGCAATACGACCGCATTTTGCAAAGTGTAAAGCGCATTTTCCTGCTGGATATAGGCGTTTCCGTAATTTGCAGTTTAATACTCGTAACGGCAGGGCCCTTTGCGGTACGGCTGTTTATGGAGGAGCAAAATGCAGAAATAATTTATGCCGCAACCCGTTATCTTTATGCAATAGGCTTATGTTACAGCCTTGTGGCAATATTGTTTGTACTGCGCAACACCTTGCAGGGCTTGGGCTGTACCTACGCCAACACAGTTGCGGGAGTGGGCGAGCTTTGCGGCAGAACGGCGGTAGCACTCATTTTAAAACCGCTGTTCGGTTTCGGCGCTGTTTGCTTTGCAGGCCCCGCCGCATGGCTTCTTGCGGATATTCCCCTGGCATTTATTTATTTACACAAGCAGCGTGAATTTATACACCTTGCCGCAAAACAAAACAAACAAAAACAATAAGGGGTTGTAAAAAAAGTGTAGACCGCATAAAACCCCATATATAAAAGCTTTATAATACCCCAAATCAACATTTAATCACAAAAAGGCAATATAAATCCAAAAACAGATAAAAAATAATGTTTTATGCTATGAACAAACTTCGCCGCTCGACGTACCTTTGTACGCCATCGGGTAACCGCAAACAAGGCAAAAGCCTTGTTTGCGCTCAGTTTGTCCATTCTACGCATTTTTTCCTAACCCCACAAAAAGGAGCTGTAAAAAAACTATCGTTTTTTTACAGCTCCTTATTACTATCCCTTTATCATTCTTATTTTTTTGCGTTTGGCTTTGATTCGGTTTTTGCGGATAATCAGCAGGATGTAAATTATCAGCAGTACCGCAAACAGTCCCACAAGAAGTTTCACGATAAGGGAGGAAAACACTTGTTTGATTATTCCCCAAATCCACAATATCAGGCTTCTGCTCACGCCCTCTGCCGCAACCAAATCTACGGTTGCCACAACATCTTCGCCGTAAAGAATTTCCGCCTTTCCCAAAACATCGCCTTTTTTAATGGGTGCTTTAACCGTTTTTGGCGTTTCGCTTTCAACTACCCGCACCGTAAGACTTCCCGACTCCGTACCTGTGGGTACAAGTGTTGAAATCTCCTTTGCAGGCACAAGCCGCAGGTGGTCAACCTTCCAGTTATACTCCACATTCACAACGGTTATAACATCGGTGGTATTTGTAACCTTTTTAAGAACTATATTGTCAAACGCCCATTCGTAAATCTTTTTGCTGTCGGTAAACGCAACATTTTCTTCAACGCCGTCGTTATCAATATCATACTGGGGAGCGTTCATAACCACAAGCAAATAATTATAGCCGTCCTTTGATGCGGTGGATATAACGCAGTGCCCCGCCGCATTGCTTGTACCTGTTTTAACGCCGGAAATATAGGGGCTGTAATAGTCCTTATACGCCTTGTTCATCATCTTGTTTGTGTTATTGAGATACCGGGTTTGGGGATATTTGTCCGATGGTGCGATTTCATATCTCGGAGTGCTTGTTATCTCTTTAAAAATGGGATTTTGCAAAGCATATTTTGTGATTTTATACATATCGTTGGCGGTAGTGTATGCTCCGCCGTCACCGTCAAGTCCGTGAGCATTGATGAAATTGGTGTTCTCACAGCCCAATTTCTTTACAAAATCATTCATCATCACCGTAAAGTTATCAAGACTTCCGCCGATATAATCGGCAAGTATATTTGCGGCGTCGGCGGCAGAGGGAATCATAAGGCAATATAAAAGCTCCCTGACCGTCAGCGTTTCCCCTGTAAGTATTCCCGCCGTTGAGGCGTTTTGGGCATAAAGGCCGTCAAGACATTCTCTCTTACAGGTTACGGGAGTATCAAGATTATCGCAGTTTTCAAGCACAAGCATACAGGTGACGATTTTAGTAAGTGATGCAGGCGCACTGCGCTTGTCCGCATTTTTATCAAAAATAACCGTATCGCTGTCTGTATTCACCAGCAGGACTATATCCGCCTCGGTTTCTAAAAGTGAATTGAAGGAAGCGAAAGCACTTATTGAAAATGTGCCCAACAGCACGGCGGCACAGAGCAGCACGGATATTATTTTTTTCAAAGAAATCACCCACTTGAAAAATTACGCCGAAAGTAATACAATAAAAGTATAACACAATTAAAAACAATATCCAATACGGAAAAAGGATTTTTTTATGATTTATGTAACAGGAGATACTCACGGAGACCGTGAACGCCTTTCACGCAGAAAGCTGCGGCACTTAAAAGAGGGCGACACACTTATAATCTGCGGCGATTTCGGATTTATGTGGAACGACAGTCGCCGGGAACAAAGGTTTTTGCGCTCTTTGGGTAAAAGAAAATACAATATCTGCTTTATTGACGGCACTCACGAAAACTTTGACCTTTTAAACAATTACGAGATAAGCCAATGGAATATGGGCAAGGTTCATAAAATTTACGGCAATCTTTACCACCTTATGAGAGGTCAGATTTTCGAGATTGAGGGCAAGCGCATTTTTACAATGGGCGGCGGCGAAAGCTCGGATATTGACATCCGCCGTGATGTAAATGCTTGGTCAAAGGATGAAATTCCAACACAGGAGGAGCTTCTCGAAGGGGCTGAAAACC
>CAMGDG010000011.1 GCA_946041635.1 uncultured Clostridia bacterium
GTAAGTATAAACAATATCAGCCATTGTAAAAAACTCCTCTAAAATATTATTTACCGATATACTTTTTAATATATTTCTTAAATCCCGCTTTGTCAAGAGCCGCCGCAAGGATTATGAATATTATAATACTGCCTGTGGACTGAACAAGACTGCCGGGGATTGAGTCGATTGCCGCGGCGGAAAAAAGTGCCGCGATTGAACCTTCCACCTTGTCGTAATCGCCCATACCGAATGCCATTATGATTACAGTTGAAATGTAATAGCCTGTGGTGGAAATTGCACCCGAAAGTATAGACATACAGCCGTTACGCTTTGTGAGGATTTTTTCTGCCTTTGCGTTCATGGGCAGGGCAATTAAAAACTTAATAACCATTGTGAACGGCGCCCAGTAGCCGTATCCTGTAAGTAGGTCGGCAAGTCCGCCGCCCACAGCGCCTGCAAGCGCACCGAAGGGGAAGGGCAAAACACATGCGGCTATGTAGATGATTGCGTCGCCGAAATGTATATACTGCCCCATTCCTACGGGGATATGAAGATATGCGGTGGGCAGGAATATCAATGTTGCAAATACAGCGCAGAGAGCTACTGTAAGTACTCTTTTTTTTGCTTTGTTTTCCACTTCAATTTCTCCTTTTTTCAAATATGCGGATTGTGCGTATCAAAGTGTTTTTAAAAATTTCTGAAAATCAATTCCGTCGTTGCGGTTATGAGAGTGAGTTACGGTTTCTTCAATTCCCTTGCTGATAAAATCCGTGGCCTTTATAACCGCCGAGAGGGGATTTAACCCTGAAAGCAACGATGAAATTGTAACGCTTGCGAACAGGTCGCCCGTACCGGAAAAACTGCCGCCGATTTTCTTTGTTGTAACGGTGTTGAAGCCGCCCTGCCACAGTACAGCGGTCGCAATGTAATTTTCGCCGCTCTGTGTTACGGGTATCCCCGTTGTGACAACGGTTTTCAGCTTATCACCCGTTAAACTGCGGGAAATTTGCTCAATTTTTCCGAACAGTTCAGGGGCGGGCAGGGCGCAGATTTCGCCGTAATTCCCGCCTGCCAATATGCACAGTTCGGTAAGGTTAGGGGTGATTACACTTGCTTTTTTCACAAGGCTTTTCAGCTTTTCACACATTTCCGTGTTGTAGGAAGCGTACAGCTTGCCGTCGTCACCCATAACAGGGTCAACAAGTGTTACGGTGTCCGCTCCCGAAAAAGTATCGATGAAATCAGCGATAAAATCGACCTGTTTTTCATTGACCACAAAGCCTGTGAAAATACCGTCAAACTGAGGACAAATACCTTTCCAATGCTCTGCAAAATTTACCATTTTATCGGTAAAATCGTCACAGAAAAACTGACCGTAGCCTGTTTGATTTGAAAGAACCGCCGTCGGCAACGGGCAGCATTCCATTCCCATTGCGGAAATAACGGGTATTGCCGCCGTCAGAGAGCATCTGCCGAACCCCGACATATCATTTATTACTGCGATTCTTTTCAAGCTTTTCACCTCGTTGTGTGGTAACGGAAATATCCGAATCGGATTGTTACCGTTATCCTAAATAAAAAGTGTTTGCAAATACCTTTATTGTGGTATATAATAAACCAAAAGTGTCTTTAATAAAATAGACAAAAATAAGAATTTTTTAGGGGACAGTTTTATGCCTGAAAACAGAAAATTATATATGCAGATTTATGATTATTATAAGGAGCTGATTGAAAGCGGCAGGCTTGAAAAAGGTATGCGTCTGCCGTCTATCCGCCGCTGTGCCGAGGAGCGGGGAGTGAGCAGAACAACGGTAGAGCAGGCGTATATGTGCCTTTGTGACGACGGATACACAGTGCCCAAAAGCCAGAGCGGTTATTATGTTGCCAAACGCTCGGAAACGGCTTCTCCTGATGAAAATCGGCAAAGAACGGAGAAACGGAAAAATGAGATATTATATGACTTTTCCTCGGCAGGTGTTGATGCGGAAAGCTTTGATATGAACATATGGAGGCGTTATATAAAAAGTGCTTTGCGCCACAGCGAGGAGCTTCTCTTTTACGGCGAACCCCAGGGAGAGTATGAACTGCGCTGTGAGATTGCAAAATACGCAAGGCAAACACGCAACTGCGTCTGCGATGAAAACAGTATTGTCATAGGCGCGGGAGTACAAACGCTTCTTAATATTCTTTGCCCCTTAATTAAAGGCAAAAAAACCGTTTCCTTTGACGATATGTCATACAAGCAGGGTATTGCCGTTTTCCGTGATTACGGATACCGTATTTTCAACGACCGTGAAAAAAGTAATGTGCTTTATGTTTCACCCTCTTATTCTACAAGATGGGGAGATACCATGAGCGTTGACGAACGGTTTGAATTAACCGAAACTGCCCGAAAAAGCGGCAAATTGATTATTGAGGACGATTACGGCAGTGAGTTTCGGTATTTTAACCGCCCCACACCTTCGCTTCAAGGACTGGACGGTGGCGAAAACACGGTGTATTTAGGTACATTTTCAAAGCTTTTACTGCCCTCAATACGCATAAGCTTTATGATTTTGCCGAAGAGCCTTATCGGGGAGTATGAAAAACGGCGAGAAGTATATAATCAAACGGTTTCAAAGGCAGACCAGATCGCTTTGTGCAGTTATATGCGTGACGGTCACTTGAATTCGCAGATACGAAAATCAAGAAAACTGTATTCGCAAAAATCAAAACAGCTTACCGATATTTTAATGTCACAATTCGGCGAAAAAATTGAAATTTGCAAAACAAATTCACCCTTGTATGTGAAGTGTAATATTTACTGCGGTATGACCACCGCCGAGCTTTGCAGAAAGGCGGAAAGGTCGGGATTTCTTCTTATTCCTGCGGGAGAAAACGAAGATTTTGCGCAAATTGCCTTTTCCGTGTCTGCCGTGGGCTCGGGACACTTTGCAAATGCCGTGAAAACACTTAAAAAACTTGCGGATAGTGGTGAATAAGTACAAAAATATTGCTTTATTATGTGCGAAATGCCAATAATACCTATATTCGCATAATTATTTGTAAAAATAAATAGACATTTTTCTCTGTTTCTGTTATAATTTGTTCATATACTGTTACAATTAAATAGTATATCTACCGCACATTGTTTTTTGTGCGGTATAAATGCGTTTAATGGGGTGGGCAGCCGTTATGGCGGCACTCCGTATATCGAAAAAAGGAGGAAACCTACAAATGCTCAAAAAAATAAGTTCCATTCCGTTTAAGGGAACTCCGGAGCAGGAAGCACAGCTTAAAGCTGTAATTGAAGCCAATAAGGACGACAAAAGTATGCTTATGCATGTAATGCAGCAGGCACAGGCAATTTACGATTATCTTCCTTATGAGGTTCAGGTAATGATTGCAGAGGGTATGGATGTACCGCTTGAAAAGGTTTACGGCGTTTCAACCTTCTATGCGCAGTTTGCGCTCTCCCCCAAAGGCGAGTACAACATTTCGGTTTGCCTTGGTACCGCTTGTTATGTTAAGGGCGCTCAGGAGCTTATTGATAAGCTCACCGAAAAGCTGGGCATCGGTCCTGACGAATGCACCGACGACGGCAGATTTTCACTTGAAGCATGCCGTTGCATAGGCGCTTGCGGACTTGCCCCCGTTCTTACCGTTAACGATGAGGTTTACGGTAAGCTTACAGGCGACGATATTCCCGGAATCCTTGAAAAGTATATGGCATAATGAGAGAGCTGTCCCTTAATATTCTTGATGTTGCCCAAAATTCCATTACTGCCGGCGCCTCCCTTATTACCGTTGAGGTTTTGGAAAATACAGAGGAGCATACCTTGCTTATCGGTATTTACGATAACGGAAAAGGAATGAGCGAGGAGCAGGTTAAAAGCGTGGTTGACCCTTTTTATACTACAAGAACAACCCGCAAGGTGGGTATGGGCATACCGCTGTTTAAAATGGCGGCTGAAATGACAGGCGGCAATCTTGAAATAAAATCACGCCTTTCTGTGGGAACGGAGGTCAGGGCGCTGTTTAAAACGGACAGTGTTGACTTTACTCCCTTGGGTGATGTAGCATCAACCGTGGTTATGCTTATCACTATGAATACGGACCGTGATTTTATATATCGCCGCGGGGTTGACAGTAACGAATTTGTGCTTGATACAAGAGAAATTAAAAAGATTTTGGGCGATGTCCCTCTGGACACATACGAGGTGTCCGAATGGTTAAAGGATTATATTAACGAAAATACTAACGATTTGTACGGAGGTGCTGAAAATGAAAACTCTTGAAGAGCTTATGGCTATAAGAGATAAAACAAAGCAGAGAATGACGGTTCGTGAGGACACAGGCGACGATGCAATAAGAATAGTTGTCGGTATGGCAACCTGCGGTATTGCGGCGGGCGCAAGACCTGTTCTCAACGCATTCGTTGATGAGGTTGCAAAAAGAAATCTCAAAGGCGTTTCTGTTACACAGACCGGTTGCATCGGTATGTGCCAGTATGAGCCTATCGTTGAGGTTCTCCAGCCCGGTAAAGAAAAGGTTACATATGTTAAAATGACTGCCGATAAGGTCGCAAAAATTGTTAACGACCATATTGTAAACGGAAATCCCGTTGCTGAATATACAATCGGCGCAATAGTTAAATAAGGAGGAAACGGAATGTATCGTTCTCATGTGCTTGTTTGCGGCGGTACCGGTTGTACCTCTTCAAACAGTGCGGCAATTATTGAGGCTCTCGAAACCCAGATTGCCGAAAAAGGTCTCAGCGAGGAGATAAAGGTAATCAGAACAGGTTGCTTCGGTCTTTGCGCACTCGGCCCCATTATGATTGTTTATCCCGAGGGAAGCTTCTATTCACAGGTTAAGGTAGAGGATATTCCCGAAATCGTTGAAGAGCATCTTCTCAAGGGAAGAATTGTTACAAGACTTCTCTATGATGAAACTGTTCATACAGACGAGATTAAGTCTCTTAAAGAAACTCAGTTCTACTCAAAGCAGCACCGTGTTGCTCTCCGTAACTGCGGTGTTATCGACCCGGAAAATATTGATGAATACATAGCTTACGACGGTTATCAGGCTCTCGCAAAGTGCTTGAAGGAATATACTCCCGAGCAGGTTATTCAGATAGTTAAGGATTCAGGTCTTCGCGGACGCGGCGGCGGCGGATTCCCCACAGGTCTTAAATGGAGCTTTACTGCGGCTAATCAGGCTGACCAGAAGTATGTTGTATGTAATGCCGACGAGGGCGACCCCGGCGCATTCATGGACCGTTCCGTGCTTGAAGGCGATCCCCACTGTATCGTTGAGGCAATGACAATCTGCGGTTATGCAACAGGAGCTACCGAGGGTTATGTTTATGTTCGTGCAGAATATCCCATTGCCGTTAAGAGACTTCAAATTGCTATTGATCAGGCAAAGGAATACGGACTTCTCGGTAAGAACATATTTGATTCCGGCTTCGATTTTGATCTTCATATCCGCCTTGGCGCAGGCGCTTTCGTGTGCGGTGAGGAAACAGCTCTTATGACATCAATCGAAGGTAACCGAGGCGAGCCCAGACCCCGTCCTCCTTATCCCGCAGTTAAGGGACTTTTCGCAAAACCCACAACAGAAAACAATGTTGAAACCTTTGCAAACATTCCCCAGATTATCTTAAACGGCGCCGATTGGTTCGCATCAATGGGTACCGAGAAATCAAAGGGTACAAAGGTATTCGCTTTGGGCGGTAAAATCAAGAACACAGGTCTTGTTGAAATCCCCATGGGAACAACTCTCCGTGAGATTATCGAAGAAATCGGCGGCGGTATTCCCAACGGTAAAAAATTCAAGGCCGCTCAGACAGGCGGACCCTCCGGCGGATGTATTCCCGCTTCTCTTATGGATACGCCTATCGACTACGATAACCTTACTGCAATCGGCTGTATGATGGGTTCAGGCGGACTTATCGTAATGGACGAGGATAACTGTATGGTTGATATTGCCAAGTTCTTCCTTGATTTCACAGTTGATGAATCCTGCGGTAAGTGTACTCCCTGCCGTGTAGGCACAAAGCGTCTTCGTGAGATGCTCGAAAAGATTACCGACGGTAAGGCAACACTTGAAGACCTTGATAAGCTTGAAGAGCTTTGCTATTACATTAAGGAAAACTCACTTTGCGGACTCGGTCAAACAGCCCCCAACCCTGTTTTGGCAACGCTTAAATTCTTCCGTGAAGAATATATAGCTCATATTGTTGACAAAACCTGCCCCGCAGGCGTTTGTAAGAAGCTTGTCAGCTATTCAATCGACGCTGAAAAGTGTAAGGGCTGTACTGCCTGCGCAAGGAAGTGCCCCGTGGGCGCAATCAGCGGCGCAGTTAAGGAAATTCACAGCATTGATAAAGATAAGTGCGTTAAGTGCGGCGTTTGTATGGAAACCTGTAAGTTCGGCGCAATTGTCAAGAAGTAAGGAGTGTGCCTGATATGGAAAATGTAAATGTTAAAATTAACAATAAATCTTATTCTGTACCTCAGGGCAGCACCATTCTTGAAGCTGCACGCTATGCGGGTATAGAAATTCCCACCCTTTGTTATCTTAAAAAGATTAACGAAATCGGCGCTTGCCGTATGTGTATGGTTGAGGTTAAGGGCGCAAGAAGCCTTGTTGCCGCTTGCGTATTCCCCGTTAACGAGGGTATGGAAATCTTCACCAACACAGAGAAAGTAAGACATTCAAGAAAATTAACTCTTGAGCTTATCCTTTCAACTCACGATAAAAAATGCCTTTCCTGCGTACGCAGCGGAAACTGCGAGCTTCAGCAGCTCTGCAAGGAATTCGGTGTTGACGACATAAACCGTTATGAAGGAGATGTTGTTCATTACAATTTCGACGATTCAGCGGCTCATATGGTAAGAGACAATAACAAATGTATTCTTTGCCGCCGTTGTATTGCCGCCTGCGACCAGCAGGGAATCTCCGTTATCGGTGCAAACGCAAGAGGATTTGATACACATGTAAGTTCTGCGTTTGATAAGGATTTGGCAGATGTATCCTGTATTTCCTGCGGTCAGTGTATCGTAAACTGTCCCACAGGTGCTATCGTTGAAAAGGACGATACAGATAAGGCTCTCGCCGCAATCAATGACCCCGATAAATTCGTTATCGTTCATACAGCTCCCTCAATCCGTGCAACTCTCGGTGAGGCTTTCGGTATGCATATCGGTACAAATGTTGAGGGTAAAATGGTTGCCGCACTTCGCAGACTGGGCTTTGATAAGGTATTTGATACAGACTTTGGCGCTGACCTTACAATTATGGAGGAGGCAAATGAGCTTATTGAGCGTGTTCAGAACGGCGGAGTTCTTCCCATGATTACCTCCTGCTCACCCGGATGGATTAAGTACTGTGAGCATTACTATCCCGAGCAGATTCCTCATCTTTCCACCTGCAAATCACCTCAGCAGATGTTCGGCGCAATAATGAAAACATATTATGCCGAGAAGATGGGAATTGACCCTGCAAATATGGTAGTTGTAGGCATTATGCCCTGTACTGCAAAGAAATTTGAAACAAAGCGTGACAATCAGGCGGCTTCGGGTTATCCCGATGTTGATATTGCGCTCACCACAAGAGAGCTTGCAAGAATGATTGAAAACGCAGGTATCTTCTTCAAGCATCTTCCCGACGAGGAGTTCGATAATCCCTTCGGTGAGAGCACAGGTGCGGCTACAATCTTCGGCGTAACAGGCGGCGTTATGGAGGCAGCGTTGCGTACTGCTGTTGAAAAGCTTACAGGCCAAGAACTTGAAAATGTTGACTTTACCGAGGTTCGCGGTATGGACGGCGTTAAGGAAGCCGAGTATGATGTAGCAGGTCAGAAGATTAAGGTTGCAGTAGCGTCCGGCACAAAGAACGCAAAGGTTCTTATGGACCAGGTTAAGAACGGCACAAGCGAATATCTCTTTATTGAGATTATGGGATGCCCCGGCGGTTGTATCAACGGCGGCGGTCAGCCTATTCAGCATGCGGTTGTTCGTAACTTTGTTGACCTTAAAGCCAGACGGGCAGAGGCTCTTTATACTGCCGACAAAAACAATCCCAAGAGAAAATCTCACGAAAATGAGGCTATCAAGACTCTCTACGCTGAGTATCTCGGTGAACCCGGCAGTCATAAGGCTCACGAAATTCTCCACACCTCATATGTTGCGAGAAAGAAGTATTGATTTTTAGGTAAATTGAAAAGGGGAGGACGGGAAATGCTTGCGTTTTCCGTCCTCTTGTAAAAGATGCGGAAAGAAAGGATTTTTATGGTAAAAAAGGTTGTATCATTATTGCTGGTGTTTTCAATTCTGTTTGCTTTTGCCTCGTGCAAAAAGGAAAGTGAGCAGGAGGACGGTTCGGAATCTGTTGTTCAGAACGGTCAGGTTGTAACCGATGAAAAAAACGGCAGTATTTCCGATAATTCCGTACAGCAGACCGTGGGCAGTCATTCAAACGCCCAAACGGTTAAAATTACTATCCCCGAAGGATATACGCTCGTCAGAATTTCATGGCTTTTGGAGGATAAAGGTCTTTGCACCTCTGAGGAGTTTATCGAAGCCGCGCAAACATATAAAGAGTGGCTTGATGTTTCCAAATACCCGTTTTTACAGGATTTAGGAAGCGCACCCAATGTTTGCTTTTATCTTGAAGGGTACTTTTTCCCGCTTACATACGAGATTCCGTCGGGTGCTGACGCCAAAGAGATTATACAGATGTTCTTAAACGGCACAAAGCAGAAGTTCAACGAGTCCTTTATGGCAAAGGTGCGCCAGAGCGGATTTAATCTTCATGAAATTCTTACAATGGCTTCTCTCATTGAAAAAGAAGCATATTCAAATGAACAGAGAGTTCTTGTTTCCTCTGTCCTTCACAACAGACTTAAAGCGGGTATGAAATTTCAGTGCGACCCCACAATTAATTATTGCACGGGCGTAATTGAACCCATTTATCCCGATAAAATAGACTATTTTAAATACTATTATAATACAAATCGTTGTTCAGGCCTTATGGCGGGCCCTATTTGTAATCCCGGTATGGCGTCCATTGAGGCGGCAATAAGTCCCGCTCAAACCGATTATTTGTATTTCATTATCGGAACGGTTGAACCGTATGAGTCGTATTTTTCCTCCACATACGAGGAGCACTCAAAATATTGGGCGGAGAATAAAGACCGGCTTACGGGCGCAGAACAAAACGCACAGTGATTAGGGTTCGGATTATCACCGTAACCCTAAGGAGGTAATTTATGAACATTAAGCTTGCAGACAGGCTTGTAGCTTTAAGAAAAGAAAACGGCTATTCACAAGAGGTTTTGGCAGAAAAGCTGGGGCTCAGCCGACAGTCAATATCAAAATGGGAACGGGCAGAGGCATCTCCCGATACGGATAACCTTATTGCTTTGGCACAGGTTTACAATATGACTCTTGATGAGCTTTTGGGCAACGACGAAAGCGCACCGAAAAAAGAGACAAAGGTAAAAGAAAAAACTCCGATGACAAATGCACAGATTAAGGGTAAAAAACTGATGAAAATTATGCCTATAATCTCCATTGCCGTTGTTGTCGTATATGTTTTAGTGGGATTTGCGGCAAAGATTTGGCATCCAACATGGATGATGTTCCTTTTAATACCGCTTTTGCTGACTGTCGCAATTTCTTTGCTTGCAGGAAAAACAAAACGCATTACCGCTTTAATGCTTACATCTTCCGTTTCTTTGCTTGCGGTCATTGTGTATCTGTTTGCAGGGCTTGTGTTCCAAATGTGGGCAGTTGCGTGGATTGTGTTCCTCGCAATTCCCGTTTATGCTTACGCTGCTTTCCTTTTTACCAAGGGAAAAGCCAAAACGGAATAATAAACTGAGTTATAAAAACAACAGCACCGATTCGGAATTTAACAAGGAATCGGTGCTGTTTTATGTTTGCGTTAAAAAAGCCCTTTCCTTTTTAGGGGAAAGGGCTGAATTTTATTTATCAGATAGATTTCTGATTATTCCTCTTCGGGAGCATAGAGAGCTTTAAGACGCATAAGGTGCTCATATCTTGCCTTAGCTGTATCCTCAGCCTTGGTGAAGAGAGCCTCTGCTCTTTCGGGGAATGCGCGTGAAAGTGAAGAGTAACGAGCCTCGTTCATAATGAAGTCACGGTAGCTGGTAGAAGCTTCCTTGCTGTCGATTGAGAACGGGTTTTTGCCCTCAGCTTTGAGTGCGGGGTTGTAACGGAACATATTCCAGTAGCCGCAGTCAACAGCCTTCTTCATTTCAGCCTGGCAGTTAACCATACCGCCCTTGATTGAGTGCATCTCGCAGGGTGCGTATGCAATAACAATTGAGGGACCGTGATATGCCTCAGCCTCTGTGAGAGCCTTGATTGTCTGGTTCTGGTCAGCACCCATAGCAATCTGAGCAACATATACATAACCGTAGCTCATAGCGATTTCGGCAAGGCTCTTCTTTGCAACTGCCTTACCTGCGGCGGCAAACTGTGCAACCTGACCGATATTGGAGGCCTTAGATGCCTGACCGCCTGTATTTGAGTAAACCTCGGTATCGAATACCATGATGTTTACATCCTCACCGCTGGCGAGAACATGGTCAACACCGCCGAAGCCGATGTCGTATGCCCAACCGTCGCCGCCGAAAATCCATACGGACTTCTTGGAGAGGTATTCGCTGTTTTCAAGGATATCCTTGCGTGTTTCGCAATCGCAGTCAAGAGCTTCAAGAGCCTTAACGAGTGCCTTTGAAGCGGCTGTGTTCTTTTCGCCGTCCTCAAGAGTGTCAAGGTATGCCTTGCAGGCGTCCATAACCTCTGCGGGAGCTTTGCCCTCGGCAACGATAGCCTCAACATCACCGATAAGACGGTTTCTGATAGCCTTCTGACCGAGATACATACCAAAGCCGTGCTCTGCGTTGTCCTCGAACAGTGAGTTAGCCCAAGCAGGACCGTGACCGTCCTTATTTACGGTGTAGGGAGATGTAGCGGCAGGTCCGCCCCAGATTGAGGAACAGCCTGTTGCGTTGGAGATATACATTCTGTCGCCGAAGAGCTGTGTGATAAGTCTTGCATAAGAGGTTTCTGCACAGCCTGCGCAGGAGCCGGAGAACTCTAAGAGAGGAGTCTTGAACTGACTGCCGATTACTGTGTTGTTTGCAAGGTCTTCCTTAACGGAAACATTTTTAACCATATAGTTGAATGCTTCCTGCTTGTAGTCCTGGCTCTCTCTGGGAACCATTTTGAGGGAGTTTGTGGGGCAAACACCGATACATACGCCGCAGCCCATGCAGTCCATAGGAGAAACAGCCATTGTGTATTTGTATGTATCCTTGCCCTTACCCTTTTTGTCAACGATTGTTGCACTTGCGGGAGCAGCGGCAGCCTCGTCTGCATTAAGAGCATAAGGACGGATTGTAGCATGGGGGCAAACATAAGCACACTTGTTGCACTGTGCGCATGTGCTGCCGTTCCACTCGGGAACCATAACTGCAACGCCGCGCTTTTCGTAAGCGGATGCGCCCTGCTCGAATGTACCGTCAGCGTGGTCAACGAAAACGGAAACGGGAAGTGAGTCGCCGTCCATCTTGCCAACGGGCTTCATGATGCTGTCAACCATCTTAACAAGCTTTGCAGGACCGTTTTCCGCCTCAACAGCAGCTGTGTCAACTGCATTTGCCCAGTCAGCGGGAACATCAATCTTAACATAAGCAGTTGCGCCGGCGTCGATAGCCTTTTCGTTCATTTCAACAATTTCTTTACCCTTCTTCATGAACTTCTGGGCTTTTTCCTTCATGTAGCCGATTGCCTCAGCCTCGGGAAGTACCTTTGAAAGTGAGAAGAAAGCAGACTGCAAAACAGTGTTTGTACGCTTACCGAGACCGATTTGAGCGGCAATGTCAATAGCGTTAACAGTGTAAAGCTGAATGTTGTTCTTTGCGATGTACTGCTTTGTTTCAGCGTTAAGCTTTTCAGCAAGCTCTGCCGCATCCCACTGGCAGTTGATAAGGAACACGCCGCCGGGCTTAACATCCTGAACCATCTTGTAACCCTTTTCAATGTATGAGGGGTTGTGGCAGGCAACAAAGTCAGCCTTGTTGATGTAGTACGGGCTCTTGATGGGCTTGTCGCCGAAACGGAGGTGAGAAATTGTGATACCGCCTGTTTTCTTTGAGTCGTACTGGAAGTATGCCTGAACATATTTATCTGTGTGGTCACCGATAATCTTGATGGAGTCCTTGTTGGCGCCGACTGTACCGTCACCGCCAAGTCCCCAGAACTTGCACTCGATTGTGCCTTCTGCCGCAGTATTGGGAGCGGGTTTTTCTTCAAGTGAAAGATGAGTAACATCGTCGTTGATACCGAGAGTGAACTGACGCTCGGGAGTTTCTTTATTAAGATGCTCGTAAACTGCAAAAATGCTTGAAGGAGGAGTATCCTTTGAGCCTAAGCCGTAACGGCCGCCGCAAACCTTTGCTGTTCTGCCCATCTCGTTAAGAGCGGCGATAACATCAAGGAAGAGGGGCTCACCGATTGAGCCGGGCTCCTTTGTTCTGTCAAGGACTGCAATTTTCTTGGCTGTTGCGGGGATAGCCTCGCAGAGCTTTGCAGCGGAGAAAGGTCTGTAAAGACGAACCTTAACAAGACCGACCTTTTCGCCCTTTGCGGTTAAGTAGTCGATAACCTCTTCCGCAACATCGCAAACAGAGCCCATTGCAACAATAACTCTGTCGGCATCGGGAGCACCGTAGTAGTTGAAGAGCTTGTAGTCTGTTCCGAGCTTCTCGTTAACCTTGTCCATATACTTCTCAACAATAGCGGGAACAGCGTCGTAATAGCTGTTGCAAGCCTCTCTGTGCTGGAAGAAGATGTCGCCGTTCTCGTGAGAACCGCGCATTACGGGACGCTCGGGGTTAAGAGCGCGCTTACGGAACGCCTTAACAGCGTCCATATTGCACATCTCTTTAAGATCTTCATAATCCCAGATTTTGATTTTCTGAATTTCGTGTGATGTACGGAAACCGTCAAAGAAGTTGAGGAAGGGAACTCTGCTCTCGATTGTAGCAAGGTGAGCAACAGCGCCTAAATCCATAACCTCCTGAACATTTCCCTCGGCGAGCATTGCAAAGCCTGTCTGACGGCAAGCGTAAACGTCGGAATGGTCACCGAAAATGTTAAGTGCGTGTGAAGCTACACAACGGGCTGAAACATGGAAAACCGAGGGGAGAAGCTCACCTGCAATCTTATACATATTGGGAATCATAAGAAGAAGTCCCTGAGAAGCTGTATAAGTTGTGGTAAGAGCACCGGCTGCAAGAGAACCGTGAACGGTACCTGCGGCACCTGCCTCGGACTGCATCTCGGCAACACGAACCTGAGTGCCGAAAATGTTCTTTAAGCCCTGTGCGGACCACTGGTCAACATAGTCGGCCATGGGGCTTGAGGGGGTAATCGGGTAAATACCTGCTACTTCTGTGAAAGCGTATGACACATGAGCAGCGGCGGTATTACCGTCCATAGTCTTTGATTTTCTGACTATGGGGGTCTTTTTTTCTGCCATTTTTATTTCCTCCTTGATGGATTTGTATATAGAGTTATGACACAATCATACAAAATAAATAATAACACTTTTACCCCGAATTGTAAATAGATTTTACCCTAAAAAGTGCTTAAACTTTGATGAAAATATATCCGTTTTTTGTATATATAGGATTATTACCGTAACCCTAAGGTGAGCAAAGATTTTGTATTATTTCCCGTTCAGTTGTAAATAATGTTTTAATAAACCTGCTTTTTCTTGACTAAACCGAAGCATTATTATATAATGTAAGCTGATAATTTATATATCAAATTTTTATATTAAGGAGAGGTTTTGTTCTATGGACACAGACCCCGGGAGTATTATTCTGAAAATAGTAATCCTGTTTGCATTGATTTTGGTCAATGCGTTTTTTGCAATGTCGGAAATAGCGGTTATCTCGTTAAACGATAATAAAATTGAAAAGATGGCTGAATCCGGCAATAAAAAAGCAAAGCAAATAAAGAAACTGACGGAGAGTTCAAGCTCGTTTCTGTCAACAATACAAATCGGCGTAACCTTGGCAGGCTTTTTAACCTCCGCAACTGCGGCGCAATCCTTTGCGGTAATGCTTGCGGGCGCAATCTCGAAAACAGCGGTCGTTAAGGTTATACCCATAAGCGTAATCAGCGGCTTTTCCACAGTTGTTATTACTCTTATAATGTCTTATTTTTCACTTGTTCTGGGTGAGCTTGTTCCCAAAAAGATTGCCATGCAGAAATCCGAAAAAATGGCATTTATGGCGGCGCCGGTTTTAACCTTTGTGGCGGCGGCTACCCGTCCTGTGGTTAAATTCCTTTCCCTTTCAACTAACGGCGTTTTGAGAATTATGGGAATTGACCCCCATGCCGACGAAGAAACCGTCACAGAAGAGGAAATCCGTATGATGGTTGATGTGGGCGGTGAAAAAGGCGTTATTGAGGACAGCCAAAAAGAGATGATTGACAATATCTTTGAGTTTGACGATATGGATGTTGCCGATATTATGACTCACAGAACGGATATGGTCTGCGTTGATGTTGAAGAGGGGCTTTCAGAGGCGGTTAAGCTTTCAATCGAAAACGGCTTTTCAAGAATCCCCGTTTATGAAGAGGACCCTGACAACATTATCGGAATTATCTATGTTAAGGACTTCCTGAAATATGTGGGCACCTCGTTGCCCAAAACAAAGTCAATCAAGGACATAATGCGTGAAGCATATTATGTACCGGAAACAAAGCGCTGCGGTGAGCTTTTCTCGGAAATGACGGAAAAGCGTGTCCAGATGGCGGTTGTTGTTGATGAATACGGCGGTACGGCAGGTATTGTAACACTTGAAGATGTGCTCGAATCAATCGTGGGCAATATTCAGGACGAATATGACCAGGAATCCGATGAATTTTCAATTATAGACGATAAAACCTTTACCGTTGACGGAATTACGGATATTGAAGAGGTAGAGGAGCATATCGGCAAAACCTTCCCCGAGGGCGATTACGATACAATCGGCGGATATATTATCAGCGTGCTTGGCTTTTTGCCTCAGGACGGAGAAATGAACGAGGTAACCTTTGAAAATATCAGGTTTACCGTGCTCAATGTTGAGGACCGCCGCATAGGTAAGGTCAAGGTGGAAATTCTCCCCACGGAAGATAAATCAAATGATTAAAAGTAGGGCGGGGCTGTGCTCCCGCCGCTTCTGTCAGAGGATATTATGGAAAAGATAAATTATCAGAAAAAACTTGATAATATTATTGAAAACTTGCAGTCTGCGCCAAAACTGTTGCTCCATAGCTGCTGTGCGCCTTGCAGCAGTTATTGCATTGAGTATCTCTCGCAGTATTTCAATATCACCGTGCTTTATTATAACCCCAATATTTATCCCGAGGCTGAATATGAGCACAGAAAGTCCGAGCAAAAACGGCTTATCGGGGAACTTAAAACAAAATATCCCGTAAATTTGCTTGACTGTGATTTTGAAAGCGAGAAATTTTACGAAACTGTAAAAGGGCTTGAAAAATGCGGTGAGGGCGGCGAAAGATGCTTTAAATGCTATCGGTTGCGGTTAGAAAAAACGGCAAAAGCAGCGGCTGAAAACGGTTTTGATTATTTCACTACAACTCTTACCATAAGCCCTCTCAAAAATGCGGCGAAAATCAATGAAATCGGTGAGGAGCTGTCAGGGATTTACGGCGTAAAGTTTCTGCCCTCCGATTTCAAAAAGAAAAACGGCTTCAAGCGTTCAATTGAGCTGAGCCGTGAACATAACCTCTACCGCCAGAATTATTGCGGATGTGTGTTTTCAAAAAAAGATAATAATAACGAATAGGTGTGGACATAGTGTTTCACACCTTTATTTTATGCCAAACCAGTAGGGTGTTGTCTGCTCCCATCGTCGAATAAATCATATGAAATCAACGGCTGTTTTGTAGGGTGCTCTCGCCCTCGGCGCACCGTTGAATTTTAACGAGATTTTTTGCGGGCTGTCGAGGTCGCCAGCCCCTACGATGCCGCCATGATTCTTTATGTATTTTTGCGGGACGATGTGTGGCTCTGTCCCCTACAAAATTACATATTACTTTTAGGCTTTGCAACAACTCTGAATATGGGCATACCCATATCTGCAAATTTCTGCTCATATTCGGTGACTATGTTATCTTTAAAACCGCTGTTGTGCAAATCTCTTGAAACCTCGAAAACGGCAAAACCGTTCGCTTCATAGCTTTCAAGTGAATAGTTGAAAAAATCCTCATTATCCGTCTTTTGTGCGATAAAGCCGTCGTCACAAAGGATTTTTTTATATATTTCGAGAAAGCCTTTGCTTGTAAGTCTGTGGCTTTCGTGCTTCGTTTTCGGAAAAGGCGTGCTGAAATTCAAGTATATTTCCGAAACGCTTTTTTTCTTAATAAACAAGGGCAGATATTCCGCTTTCATTTCAAGAAATTTAACATTGGGCACAGAGAGCGATTTTGCCCGCTCACACGCTTCAACAAGCACACCGGGGACGCACTCCACGGCTATTATGTTCTTTTCGGGATTGCGGCGTGCATATTCGCACACAAACTGCCCCTTACCGCAGCCTATTTCCATAACAAGGGGAGCGGTTCTGCCGAAAATTTCATCAATATTTAAAAAGCTTTCCTCTGTGTCGTCCGTTCTGTAATCAAAGGATTTAAGTTCATACGGTATTCGCAGGTCGGTGCATTTTTCCCGCCTTGCTTCAAGATTTTTAATTTTTCGCAGTCTCACTGAAATCACCCGAAAGATAATACCATATTTGCTATTGATTTTTCAAGTAAAAACCTATAAAATCATAGGTGAGGTGAACTTTATGAGCTACAAGGCTTGCGAAAACAGATATAATGATATGGAATATAACCGTTCAGGCAACAGCGGACTGAAATTACCTGCGGTTTCATTGGGACTCTGGCACAATTTCGGCACATATGACAGCTTTGAAAATATGAAAAAAATGTGCTTTACCGCCTTTGATAACGGCATAACACATTTTGATATTGCAAATAATTACGGTCCCGAGCCGGGGAGTGCCGAGGAAAACTTCGGTAAAATACTAAAAACGGAAATGTCCGCCTACCGTGACGAAATGATAATCAGCACAAAAGCAGGTTACCATATGTGGGAGGGACCTTACGGCGATTGGGGAAGCCGCAAGTATATGCTTTCAAGCCTTGACCAGAGCCTTAAACGACTTGGGCTTGATTATGTTGATATTTTTTATCATCACCGTATGGATCCCGATACTCCCTTGGAGGAATCCATGGGTGCGCTGGCTCAGGCGGTACACAGCGGAAAGGCTCTCTATGCAGGACTTTCAAATTACAACGGCGAAACTATGAAAAAAGCGGCTGAAATTTTGAAGAATCTCAACTGCCCCTTTGTAATCAACCAAAACAGATATTCGATTATTGACCGCACCATTGAGCAAAACGGGCTTAAAGACTCCGCAAAAGCTGAGGGCAAAGGCATAATCGTTTTCAGCCCCTTGGCGCAGGGAATTCTGACAGACCGTTATTTAAACGGTATTCCCGAGGACAGCCGTGTAAAACGCAGCGGAGTTTTCTTAAACGAACAGCGTGTAAACGATAATATTGAAAAAGTCAGAAAGCTTAAAAAGATTTCCGATGAAAGAGGGGAAACCTTGGCGCAAACGGCACTCTCATGGGTACTGCGTGACGGCGTTTGCACAAGCGTTTTAATAGGTGCGTCAAAGCCTGAACAGATAATTGAAAATATCGGTATTGTAAAGCGAAATCCCTTTACAGAAGAAGAGCTTTTACTTATTGATGAAGCAGTTAAATAATTGACACTTTATAGCATAAAAAATCACGGCAAGGACATTTTGAAGTGATCCTGCCGTGTATTTTTATTTTTCTTTTCTCAACAGCGTACCCTTAGGAAAACTAAGGTCTGACTTGATTTTTACTGTCATCATGGGGTGGGGTGCGGACTCAATTTCATTGCCCTCACCGTCAAAAATTTCCTCTGCCGTAAAAATCACGGGTTTACATTCCGGCTGCAAGGCGTCAAGTGTATCACCTTTACAGAATTTGTTGCGCTGCTCGGCTATTATATAGCCGTCACGGCACTCTTTTACGACCGCCATAACATCATAATGACGCTTGTATCCGCCGTCAAAGGAAATCTCGGCGTTTTCATTGGGATGACCGAAATAAAAGCCTGTGCAGTATTCACGGTAGCTCACCTTGTAGCACTCGTCCACAGCCCATTGAGGAGCCTTGAAATCGGCAGAAGGATTTTTAAGATATTCGTCAATAACCGTTCTGTAAGCGTTTGTAATTACCGCCGCATAATAAGCGGATTTTGCTCTGCCCTCTATTTTAAAGCTTGAAATTCCCGCCTCAACAAGCCGGGGAATATGCTCAATCATACACATATCCTTTGAATTGAGAATATAAGTTCCCTCTTTTGTATCGTTAATGGGGAAATACATACCGTCACGCTTAACTTCCATTATGGCGTATTCCCAGCGGCATGGCTGCGCACATTCGCCTCGGTTTGCGTCACGGTTTACAAGATAATTTGAAAGCAGGCATCTTCCCGAAAAGGATACGCACATAGCGCCGTGGACAAAACACTCAATTTCAAGCTCCTTTGGCACTTTGGCACGAATTTCCGCAATTTCAGAAAGGGACAGTTCACGGGCTGTAACAACTCGTGAAGCACCCATATTGTAAAACTCATTTGCAGTAACATAGTTTACGATTCCGGCCTGCGTTGAAATATGAACGGGTACAGAGGGCGCATACTTCTTGCAAAGAGAAAGCACACCAATATCGGCAACAATAAATGCGTCAACTCCTGCATCTGCCCATTTTTCAAGATATGAGGGGAGCAGTATTATTTCGTCGTTTCTCGGCAGAGTGTTTACCGTGAGATAAACTTTAACGCCCTTTGAATGACAAAGATTAACGGCTTCTGTTAAGTTTTCAACGGTGAAATTTTCAGGAGCGGCACGCATTGTGAATGCGTCTCCGCCCAGATACACCGCGTCGGCGCCGAACATCAAAGCGGCTTCAAGCCGTTCACGGTCGCCGGCAGGGGAAAGTAGTTCGGGTACAATCATTTTTATTCACTTTCTGCAATCAATCGTCTGCATTGTTGATTCTTGCAATTTTTGCAAGATTTGCATTGTGCTCATCGCTTGTTTTTGCCATATAGATTTCCATGTTCTTATCATGGGCAAAGAAATAATACTGTGTGGTGTCGGGATAAAGGGCGGCCTTAATTGCATCCATACCGGGATTGCAAATTGCACTTGCGGGAAGTCCCTGGCACTCATAGGTGTTGTAATACGGCAAGTATGCGTCTGCCCTTGCGGAGGAAAGCCTATCGGCGATGGTCTTTGTAACATATCCCGTTGTGGAGTCACAGTCAAGAGTGGGATAAAGCCCCGAACGGTTAAGACGGTTGTGGAGAACGGAAGAAACCAGCGTAAACTGTTTTTCACCGTATGCTTCCTTCTCGATTATAGACGCAATTCTTATAATATCGTCCGTAGTCATGGAAAGCTCGGCGGCACGGGCGGCGAATTCATCTGTCCAGCGCTTGTTGAATTCATTAAGGAAGGTTCTGATTACCGTTGCGGGGTCGGCACCCTGCTGGAATTCATATGTGGCGGGGAACATATACCCTTCAAGCACATGATAACGGTTTTTCGTGTCGTCAAGGTCTTTTATAAAGTCGTATTCCGAGCTGAAATCAACCTCGTCAATCGTTTTATAAAGAGCGGTGGAGGTGCAGATTCCGTTCTTTTCAAGTCTTGCAAAAATTTGGTCGATTGTATATCCCTCCGGTATTGTTATGCTGATAAGAGCACCTCTTGTACTGCTTGTTTTAAAGCGGGAAATCATTTTTTCAACGCCCATGGATTCCGAAAGATAATATACACCGGGAAGATAGTTTTTATCGGTATATCCCATGGCCTTAATAAACATTTTGCAGAAAAGCTTGTTCTTTATAAGTCCTGCATCATCAAGCACATCAATGGCAACATCGGTATCTGCATCGTTGGGTAAAACAACCTCAACAACCGTTTCGTCATCACGGCTTATGGCAAGAACATCGTTTATACAGCTCAATGCGATTGATGCCAAAATGCCTGCAATCAAAAAACAGCAACCGAAAGCGATAAAGATTTTTTTGTTTTCCTTAAAGGCCGAAACAATGGCGTTTAATATATTGTTAAAGTTTATTTTACCTTTTGTTCCTTTGGTTTTCCCAATGAATTTGTTGATTTGGGAAAAGGCTTTGCCTTGCTTTGCCGAAGTCGTTTTTTTACCGTGCTCCGATTGCTTTGAACGGGCGGAGACGCTTCTGCCTGCGGTGTTTCGTTTCTCAATAACAGGCGCCGATTTCCCGGCGGAAACAACGGCGTTTTTATTAAATTCAACCGTACCGGAAAGCTTGTTTTTGCGGCTGTTTCTTTCAGCCTGTTCTTCTTCAAAGGATTTAATCAAATTAAGGTCAAGGGAATGTTTGCTCTTTGCGGAAGCTGTATCAATATCCAAATCCCTTTGCACGGCTCTCGGCTTGGTATTGCCTGCCGGCGGAGTTCTTTTCACGGGGGCAGGGGATACGGCTGTACGCTTAACAGGCTCTTTTGAGGGAGTGCGTTTTACGGGAATATCCCTATGAGACGCTTCGGCAGAGCTTCCGCCTTTTGTGCGCTCAGTATTTTTACTGCCGAGGCTTTCGCCTGCATATTCGTTTAAAAGATCCTCATAACTGTTATCTGAAAAGCCGTCTGAAAACTTATTCACAGTATGACCTCCTTACAATCCTTTGTGTTACCAAAACATCTATCTTTATATCAAATTCATCGGCGGGCAGTATATTTGCCAGCATTTCGTCGTAGCAGGGACAAATGCTCACGCCCTGAAAATCCTTTAAAAATCTGTCGTAATAGCCTCTGCCGTAGCCTATCCTGTAAAAACGGCTGTCCACGGAGAGGGCGGGGACGATGACAATATCATTTTTTTCGGGAACATATTTTTTGCATTTTTCCGTCGGTTCAAAAATCCCGAACATACCGATTGATAAGTCACTTTCACAGCTTACCTCAAAAAAATCCATATTGCCGTTTTTATCGGTGCATCGGGGATAAAAAACCTTTTTGTTTCTTTCACGGCACGCTTTAACAATGTGATTTGTGTCAAATTCATCGCTTGTTGAGGCGAAAACAAGCACATTTCGGGCTTTTTCAAAAAAACTTGTACCGATTATCAAGCGGCTTATCCTTTTATCATATATTATTTTTTCGCTTTTATCAATGCTTTTTCTTTTAAGGATAAGCTCCTGCCGTATTTTCTTTTTATTCATTATATATTTGCAGCGATGCACGAAGCTTTTCGGCAACAGCCTTTCCTTTGAGAATTTCCGCAATCTGTAAGCCGAATTCAACGGCACTGCCCATACCTTTTGCGGTGATTATATTTTCGTCGCGGCAAACAAAGCTTTGTGAGAGCACGGCGCCCTCCAATTCTTCTTCAAACCCCGGGAAGCATATGGCGTTTTTGCCCTTTAATAATCCCTTGTGACCGAGAATTGACGGAGCGGCGCAAATGGCGCAGATAAGCTTGCCGTTTTCATAAGCAAAATCAATGGCTTTCCCCACAACAGGGCTTTTTTCAAGATTTATTGTGCCGGGCATTCCGCCGGGAAGCACAATAGCTTCAACCGTTTCGTCAAGAACTATATCTCTTTCATAAATATCGGCGGCAACGGGAATTTGGTGCGAACCTATAACAAAATTCTCGCCTACACCCACGGTTCTCACATCAAGCTCAGCACGGCGCAACACATCTACAACCGCAAGAGCCTCAATTTCTTCAAATCCGTTTGCCAGAAAAACATATACCATAATTTTCACTCCAATGTAATGCCTACAAAGCATTTCAACCTTTTAATTTTACCGTTTTCCGTTCTTATCATAGCGGGGCTTTCCGTTTCTCCAAAATCAATATTTCCTTGGATTTTTACACCGCTTTTTCTGTATTTTTCGGGAATACCTTTTATACTGCCCCGTGCATTTTTTATCACGGTTGTATCATCGGTAAAAGCCATGCCCGAAAAGTCTTTAATTTCAATAATTTCGCCGCCGTAGTGAACGCAGGCGCTTTGCCAATAATCTATGATTTTACCGTCAAATAGCAGTTCACAGTCGGTTTTCAAAAATTTATCGGAAGAATTATCCGAACTGCCCCAAACATATGATTTACGCACTCCGAAGCGTTCAAATCCGCATTTTTCGTAATAATTGAAAAGGGATTTTTCTGCGGGAACAAGTATGAGAAAATCAAAACCGTTGTCCCGGCAGTAATCATACGAAAAATCAAGAAGTTTTTTCATATAACCTTTTCCTCTGTACCGTGGCAAGGTCATGGCGCAATAAACGCATTTGCCCTCAAACTCTCCTATTTTGCAGGGAAGAAGAAAAAGGGAAGAAACAATTTCACCGTTTTGCCGTATGACGGGAGTTACCGCCTTATCAAAAATCTTTTCAAAAAACAGCTCCGTTATCTCCCTGTCTTCAAGAAAGATATTTTGCCACATTCGGCTTAATTCTGTTTTATCGGATAGGCGTGCAAACTCAATCATAATTAACCCTTGTAAACTGCGGAGTATTTGATTATAAGCCTGTGGGGGTGATAAGAAAGCTTCGCGTTTCTTAATCCCTCACTGCCTGTATCGTCCTCACGGTTTATATATTCGTATTTATTTGAAAGCTGACGGGCAAGCTCACGGTTTATCATTTGATAAGCCCCTCTTATGTCGCCGTAGGCTTTTTCAACATGAGTACAAAATGTGTTATCGTTAAGTTTTTCCCCGAAGGTGAAAGCAACAATTTCGTTTTGAACCGTCAGCACGCCGCCTTCAAGACCTAATTCAAAATAATCGGCAAGAGCCTTGTTTATGGCTCGGTGCTCCTCATTAATCTCTTCGGGATTTTTCTGTCGGTTAAGCTTTTCCCAATGCTCGTTGAGCAAAAGACATTCTTTAATGTTACTTTCGTTTATAGGCTCATATTTCCAGTCAAATGTGTTTTCAAAGTATGAAATATGATTTCGCTTGCTGTGGTATTTTCTGCCTGCAAGCTCTGCCAAATCCTCGGTACGGTAAAGATAATCGAAAAAATCTCTGGTTTCGTCAAACTCAAATTTTTCGGGAAAGAGGCTTTCAAGTTCAAGCTTGTCAGCCTCGGTAAGACCGTAAAAGGAAAGAACGGTGCCCAAGGATTTTGCGTATTCAATCAAAGCCTTGATAACTGATTTTTTATCTCCGTTACCGATAGGATAGCAAAACACGGGGTTGTCCGAAAAATCGGCTGAAACAAAAATTCCGTCAATATTCGATATTTTGTTGTTATAAATATCCGACCACATATAAATATTGCCGAAGCAGTATTCACAACAGTCCGTCCTACTTGATGAAAAAGCCTTTTGTACCCATTCACGGTCGGAGAGGGCAGGCGAATGAAAATCCATTTAGATTATCTCCTTAGATTTGCTTTTACAATTCCGAAAATTTCGTCACCGATTGTATCAATTGGCAGAGGATTATCTCCGTCAAAGCATTTTACCACATTCCAGCCGAAACGGTCGGCGGCATAAAGGGCGGCGGTGCGGCATTTTTTTAAATATTCCACATTTGCTTCGTGAACATCTTTTTTTGCTTCCTCGCCGCTGTATCTTTTGGTCATAAGACGCTGAGAAATATCAACATCCATATCAAGATAAATTACAAGGTCAGGGGCGGGAATACCCATCATTTCGTATTCTGTTTTAAACAGCCAGTCAAGATATTCGTCCCATTTTTCTTTCGGCAGTTTAACTGTTTGATGAACGGCGTTGGAGGTGGTGTAGCGGTCGGCTAAAATCAGCGTGCCGTTTTTATAATCCTCACCCCACACATTTTTAAAGCTTGCGTACCTGTCCACCGCATAAAAAAGTGACGCAGAGTAAATATTCACATCAGAGGGGTTTTTGCCGAACTCGCCGTTTAAATACATTTTAACAAGTGTGCTTGATTTGTTGTCATAATCGGGCAGTTTGATTTGTTTAAGAATAACGCCGCTTTCAATAAGCTTTTTCTTTAACAATTCAACCTGCGTTGATTTTCCGCTGCCGTCAAGACCTTCAATAACAATCAGTTTTCCGTTCATAGTGTTCTCCGATATCCATAATTATACATCGTATATTATAACAAACATTTCTTTGCATTACAATCCAAATTTGCGATATTTTTCTTTAAGATTTATGTAATACCGAGCAAGTTTTCTTGCCATGGAAGTTTTTTTATGATACAATTAAATAAACTATGTGAAAAATTTGCGAGGTATGTGAAAATGAGTTACGATTATAACGAAAGCACGGCGCTGATTATCGGTATGACCGACACCGATGAAAAGGTAACTGCGGCAAGCGGAAGAATTTCCACGCAGGAGGGTACTGCGCTGTCGATTTGGGATAAGTCACAGGACAGAGAGAAGAATAAAAACCTCATAGGTAAGGTAACGGCTTCGGGGCATACAAGCACCGTTGAGCATACATATTTTAACCTTGCTTTCCAAAATGTAACGGCGGTTGTGGAGCAGTTTATAATTGAGTTCAGACTTGCCTCGTTCACGGTGAAATCACGCCGCTATGTAAATTTCAGCGACGCAGGCTTTTATGTTCCCGATTTCGGAAATGATGAAATCAAAGCTTCATATACCGAGCATATGTCAAAAATGTTTGCACTTTACGGCGAGCTTTGCGATAACGGAATTGCAAGAGAGGACGCACGCTTTGTGTTGCCCTATTGCCTTTTCAGTAACTTTTTTTGCAGTGTAAACGGCAGAGAGTTTTTAAATATGCTCCGTGCCATGATTTACGGCAGAGGAGCAAAATTCCCTGAAATTAAGCGTTTGGGCGAACAGCTCCTTTCACAGGCAAAGGAAAAAGCACCGGGAATTATGCAGGATTTTGAAGAGAGAAACAGCAAAACCGTATGCGACGAGCCGGATTTGTCATTTATAAGCCTTGCACCCGAGCACACAAAGAAGCCGGTGGAGCTTTTGTCATACACGGAAAATGCGGCAAAGCGTGTTGCGAGAAACGCTCTTATTGCAGACCGTAATTATTCCACGGCACAGATTGATGAAATTTTGTCCGAGAACGGTATAACGGAAAAAATCATTGAAGCGGTTGTGAAATGCCGCCGCCCGAGAGCGTTGGAATGCGTAAATTACACCCTTCGTTTTAACAATGTTTCACTTTCGTGTATCACTCATTTTGCCCGCCACAGAATTCAGTCAATTGAAATTCCGTCGCTTACAAAAACCGACAGATTAAGTTATATTATTCCTCCTGTTTTAACGGAAAAGCCCGAGCTTTTGGAAAAATATAAAAATGCCTTCAAGGAAACTGCGGCGGAATATGAGCGCCTGAAAAAAGCGGGAGTACCCGAGGAATTATTGGTATATTATCAGCTCAGCGGAAATACACTTGATATTGTAACGACTATGAACGCACGGCAGCTTTTATTGTTTATGAAGCTTCGTTCCTGTAACCGCGCACAGTGGGAAATCCGTGATTACGCCGTAACGGCGCTTTCACTTCTTCGCAAAGCAGAGCCTGAAATATTCAAGTTTTACGGTCCCGGGTGCTTTGTCGGTACATGCCCCGAGGGGCGTCTTTCCTGCGGCAAGGCGAAAGAGATAAAGGAGAAATTCAGCACGCTTTAATATAAAAACTGCCTTAATTTTTTCAGGATGAAAATATGAGAGAAAAAGGTGAAAAGAATAAAAGAAAAAGCTTTCTATTCCCCATAATTGCGCTGTTTTCCATATGCCTTTGCGCCGTTACAGCCTTGCTGGCTGTGGGCGGTGACGATACCGTTTATTATTTAAGGCAGTTGAATTTTGTCCCCGATGAAAAGGTAATATGTATTGACCCCGGTCACGGAGGAACAAGCTCAGGAGCAACGGGTGAGGGCGGCAGTCGCCTTGAAAAAGACGATAATCTTCGTCTTTCTCTCCTCGTTCGTGATATACTGACAGAGCGAGGCTATACGGTTGTAATGACAAGGGACGGCGACAGCGATGTGTCTCTCGAAGAACGGTGCAAAATCGCAAATAAGGCGAGAGCCTCACTTTTTGTTTCAATTCACAGAAACAGCAGTACGGGAAACGGCAAGGGTATGGAAATGTGGGTTCACAGTACAAGACCGACGGACGATTTGCTTCTTGCGGAAAATTTGCTTGCCTGCCTTGAAAGCGTGGGGTTTTCGGCAAACCGAGGTATTCATTCGGGGTACCGTGACGGTGCAGACCTTAATTATTACATAAACAGAAATACAAAAATGCCCTCCTGCCTTGCGGAAATCGGATTTATAACAAGTGCGGAGGACAATAAGGACTTCGATGAAAAGCTTGAAAAGTACGCCGAGGCGTTGGCGGAAGGCATTGAAGCAACTTTAAGGGAAATGAACGGAGAATAGGGAGGACTGTAAAAATGACCGTATATAAGGCGGTGGATTTCGGCGTAAATTGCGGCTCCTTTTGCGAAAAGGAGCTTGAAACTTTTTTAGAGTCAATTCCGAAAGACAGCGAAGAAAAAGTAATTGAATTTCAAAAGGGCGAATATCTTATAGACGCTGAAAATTTAAAAAAACAGATGCTGTATATAACAAATACGGTGGGGGATAATGAGTTTTCAAAGGACGAAACGCCTCATGAGAACCGTGCACCTCTTTGCTTTAACGGTCTTAGAAATGTTACGGTTGAAGGCAACGGCGCAAGATTTGTAATCCACGGCAAGGCGACAAATGCTGTAATCTCCGATTGCGATAACATAAAAATACGGGATATTGAAATAACTGTCGTAAATCCTGAAATGCACGAGTTAAAGGTTGTGGGAAAAAGTCCGCTTTATGTCGATTTTGAAATCGACGGGCAGTCAAAGGTGGAAAATAAAAAAGGTAAGCTTTGCTTTGTGGGCAAGGACTATTGCAGAAGTATAACGGACAAAGCCAAAACCTCCTGGTGGATAGGTCGGATTCCCGAAAAGTATCCCGAAATGATGATGCGAGTCAGGCATCCGCTGGCGGATTCGTTTAAAATTAAACAAACCGCAGAAAATAAAATCAGGGCATATTGCTTTTCCGCACTTCGGTTCAAAACAGGCGATAAATATTATATTTTTGATGTGCGCCGTCAGTATGCCGGAATTTTTGTGAGCGACAGCAGTAATGTAACACTTGAAAGAGTAAAACAGCATTTCAATTATTCCCTTGCATTGGTAGCGCAGAATTGCGAAAACATAACGGTTGACAGCGTGGAGTTTGCTCCCGAAAAGTCAACGGGCAGGGTGATGTGCTCCGTTGCGGATTTTATACAGATTTGTATGTGCCGCGGTCTTGTTACGGTGCGCAACAGTTACTTTGACGGTGCGGGCGACGATTGGCTGAATGTTCACGGCTTCCATTTCAAGATAAAAAATAAAGACGGTAATAAAATTACAGTCAGCTTTATGCATCCTCAGTCCCACGGTTTTAATCCGTTGAGGGCGGGCGATGAAATTGAATATATCAACCCCAAAACAATGCTCCCGAAATCAAGAGCCGTGATAACCGACTCCGCAATGCTTAATGAGTATGATATTGAACTCACTCTTGACAATGCGGAGGGCGCAGTAATCGGCGATGTGATTGAGGATGTTTCGGCGTGCCCCGATGTTACATTTACGGGCAACACGGCAACAAGAATTATTACAAGGGGACTTTTGCTCACTACAAGAGGCAAGGTTCTTGTTGAAAACAACCGTTTTGTAAGCACCACAATGAGCGGAATTTTGCTCTCGGACGATGCCGAAAGTTGGTATGAGAGCGGAATGTGCCTTGATGTTACAATCAGGAACAATGTGTTTGATTATTGCGGCGGCAACGGAGTTTTGGTTTTGCCCGAAAACAAGATTCATGAGGGAGCGGTGCATAAAAACATCACCATTGAGGGCAATGAGTTTAAAAAATGCAGAAATGAATGTTTTTATATAAAATCCTCATCGGATATAAAAATTATGAATAACAAAATCGGCAAGGTCCCGCAAATTCTCAAAACGAAGGACACCGACAATATCATAAAGGATTTCGATTGAAAAGGATTTAAAAAAGGCTTTTAATTGAAATATAAAAGTTTAGCCGCAGTTAAAAAATAACTGCGGCTTTTTTTAAAACTGCCTAAAAAACTCTTGACAAGAGGCGTGCAGTATTGTATAATACCTCTTGCAAATTACAGATAGCGGTATTGTGTAATGGTAGCACAGCGGACTCTGACTCCGTATGTAGAGGTTCGAATCCTTTTACCGCTGCCATGAAAAAAGTC
>CAMGDG010000012.1 GCA_946041635.1 uncultured Clostridia bacterium
TTCTGAACGGAGCTTCAATGAAGCCGTATTTATTGATTCTCGCAAAGGTTGCAAGATAAGAGATAAGACCGATGTTGGGACCTTCGGGAGTTTCAATGGGACACATTCTGCCGTAGTGAGAATAGTGAACGTCACGAACCTCAAATCCTGCACGGTCACGGGAAAGTCCGCCGGGGCCGAGGGCTGAAAGTCTTCTCTTATGCGTAAGCTCTGCCAAGGGGTTGGTCTGATCCATGAACTGTGACAGCGGAGATGAACCGAAGAACTCCTTGATTGCCGCCATTACGGGACGGATATTGATAAGAGCCGCAGGAGTAACCTTATCGGGCTCCTGACCTTGAAGAGTCATTCTTTCCTTAACAACTCTTTCCATTCTTGCAAAGCCGATTCTGAACTGGTTCTGCAACAGCTCGCCTACCGAACGGATACGGCGGTTACCCAAATGGTCAATGTCATCTGTAACGCCCACACCGGAAGCAAGGCCGTTAAGATAGTTGATTGATGCAAATATATCGTCAATGATAATGTGCTTCGGGATAAGGTCGTCGGCACGGAGAGCCATTTCCTCATAAAGAGCGTCCTTATCATCCCCGCACTTATCGAGAATCTCCATAAGAACGGAGAAGCGTACTTTTTCGTTTATGCCGATTTCTTCAAGCTCGTCTTCGGTGAACGTGGGAACATACTCGGCAATATCCACCATACCGTTAGAGAACACCTTAACCTCTTTACCCTCAACATCAAGGATAACGGTGTCAACGCCCTCCTGCTCCATTCTGTATGCAAGCTTTTCGGAGATAACATCGCCTTCATCGGCCATAATCTCGCCTGTAAGCTTACTAACAACGGGCTCTTTAACCTTATGACCTGCAATTCTTGCGGAGATTGCAAGCTTCTTATTGTATTTATATCTTCCCACTCTGGAAAGGTCATAACGGTGAGCGTCAAAGAACAAACCGTCAAGGTGAGCCTGTGCTGTTTCCAGTGCGGGGGGCTCGCCGGGACGAAGCTTTTTATAAACCTCGATAAGAGCCTGCTCAGTGTTTACGGTTGTATCCTTTTCAAGAGTTGCGGCAATTCTTTCATCGTAACCGAAGAATTCCAAAATCTCGGCATTGGAGCTTAATCCCAACGCTCTGATAAAGGTTGTAATGTAAATCTTTCTGTTCTTATCTATTCTTACATAGAAAAGGTCGTTCTGGTCGGTCTCATATTCAAGCCATGCACCGCGGTTGGGGATAACCGTTGTGGTATAAAGTTCCTTACCTGTCTTGTCATGAGTCATACCGTAATAAACGCTGGGTGAACGCACAAGCTGTGAAATAATAACACGCTCTGCGCCGTTTATAACGAATGTACCGCTGTCTGTCATCAGCGGGAAGTCGCCCATATATACTTCGTTTTCTTTAACCTCGCCTGTTTCCTTATTAAGAAGGCGCGCGGTTACACGCAGGGGGGCGGCATATGTTGCGTCCCTCTCCTTGCACTCCTTAACGGTGTATTTCGGTTTATCGTCCATTCGATAATCCACAAAGGTCAGTTCAAGATTACCGGTGTAATCAGTGATTGCATCAATATCTCTGAACACCTCTTTAAGTCCCGTTTCAAGGAACCAGCGATAAGAGTTCTTCTGTACCTCGATAAGGTTAGGCATTTGCATAACCTCATTGATCTTTGAAAAACTCATACGGGTATTTCTGCCAAGTTTTACAGGTTTGACATTTACCATAGGGCTTATCACTCTCCGTTCGTTTTTTTATTCCTGACCGCCTCTCCTATACATAATATATAAAAGGCGTGGAGATTACTAAAATTAAGGCTTTTTTACGCTTGCTTTTTGTGGCATTTTATGGTACACTTTGTGTTGCACAAAATGCGTCAGCGTATATATTTCCATTTTAATAGCAATTTACTATTATATATATGTCAAGTCAATATGTCAAGAGTGAATTTTAAAAAAGTTGAGTTTTTTGAGAACCCGACCGATTAAAATATAAAAACTACACACAGGGAAGTATTTTAAGTGAAAGAATTTGAAAAGTTGTGTCTTTTATCAAAAGCAACGGTAATTTTCAGAGAAATTATAAAAGACGAGGCGGTATGCGCCCTTTTAAAACTGCTTGCGGCAGACGATAATGACGCAAAAGCTTTAATTGAGCTTTATTCCGACTTCGTTTCGGCACTATATAAAAAGTGTGATAATCTTACGGAGTATTTAAACCGAATTTTGCAAAACGATGAAAACATATATGTTAAAGAAGCCGCAAAGGGAGAGGTTTCTCCCCTTTTAAAATGTGCGGCGGAAAACGAGCTCGATTTCTTTGAACAGCTTGGGAAGGTTACAAGTGAAGAAATAAAAGCTCATATTAACCTTGAAATTTTCCTGCCGGAATGGAAAAACGGCGGAATAAGCATAAAATCGGAATACGAAAAGAAGATGGCGGCAATTAAAACCACGGGCTACGGAATTTATGCCGACCACAGAATGTTCCTTTACAAGGACGGGAAAATCGTACCTGTAAAATATCCCGACCCACAGCGTCTTTCCCAAATGAGCGGATACGAATCGGAACGGCAGAAGGTTATTGACAACACCTTGGCTCTTATTAACGGCAAGCCCTGCAACAATGCGCTCCTTTATGGCGACGCAGGCAGCGGCAAGAGCAGTACGGTCAAGGCGATTGTAAACGAATATTATTCCATGGGGCTTCGCCTTATTGAGATTAAGAAAAATCAGCTCTATTCCCTGCCCGATGTTATTGAACAGCTGGCAGACAATCCGCTGAAATTCATTGTTTTTATTGATGATTTGAGTTTTTCCTCAAACGACGCTGATTTCGGTGCTCTTAAAGCAATACTCGAGGGCGGCGTTGCAGGAAAAACAGATAACATAGCAATTTACGCTACATCTAACCGCCGCAACCTTGTTAAAGAAAATTTCAGCGACAGAAACGGCGACGACATACATATTCAGGATACGGTTCAGGAAATTATGAGCCTTTCCGCACGCTTCGGGCTGAAAGTTACTTTTTCACGGCCCGATAAAGATTTGTATTTATCTATTGTGGAAAATCTTGCTTTGCAGTATAATATAAATGAAAAGACCGACGAGCTGTTTATATCGGCGGAGGCTTTTGCCCTGCGCAACGGCGGCAGAAGCCCCAGAACCGCAAAGCAGTTCATTGAATATTTAGCATCAAAAGAGGATTGAATATACTTTAACGGAGGAAAAATATGAGAACTTACAAGTACGATTGGGAAAACCCCGAAGTTTTCAAAAAGAACAAAGAGGACGGTCATGTTATCGCTTTTTCATACGATAACGAGCAGGACGCCCTTGACCGAATTGAGCCCAAGACGAAATTGACTCTTAACGGCACATGGAAATTCCATTGGCAGAGAGGGCTTGAAGATTGTCCCGAGGATTTTTACAAGGAGGATTTTGACGCTTCTTTCTGGCGTGATATTACCGTACCGTCCGTTTGGCAGACGGAGGACACAGGCAGTTATCCCTATTATTATGCCAGCACCTTCTGCCGTGCTTTCAGCCGCAGTAAAAGCAAAATTCCCTCAATTGACTATTCAATGCAGGAAATCGGAATTTATGTCCGTGATTTCACAATGCCCGATAATTTTGACGGCAACGAGATTTTCTTGCACTTCGGTGCGGCAAAATCCGCAATTGAGGTTTATGTAAACGGCAATTTTGTAGGTTATTCGCAAGGCTCTATGACTCCCCACGAATTTGACATTACAAAATATGCACGCAAGGGCGAAAACAGGGTTGCGGTTAAGGTTTACCGTTTTTCCGACGGATCATACCTTGAAAATCAGGATATGTGGCTTCTTTGCGGACTTTACAGAGAAGTTTATGTTTTCTGCGAGCCGAAAAAATGCCTTCGTGATTTCTTTATTACAACGGACCTTGATAAGAATTACAAAGACAGCAAAACAAGCCTTGACCTGACATTAAAAAATTACGGCGAGACGGGAATTGTTAAAGTTAAGGCGGAGGTTGTTGACGGCGACGAGAGAATCCTTTTAGGGGAAACCGATACGGCGGTTAACAGCAATACCGTAACGCTTCACCTCGAAAAAAACATTGAAAATCCGAAAAAATGGAGTGCTGAAACACCCTATCTTTATAAACTGCTCATAAGCGTTACCGCTGACGGCAAAACTACATATAAATGTATCCGTTTCGGCTTTAAAAAGGTTGAAATTGTGGGAGAAAAGATACTGTTCAACGGTCAGCCGATGATGATAAGAGGCGTTAACCGCCACGACTTTGACCCCGACCACGGCTGGGCAGTTCCCGCAGAGCGTTTTTATGAGGACTTAAAGCTGATGAAACGCTGCAACATCAACTCCATACGCACCTCCCACTATCCCGACGACCCCACTCTTTACGAAATTGCCGATGAATACGGTTTTTATGTTATGGACGAATGTGATGTTGAAACTCACGGCGTCCGCAGAAAGGGCGTTCCCGGCGACAATCCGATGTGGACCGGTGCCGTTGTTGACAGAATGGAGCGAATGGTGCTTCGTGACCGTAACCACGCCTGCGTATTTATGTGGTCTTTGGGCAACGAGGCGGGCGACGGAAGCAACTTCCTTAAAATGAAAGAGGCGGCTCTCCGTCTTGACACAACCCGTCAGTTCCACTATGAGGGCGACTTTGATTTTACAAAAAGCGATGTTATTTCAAGAATGTATCCTTTGGAGGATGTTGTTAACAAGCTGGGTAACCGAGAGGAAATCACAATCTCACTTTACGACAACATTGCAAATCAGCTTGCGGCGGACTCAAAGCCCATTAAAAAAGAGGCTTACTGCCGTCCAGTAATGTTCTGTGAATACGCTCACGCCATGGAAAACAGCCTTGGAAATTTTCAGGAGTATATGGACGCTTTTGAGAAATACGACAATATGTGCGGCGGTTATATCTGGGACTTTGTTGACCAATCCATCCGCAAAAAGACTCCCGAGGGTGACCAATGGCTTTACGGTACGGACTTTGAAAAATACGAGCCCGGCAGATACACCCATATTCCCAACACAACCGCAATGACGGGCAGTAACACATATTTCTGCGCAAACGGTATTGTTGCCGCTGACAGAAAGCCTCATCCCTCATACTACGAGGTTAAAAAGGTTTACTGTGAAATAAAGGTTAAAGAAAAGAATATTGAAAAGGGCGAATTTATCCTTATCAACAAAAAACTTTTCACTGATTTATCCGATTTCGAGATAAGATGGAGTTTGCAGGCAGAGGGCGTTGAGGTACAGAACGGCGTTATTGAAGATATCGCCTGTGCTCCCCTCTCCGAGAGAGAAATCAAGATTAACTATGATTTATCCACACTGCCCGAAAAGGAATGTGTGCTGATTGTATCATACATCAATAAAAACAATTATCCTTGGTGTGAAGCAGGCTTTGAGCAGGGCTTTGACCAGTTCATAGTTAAAGAGGCAAAGGCCGAAAGTAAACCGGTACATTTTGACGGCAATCTTACATATGTTAAGAACGGCGGAAATGTGTTCGTTAACGGCAACGGCTTTACCGTTAAGATTGACGGCGGAAAAATCACTTCTCTCACTTATGACGGCAAGGAATACCTTAAAATGCCCATAAGCCCCAACTATTTCCGTGCGGTTACGGATAACGACCTTTCAAACACTAATTTCGTGCCCTTTACTATCCCCTTCCATCCGTATTTTAACTGGCAGAGAGCCACAAAATCGGCAAAGGGTACTGTTAAATCGGCAGAGAAAAACGCACTCGGTCAGTTGGTTGTAAAAATTGATTGGAGGGTTCAGCTTTTCTCAAATGTTACATCTGTTATAGTTGTCAATCCCGACGGCAGTCTTGAAATTACCCACACGGGAACGCCCAAAATGTTCAATCTTACACGCTTCGGTACAAAGATGGGACTTTTGCGTGAGTTTGACCGTGTAAAGTGGTACGGCAGAGGTCCTCAGGAAACATACTGCGACCGTAAGACAGGGGCAAAGATTTCTCTTCACGAAATGAGCGTTGAGGATTTGGAGCATCACTATATGCGTCCGCAGGAAAACGGCAACCGCACCGATGTACGCTTTGTTGAAGTTACAAATAAGGACGGCAAGGGACTGCGCTTTGAAGCCGTGGGCGAAACACCGATTTGTTTCAGCGCATGGCATTATACCCAGGACGAATTGCAGGCGGCAAAGCACATTCACGAATTAAAGCACCGCGATATTACCACCTTTAATGTTGACCTTAATCAGCTCGGCGTGGGCGGCGATATGCCCGGTGACGCACATGTTCGTGAGCCGTATATTATGCATTGCAACAAGGAATACACATACACATTTAAGATTGTACCGATAAAATAAAACGGTAAACATCAAGTTTAACCCTCTGATTGAAAAATCAGGGGGTTGTTTTATGTTGTTTTGGGGTGAATCTTTTCCCCTACAAATAAACCGTAATTTTGTGAATTTATTTAACAATTTCAAACTGATTTTTATTGCATTTAAGCACTCCCGCCCGGCAAAGTTTTCCGATTTCCGCTGACAGTCCGCTTCGGTCAACGCCCAAGTAATCCGCAAGCTCTTGTCGGTCAAAGGTTATTGAAAAACGGTTGCTCCCCTCTTTTTTCGCCTGAAAAAGCAGATATGCCATCAGTTTTTCTTTGGTGGTACGCTTGGACATAATTTCCATTTTTTGATGAAGCAACAAATTCTTTGACGCAATTATTTTTATCATATTGGTAATCAATTTGCTTTTAAATTCACAAGCGGGAGTGTTCACATCCATAAATGATTTAAAATTCAGCATCAGAACGGTTGTGTCAGTCTGCGCATATGCGTCAATGGGCACATAGGAAACATCGGCGCACGCAAAAACCTCTCCGAACATCTCCGACGGCTGAACGGTTGCCACGATACTGCGTGTGCCGTAGTAATCCGTCCGTGAAATTTGCACCGCACCCGAAAGCACAATGCCTATATATCCTGCTTTTTCGCCCTCTGCAAAAATGATTTCGTTTTTGCGGTATGTTACCGTTTTTCCTTTTAAGCATATAAGCATTTCGGATATGTCTTTTCTTGATACACCCTTAAATAATGGGCATTTTTCTAAAATACCATAATATTCCTGCATAAAATCCTCTCTTTTGTTGAAAATTCAACATACATTGTTCCTTTATTATAGTATTATAAACACAAATCAACAAGGAGGAATTCAAAATGATTAGAAAAATTATAAAAATAGATGAAGAAATGTGCAACGGTTGCGGCGCTTGTGCCGAAGCCTGCCACGAGGGCGCAATTCAGATGGTTAACGGCAAGGCAAAGCTTATCCGTGAAGATTACTGCGATGGATTAGGCGACTGTTTGCCCTCCTGCCCTGCAAATGCGATTTCATTTGAAGAACGGGAAGCCCCTGCATACAATGAAGCGGCAGTTCTTGCCGCCAAATCCCAAAAAATAAAAAGTGCGGCGGCACCTCTGCCCTGCGGTTGCCCCGGCACACATGCAAAGGCGATTTGTCATTCAAAGCAAAATCATCTTGATATATCCGCCGTATCGGCTGACAGCGAGCTTTTGCAATGGCCTGTACAAATTAAACTGGTGCCCGTAAACGCTCCCTATTTTGAAAACGCAAATTTATTGGTTTCTGCCGATTGTTCCGCATATGCATACGGTAATTTTCACCGTGATTTTATCCGCAATCGCATTACGCTCATCGGATGTCCCAAACTGGACGAGGGCGACTATACCGAAAAACTTACGCAGATTATTGCAAGCAACAATCTGAAAAGCGTAACGGTTGTGCGTATGGAGGTTCCCTGCTGCGGCGGCATTGAAAACGCTGTAAAACGGGCAATTCAGGCAAGCGGGAAATTCCTGCCGTGGCGTGTTGTGACAATTACAACCGACGGTAAAATATCGGAGTAACACGCATACAAAAAAATCAGTCCTCTTGATCTAAAGCGTCAAGGGGATTTTGATTTATATGCCCATATTAAAATAACGAATCCGTTTGCTTAGCTTCATTCTACCTTATAACAGGAGATTAGTCGAATGTGTGGATTTTAATATAAAAAGAGTAGAGAGAAAAGCGTTAAACTCTTCTCTCTACTCTTTGACTCATCGCAATGCTCGCACTATTAAGTCAGTGTCCTTAAGATTACAACGCATTTGCGTCTATTTTTATTTTATTCAGTAATTACTGCTGATTTTCATCCGACTGCATACTATACTGTTTACGGTTTTCAAGAACGGCGTTATGAATGTCCTCTTTTGTTTTGCCTGTAAGCTTATAGAAGAAGAACGGAACGCCTGCCAGGAACATCATCAGTCCGTGAACAACGGTATAGAAGAACAAAAGCATTACCTTAGTGTGCAGGCTTTGCTCCTGTGCAACGCCGTTAATCGCCTGAACATACTCAATAATAGGAACCTTTGTGCCGTAAAGAATTGTCGGTGCAAGTGCGGAGGCTATTGTGCCGGAAATCATTGTGCCGATGCCTATAACAAACGGAAGCGAGGCGTCAAGGCGTTTGCCTGTTTTAAGCTCAATATCTTCAAGTACATCTGCCTGGAACATTGTTGGCAGGAGATTTGACGCACCGAACTGCAAGCCGATGAGGAACAGGAATACCACAAACAAAATTTGAAGCACAGGGCTTGGACTTTTGAAATAAATATAACCCACTGCAAATGCGGCAGTATTAACAATAACCGAATATATGCCGCTTGCGATATAAAGCACCTTTGAATTGAATTTTTTAAGCAGGAAATTTATAATCAGCATACCGACTGCGGTACCTATGCCTGTGGGCAATCCGAAAAGCAGAAATTTACCGGGTCCGAGTAAGGCTTCGGCAAGGAAGATACCCATATAGGTTGAAACGCCTCTGAAGCTTTTCAAAAATTCGGATACGATAATAGCCCAGGCATATTTGTTTTTGAGCACATCCATATATCCCTCAATGGGATTCTTTTTCTCGTTGCTGTATGTAATTCTTTCACGGACTGTTTTCATTCCGAGAAGCATTGTTAAAATGCCGAAAACACCGCAAAGCGACGCAACGCAGATATACCTTAACCCCTTATCCTTAACCATAAAGGCGAGCACGAGTTCAACAACAAGCGGTGCGGAATTACCTACGGCGGACACAATGCCCCTAAACGACATAACGGTATCCCGTTCTTTCATATTAGGCGTCATAACAATGGCAACTTTATTGACACAGTCGCCGAAATTCGTGCATACCGCCCAAGCAACTGCAACGGTAACAAGATAAATCATAAGGGTTGTGCCTGTAATTCCCTTTGGCGCCCAAAAAGAGAGAACAAGGAATATTCCCGCAGGAATTGCAACAAGTAATGCCAGCGGTCTGAACTTTCCGCCCTTGCCTGTTTTTCTGCCGTCAATATACATGGCTATGAAAAAGTTAAGTATAAACGGAATAACGGAGGTTAGTGTGTTGAATATTGAAACATCACTGTCGGGCAGCGACAATACATTGATCAGGTAGTCGCTTCTGTATGAGCCTACTGCACCTGTCATCATTGTATAAAAGAATACCGCAACAAGATACAGTATAAATTCCTTACCCTTAATATATTTTTGTTCGCCTTGCTTTAATACTGATTCTGTCATAAATTTTCCCCCTTAAAATCATTTACGGTTAATTTTCAAAACCGTATCATAATCCCTTTGTTTTTCGTCGCCTATCATTGAAAGCACAAAGCTGTCAATATCTGATAACACAGGACTTTTTGCACGCATTTTCCGTTCAACGATATGCGTAACAGGATGCAGTCGTTTCAGTAGAGTTGCCATAGCCTCATACATCGGCGTGCCCTTAACATACGGCTCGTTTCCGATAAAGATATTTCGCACAAGTTCAATGCCTACCTCCTTTGCAAGCCTGCTTTCAATGCTTTTGTCAACCTTAAAGCAAAGGAGTCTGCCAAGTTTTTTTAATGTAAATCCGTCAAGGATTTTCTTTGCAGGTTTAGGCAGTATTTCGTCCATTTTCAAGTTAATCATTCTGTCAAAGCGCCACTGAAAATATTCCTCGGCGGTTTTACCCTGCTTGTCGTAGTCAAAATCATCAATGGTATATGATTTGATATTAACTGTACTGCCCTCAAAGGTTACCTTTCTGTATGCACACGGACAACCGACAAAACAGCCTGTTTGCACATCGGTAATGGTGTTTCCTTTTTCGGTGGTGTAATCCGTTATCGCCTGCGCGTGCATATGCCCTGTGAATATCAGGTCAAGACCTGCGTCGGCAAATTCGTTGGCACGCTTTTCCCAATCGGTTAACTTTGCGTCGCCTATCAAATGCATAATCGGTGCGAAAGGTAAAAGCGGGTAGTGCGTCATGGCAAATATGTACTCGCCTGCCTCGTGGGCTTTTTGGATTTCAGAAAGCGCCCATTGCATTTGATCGTCCCACAAGCCCTTAAAGTCCTTGCAGTCACCGTCGCAGTTCAGCGCCAGAAGTCTGATGCCGTCTGCGATTTGCGCAACATAACTCATACTTTCCCGATGCTCGCTGATTGCGTCATCAAAACCGAAATCCTTATAAAAATCTCTCAGTTCATCTCTCGGCATACCCTTAACCGGTATCAGTTCGTCACCGTCAAACTCAACAGGCTCGCCGTCCTCGCAATAATCGTGTCGGGCGGTTATCAAATAAATCTTTTTGCCCTGTTCTTTCAGTTTATATAATCTTTCCCGAAAACCCACATGGCTTTGGTACTCTCCTCGGTAAACCAAATCGCCGGGAATAAGAATAACATCCGTGTTCTTATCCTGTGCTATCTGCGCAAAGCCCGCGTCAATAATTGCAGGCGTTTCCGCAACACATTTTTGGTCGGTTCGGCTTCTTTTTTCATAAGCCTCGCCTGTTCTTTTAAATTCGCTGTCAAAATAATGCGTATCCGTTACAAGAAAAAATGAAAACGGCTTTTCCATATTTTCATCCCCTTCGTCTTATTTATAAAATACCACATAAGACTGCCGTTATAAATAGGCAATATCACTGATAATGTTAGGATTATAACTATTATTCGGAAATTACTCTTTTCTTGTTTTTCTTCTGTATTCAAGAGGCGAACAGCCAACGGCCTTTTTAAATCTTGATGAAAAATACTGTTGGTCGGCATAATGCAGTGTTTTGGAAATCGTGCCTATGCTTACATTGGTATGAGTTAAATATGTTTTTGCCGCATCAATTTTTTTATCTAAAAAATATTGATAGGGTGTAATTCCATACTTATTTTTAAAAACATTGATAATATAGTTTTTGGAATAGTTCATTGTTTCGCAGAGTTTGTCAAGATTGTAATAGTTTTCCACACACGAATCCAACTGTTTCCGAATACGGTCAGGCAAATCTGCATTGTCTGCCAAAACACGGTTTCGTATATACATAAAGATTGAAACCAAATTTACGGTTATTCTGCTCACCATTACATCGTACGGGATATCTTCACGGGAGATTTGTACAATTTCTTCAAAGTATTTTTTCACGGGATGACAATTTTTAAATAAAAATACATCTTTCGGCAAATAGCAGTCAATCAAACTGTCGGCAAAGTCGCCCACAAACACAACCCATAATTTATGCCACGGATTTTGTGCGTCTGATTTGTATTTATGCTGACTGCCGACCTTTAAAAAGAATATATCGTCTTTCGTTGGTTCAAGATGCTGTCCGTCAATATCCAAAGTGCCGCAGCCGTCCAATATAAATTCCAATGCATTCAAATCCGAATTCGGACGAGCGATATGAAAATGCTTGTCACAGTAGGTTTCGCCCACAAGCTTGATTTTTAACGGATCGTTTTCGTCAATCAGCGGCACAAAATTTTTAAATTCTTCAATCATCGTAACAATCCTCACATTTTGCTTAATATTTCTCATTTATCAAAGCAATTTATTGTGATATTTTAATGATAATTCAAAATTTATATAAAGTCAACCGACAGGAGGATATTTTATGATTCGGTGTAAAAACAACATTTTTGTTTTGGAAACTCAAAACACCCAATATGTTTTGGGTGTGGATAAATACGGCTATAATCATCATCTGCATTGGGGGAAAAAGTGCGATATAAACGATTTCGGCACGCCGCAAATCGGCGACCAGAATTCAAATCACCCGATGCTTGACGCTTTCAGGCAGGAATACACGCCGTTCGGTAAAACCATGTATCGAGGCTGTGCGGTAAAGGCGGAATTTTTTGATGGTTGCCGTGAAATCAATCTGAAATTTGATGGCTCTTCACAAAAGGACGACTGTTTGGAACTGCATTTTTCGGACACGGTATATCCCCTTGCAATCGCCCTGCACTATCAGACTTATGCGGACTGCGACATTATTTCCAGATGGGTAACCGTGAAAAACAACGGCGATAAGCCCATATATTTTGAAAAACTGTTCAGCGCGGAAATTACGCTCCCCTCTCAAAACCCATATATCTTTAAAAATACAAACGGCGCATGGGGCGGCGAAAATGTGGAAACCAATACCGTGTTGGAGGGCGGCGCATGGGTGAATGAAAGCCGCCGCGGTATTTCGGGACACAATCAATCCCCCTATTTTATCGCACATCAGAATGCCGATGAAAAAAGCGGCGATGTTTACTTTGCCACACTTGCATACAGCGGTAATTTCAAGGTGAAAGCGGAACGGGATTTATTCGGTAAAACACGGATAATTCTCGGTATGAATGATTTTGATTTCCGTTTTCAACTGAATGCGGGGGAAGCCTTTGATACGCCGAAGGTTTTCTGCGGATACACGCAAGGATTCGGTGAAATGTCCCGACAAATGCACAAATTCGCCGTGGAACACATTCTGCCCAAAAGCCATAACGATAAGCTTTTGCCCGTGCTTTACAATTCATGGGAGGCAACAGAGTTTGATGTGAACTGCGAAAATCAAACCGCACTTGCAAAAGTTGCCGCCGAAATCGGCGTGGAACTGTTTGTTATGGATGACGGTTGGTTCGGCAAGCGGAATAACGACAGAGCGGGGCTGGGCGATTGGTTCGTAAACCGTGAAAAATTCCCCAACGGTCTTGACGAGTTAATCAATCAGGTGAATGCGCTCGGTATGGATTTCGGCATATGGGTGGAGCCCGAAATGGTCAATGCGGACAGCGATTTATTCCGCACGCATCCCGACTGGACCTATCACTATGATACGAGAGAGGCGTGCGAGCTTCGCAATCAGCGGGTACTGAATATGACGAGAGCAGATGTGCAGGAATACATATTTAACTGCCTTAATGATTTGCTTTCAAATCACAACATCAAATATATAAAGTGGGATATGAACAGACCGTTTTCCGAAACGGGTGCAGAAAATCTGGAATGTCCCCAAATGCTTTGGTATCTGCATACAAAGGCCGTGTATGACATTGTGGATAAGTTAAAAGCATTACATCCCGATGTTGCTATTGAAAGCTGTGCTTCGGGCGGCGGCAGAACGGATTACGGTGCGCTGATGCATTTTGACCAGGTTTGGACGAGTGACAATACGGACGCCATTGACAGAATGGTGATTCAAAAGGGATATTCCCTTTTAAAGCCAATCAAAACCATGCGTGCGTGGGTTACGGACATAAACTGGTACAACAAGCCCTGTACGCTTGATTTCAGATTTAATATTGCTATGCAGGGTGCTCTCGGCATCGGCGGCAACTTGACGAAATATTCCGAAAAGGATTTGGAAATCTGTAAAAAGAACATTTCCCTTTATAAGCAAATCCGACCGCTTGTGCAGTTCGGCAAGCTTTACAGAAATATGGATATTGATAAGGACGAAATCCTTTTTAACCAATATGTAAACGAAGAAAAAACCGAAAGCGTTGCCTTTATTGCGGCGAACGGCACCAGATTTTATAAAAAAGCCGTGCCCATGCGCTTTGACGGATTAGACGAGCACAGACGCTATACCCTCTCCATCGACGACAAAACATACGAAAAAAGCGGCGCCTACCTTATGAATGTGGGTATTGATTTAGAGGTGCGCTGCGCGGATTATAACAAAATCATACTGATAAACCAAGTATAATTTATCAAAATCAGGCTGAGAGGAATATTTTTTTATGGAAAAAGCTTGGAATACAACTACGATTATGCAAGTTGTATGGTTAATGTGAGGGGAGTTGAACCCGATATGGTTTAAAACGGCATATATTGTCATTTTAAAATAATATATATACCAAAAAAATCCGAATCTCACCGTTATTGGTGGGGATTCGGATTTTTGCGTATGTGTTTATAAAGAACATTGTTATTCGTTGCACTCATAATAAAATAAATCTCTCATGCATCGCAGTGTATTTCATAGCAACTGCTGTTTCATATGACTAAAATTACACAAAGTACGCAGAAGCGTGCTTTGTGCTTGGTGCGGGTTTTCATAACAGACTTGAAACGCGAGAGAAAAACTGCAAAAAAGAAGAACCTCAACTACGCGAATTGCGTGTCGAGGCTCTCGAATGGTGCGGATAGCAGGACTTGAACCTGTATGAGGGAACCCTCACTAGAACCTGAATCTAGCGCGTCTGCCAATTCCGCCATATCCGCATATTATTCAAATTAAGAATTAAAAATGGAAAGTTGAAAATTATTTTGAAGATTTTACTATACTGACTAAAATCTTTTCAATTTCAATACAATCAATTTTCAACTTTCAATTAGGAATATCTCCTAATCTGCTCGAATATAATACCATTTTGACCGCAACTTGTCAAGATTAGATTAAGTTTTAAATACGCTTTTTCAAGATTAAAGAATCCGGGCAGTCTGTCAGCAATTATGCAGATAAAAGTCCTCTAAAATGCCGTCAAGATGAACGGGCTCCACCTTGCCGCTGTTCAGACTTTCAACCAATGACGATACCGCCGAAAACGAACAGGAAACATCATACACTGTGCGCACCGTAATGCCGTTTTCGTCACATACATTTATTCCGCAGCTATCTATTGTTTTATCTGCAAGCTTTACCTTATGTTTAAACACGGAATATACCATTTGTTCAAATCCCTTTTGCATTTGATGTATGAATTATACATAAAATGTGTCAATTTGTCAACATTGTTTTGGAAATTGAACTTATTTTGTAAAGGAATAAAGAGTTTTTGCGTAAATTTTTCCCTTTGAGAGGGAGCGGAATTGGGTTTTGCCGTGGTTTTTTGTGTGATTTTGCGAGACTGTGTCGTCGCCCTCTACGCTCCCATTGTTTTTTGTGCGTAGGGAACGGTCAGTACCCGTTCCGTAATTCACAGCAAATCCTGCGGCGGGAGCAAGCCCCCGCCCTACCCTGAAAATTTTATTCCGTTAATACCCCTACAAACCCCAATTTGTACGCGCAAGGCGTTATACAAAATATATCGGGTTGCTGACGCACCGCGCAAAGGGCGGTATGGGTAATTTGCAGTCCGCAGGCAGTCGGAAGTGCATTACGGTTTTATAGGCGATTTTGCGGATTGCGCCGTACTGCGTCAGGATTTCGGCACGGACAAAGCCTTTTTCTTGAACGGAAATATCCGCTTCGTGGACTTTCTCCCCTGCTTTTGCGGTATATGCATACAAAATTGTATCGTTGCCGTAAACCACAATACGGTCTTTGCGCTTTAAGCCCTCGGCTTTGATATGTACCGTTGTTTTGGGCGCGAATTCCACGGTATCGCCTTGGATAGCCTGCCCGCAGGTCAGAAACAGTTTTGGGCCGTTGACGCTTTCGGTGACAAAGGCGTTGCCTTGTTTCAGGGCTTTCAAAATGTCCTCTGCGGTGCAGGACTCTGCGCACACATAGGTGGTCGGGCGGGCAAGCAAATCCGTTACCAAATAATCCTTGTGGTAGTCGCTCCCGCCGACGGCGGCAAGGTGCTTGCCTTTTAACAGTTCCCCGTGCCACCAAGCGATTGCGGTCATATTGTCGATACGCTGAGGGCCGTTCCAAATCTCCACGCAATCGTAGGTAAAGCCCTCCCGTGGGAGATGCCAGCCGCAGTTTTTACATTCGGGGTGGTTTAAGGAAATCACCGCGCCGTTTTGCTTTGCTTGTGCATACAGCGGCAGAAAATCCTCAAAACTGTTGACGCAGTAGGGCTTGGTGAACGCCTGTTTTACGCCCCAAAAGTTGATATGCCCCAAAAACGAGGTCAATTCCGTGCCTTTTAAAACAAGCATATCACGGTTGTTGTAGTCATTATACGCCGCAACGCTGTTGTTGTGGTCGGTAATGATAAGATAGTCAAGCCCCTTTTTGTTTGCCTTTTCGATAAGATCTTCGGGCGAATATTTGCCGTCGCTGTTATAGGTATGGGAATGGGTATCCCCTTTGAGCCACCGTTTTTCTTTGAAACGGAACATGATTTCATACTCCGCACACACACCGTTACCGACACGGTCGAGCCCCACAATGATTTTCCACTTGCCCGCAACAGGCGTACAGCGGTCATAGCCCGGTGTTGCGTACTTTTCGCTGATGATTACATCTTGCCGTACATTGCCCGACGCACCGATTTGTCTGCCGTCCGCACCCACAAGCCCGAAATCCAGGTTGCCCTCTTCTTTCGGCGTCCAAGTGTGGCGTATGCGCAATTCCTCCACATTTTCGGGGACTTCAAAATCAATATAAAAACATTTTTTACAGTCTTCCGGTGTAAATTCCTTTTCCAAACGGATTGTTTTTGTCTGCATAAAAAATTCACCTCTCGCATTTGGTATAATCATACAATATTTTTTATAATATGTCAAAGGAACTGTTGCAAATGTGCAAAAATTATGCTATATTTTTTATACATTTGAAAAAGAGAGGGAGAATTTATGGAAACTAACCAAACGCAAAGCAAATTGCGCAAAACCTCGCCGTTTCGGTACGGCATCGGTATGTTCGGCACTTCAATTCCTATCAATATGTTCAAAACCTACGCGGCAATCTTTTATGTAGGTATGCTGGGGCTTCCGATGAAACGGTATTCCTTGGTTTTATTGATTTACACCTTTGTCGACGCCATTGACAACCCCGTTTACGGCTTTTTGTCGGATAAAACACGCACCAAATGGGGACGCCGCCGTCCGTGGCTCGTTATCGGCGTGCCGCTGTTAATTTTGTGCTTCGTCGCATTTTTCAATGTGCCGTCGGTTATCGGTGAAAATCAGACGATGCTGTTTGTCTATTTCCTGCTGATGTATATACTGACGGGCACACTCGATTCCCTGATGAACGCAAACTACGGTGCTCTGTTCCCCGAACTGTTCCACAGCGACCATGAGCGCGCAAAAACCAACGCCATTCGCCAGGCATTCCAGCTTGTGGCAATGGTTATAAGCATTGCTCTGACGCCCATGATTACGGAAAAAATCGGGTATCGCTTAACGGCAGTCATTTACGGCGTGTTGGCATTGGCGGTCATTCTGTACTGCACCTTCGGCTGTCACGAGGACCCCGAGAGCTGGTCCACGGAAACTCCGAAAATTTGGGGCAGTATTAAAGCGCTTGTAACCAACAAGAAATTCTGGATTTTCGGGCTGACAGGCGCATTCTATTCCGCAGCATTTTCTCTTATTTCGCAAGCCATTCCGTTTTATGTGCAGTATTCGCTTAAACTCGACAGCAGCAAAACCACGCTTTTAATGGCGGCAGTCTTTGCGGTTGCCCTCATCGGCGTATTGATTTGGAGCAAGCTTACAAAGCGGATTTCCATTATGAAGATTTGGCGCGCATCTTTCTTTATTATGGCTGTGGGCGTTGCACCGTTGTTCTTTGTAAACAGTTTGGTGCCCGCCATGTGCATTGCAGGCGCGGTGGGCTTCGGCGTTGCAGGATGCTTGACTACAATGGACTGCATCGGTGCAAAATTTATGGATGAGGATTACAAGAAATACGGCGTAAAGCGTGAGGCGATTATTTCAAGCTGTATGGGCGTTATGAACCGCTTAAACGGTCTGTTTACCTCCCTCGCCTTTTACATAGCGGCAACTGTTTTCGGCTTTGAAAGCGGCGACAATCCCGGCCCCAACCCCGACCTTGCATCCAGAATGCTTTTGATTGTATTCCCCGGTGTGGCGGTACTGATTTCTGCGATTATTTCCCTGTTCCTGCATTTCAAGGACGAAAACAGCAATGAACAAGAATAAATATTTAATTTTGAATGCCGATGATTTCGGCTATAATGAAGAACAGACAAAAGCCATACGCGAAGTTTACAAAGCGGGGCTTATTACCTCAACCTCTTTAATGGCGGTGGCAGACAGCGCAAGCGAAGCGGCAACCTTGGCGGCGGCGGAGAACATAACAGTCGGGATACATTTGACCGTAAATTCCGACAATGCCGAACACCGTTGGCAGAGTGTCAGCGGCGCGAAATCCCTTTCGGACGACAAAGGGCTTTATAAAAGTCAAAAAGATATTGCCCTGCACGCAAGACACCGTGACATTGCCGCCGAATTGGAGGCGCAATATGCTTTTGCCGTGGAAAACGGCTGTGCGGTTGACCATGCCGACAACCATTGCGCCACGCTGTACGGCATTAACGGGCGGCGGTTTTACCGTGACGCTTACGCCTTTTGCAGTCGTCACAATCTCCCCTACCGTTTTCCGAAAACACCGTATTTTTTAGAACGGCAGTTGGGACGAAAACTTCCCCGTGCGGTTCTCGCATTTCAAAAGCATTTAGTCTTACTTGGAGAAAAACAAGGCGTGCAAATGCCCGATGATGTGGTTTCCAATCCGTATTCCGTGGAAAAAATCGGGAATTACGAAAGTTTGCGCCGCTATTATCTCGACGCGGTGGAAAATTGTATAGACGGCGTGACGGAAATGTTTTTGCACCCCGCCTACCCTACCGAAAACCACGATCGCGAATGGCAAAAGCGCGTTTGGGAATTTGAACTTTTAAAAAGCGGTGACCTTTTAGAAATGGCAGAAAAGAAAGGTATACAGTTGGTTTCCTGGCGCATATTTGAAAGTTTATAACAGCAAAAACCGTTGTTCTGACTGAAAGCGTGCGCAAGTTTATCGCCTTTTTAGGCGTGGCAGGTGCAATGGCACTCTATATCAACGGTAAAGGGATGTACTTTGCGGCGGAAGCGAAATTCTCCGAATTCGGGCTCCTTGCGGCGGGAGCAAGCCCCCGCCCTACATTGTGAAACCATATAAACAAGTAAAAAAGGACTTTTCCGAATCTTTTCGGAAAAGTCCCATTTATTTCCCCGGTTCCCGAATCGCAATAAATATATAGAGGGCGGTATTCATAACACATAATCAGAAAAAAACCTGAAATACTATAAAAAGAATTTCAGGAGGGATAATATGGATTTCGTCAAAGTAATTCTCACATCGTTGCTTTCTGTCGCCGCACTGTTTATCATTACAAAAATTATGGGGCACAAGCAAATGGCACAGCTTGACTTTTTTGACTACATTACGGGGATTACCATAGGCTCAATCGCCGCAGAGCTTGCAACGGAGCTTGAAAAGCCGTGGAAACCGCTGATTGCCATGATTATTTACGGTTTATTCTCAATAACTTTAAGTCTTATTATCAATAAAATGCCGAAAGCACGAAAATACATTAACGGTGCGCCCATCATAATTATGGATAACGGAAAAATCAGCAGAAAGAATATGAAAAAGGCAAAAATGGATTTAAGTGAGTTTATGATGCTGTGCAGAAATGCGGGATTTTTCAATTTAAACGCAATCCAAACGGCAATATTCGAGTATAACGGAACCTTGACCATTCTCCCTGTCAGCGGTCAGCGCCCTGTTATCCCCGACGATATGCGGCTTGCGCCGCCCGCTGAATATGTTTACACCGAGGTAATTATGGACGGTCGGGTTTTAGACGATAACCTTAAAAGCCTAGGGCTTAATACCGAATGGTTGAAAAAGCAATTGGAACAGCAGGGATATAAAAATGCAAAGGAAATATATCTCGGTCTTTGCGATAAACAAAACAAGCTGTTATTATTCTCTTCTGACTGAAAACAATATTAAAAAACTCCCTGTCGGTAAATTACCGAAAGGGAGTTTAATCTTATTTGTACTTATTCCGGAACGGACATTCTTTCCGCCGAATAATTGACATTTACATTTTTGTGGAAGAGCAAATAATCGTACTTAGGCAACCACTGACTTCCCACATTCATATTATTGAAGGTAGCTTCGTCTGCGCCCACATTCATTTCGGTCACGGCACAGAGTTCTTTGCCCTCTTTGTAAACCGTACCCCAGAACGCATGGTGTCCGATTTCCTTTACGCTTGACGGAATATACATATACGAAAGTCCTCTGTCCTTTGTAAAACAGTCAGAGCCGATTTTCTCCAATCCTTCTGGAAGAGAATAGTAAACATTCTGCAATGTTTCCACCGTATCGTAAGTTGTGGTAAGAACAGGCTCTGCACCGGCAACATAAGAATAAATATTGCGGATATTTCCTGCATCGTAAAATGCAAGGGTATCAATTTCTTTTAACCCCTCGGGTAAATAAACATCGGTCAGGTTTGCATAGTTAAAGCAGTTTGCACCGATTTTTGTAACTGTTGAGGGAATAACATATGTACGGGTTTTAAGGTTGTATTCTGCATAAAAAGCATCGTCATATTTGTGCTCGTTTGAATCCACACCCCAGATTTCTTCCAATTCTTCGCCTTTATTATTAACAAGATCTGAAACCTGATTTCCATTTTCGTCAAGGTGGGCATATCCGTTTTGAAGGCGAAGATATCTGTCATGGTCAATGGGATAACAGATAATTTCCGTCATATCCTTGTTGTAAAGGACGCCGTCAACATCGCAGTAGTTGGGATTGTTGTCGTCCACATAAATGCACTGCAAATTCCAGCAGGAATAAAATGCTCGTTCGTCAATCTGAGTAACGGTTGCGGCAATATTTATTACCTCTAATGTTCCGTCACAGTTAAAAGCATATTCGCGGATTTTTGTTATCGGCTGTGATTCATCTTTTTGAATTGTGAATTTTGCATCTTCACTTTCAGTTCCTGCAAGTTGAAGGCTTGAATCGTTGTATTCGATTGTTGCAACATAGTCAATATCAAAAGTTTTGATAGCGCCGTTATTACTGAACTGCGTCAGCTCACCGTTCTCATATACAAGCTTACCTGTATTAAGAAGAACCCTGACGCTGAAATACATTGAAATAAGAATTGCAAATATCATAAATATGACAAAGCCAATCTTTTTCCATGTAGCATTTTTAAACGGCTTGTTAATGTGAGGTGCCGCAAGGCCTTCGATCTTATAATCCCATATTTCGTCTTCGGGAATATCGAGAATTTCCGGTACAAATTCTCTTGTTTTCTTTGTTTTCTTGCTCAAACCGTTCACCTCCGTTAACCTTTAAAGCTACCGGCAACAGACTCGCCTTTTTCAATGGCTTGTTTTTCCGTTACCTCAGCACGCCGTTTAAGAACCTGAATAACTTTATCTTGCTTAATATCGTCATAATCCCAGAAAAGATATGGAATTATCATAAGCAGGAATCCCGCTATATCAAAGAGCATGGGAATAATTATTATTTTAGATCTTGAAGCATCAACGAACAAAACATCCCAGTTACTGTTAAAGCCGTATCTAAGAAGCAAAATGGGAATAATAAGGCTTATGAAAGAGGTTACAGGACCTGTAAACCAACCGAAAATACCTGCAAAGCTTTCCAGTCTTTCACCCGAAAGATACATCTGATAGTCGGTAATACGAACATCCATATCATGTCCGACAGACGTGGGAACGGTATGTGTCGCTTCCATAACAATAAGAATTAAAACGCAGATCACGCCGCAAAGTGTAACATTCTTGCAGAAGAACATTGTGCCGACAATAGCACTGTAACCTACCGCACGGGAAATGAGATAGAAAATCATTATCTGCTTGTAGGAGAAGCGCTTTATAAAATAGGGGGTAAGCAAATCCGGCGGTGTACCTGCGAAAGATACCAGCGATACTATCAAACCGTATGCAAGACCGGAGAGACGGAAGGTGTAAAGATACAGAATTGTGGCAAGAGGCAAAATACCGTTGCCGAAAGAATCAAGCATCCATACAATCGTCTGCACCCATTTATACTTATTTCGCATAACGCCGAAAATACCGTCCCAGAAATTGATTTGCACCTTTTCTTCAATGGGGGGCTGGGGTATTCTCTCTTGAATTCTGTTTGCAAAAATCAAAGTTAAAAATGCAAAAACCGTAAAAATTATGGGGATAACATATCTGTAAACATTGATATCCGCCCAGTCGTCTTTTAAAAAGCCGATTGCCATGGGGATAACGAGAACCATTACGGAGTTGAGAATATGTGAGAACTTAATGGGATAAGACCTTACAAGAATTCTCTCTCGCATATTGGGGCTGATATTCTGTGTGCAGGCTTCCATATTTGCAAAGCCGAACATACCGTATCCCGCAAACAAAAGGTTAGCTACCCAAACGCGTGTAACTTCGTCCGCAATTTTGTAAACGGGAAGCCAGCCTATGAGAATAACCATAATTATTTTGGGGACAACATCACAGTACAGCGAATATTTATATCTGCCGAATTTCGGAACAAGCTTCTTTCTCCAGAAAATGTTTCTCGAACCGTTCCATCCGTTCCAGAGAATATGAGTACCGAACATCTTAATTGCCGATGCCGCCGATACGCCTCTGATTGAGTTAAACATTGCCACAACTTTATTTGCCGGGTTAAGATACGGCTCAAACGGGAACAGCAACAGGAACAAGCCTATTACGGCAGCCGCAAAATAGAAGGTATAAACATTCCGTTCTTTTTTCTTCGGCAAAAATCCCAAGTTATCGTTTATCATCCATGCAACCAAATCCCACATCTTCTGCAACGGCATATTGATAAGCGCTATTGCGGAAAATGCAACATAGGGAAGATGATAATGATACATTATCAAATAGCAACCTGCGAAGAAGCTTATGTATTCGAGAGTTTTAATACCCGAATAGTTACTTCCCACGCCGAGCCAGATGTCAAGATATTCCCTATACGGGACATACTTGCCCTCGGCAGGTGTTTTCCAATGCGTTTTGATTTCCGTAAAAAGTGATTTGACTTTTGTTATAGCTCCGCCTTTTTCGTCGCTCATTTTTTACAATCCCCTCTTTCCCATATTTTATTATCAAGTTATATGCGGATATTTTAGCATAAATATCTAAAATTGACAAGGAAAAAACATTATTTTTTTACACTATGTTTAAATCCAAACAAAAAGCGGCCTTATAGACCGCCGAAAATGTTGATTACTGTTTATTCCGTTCTTTTTCCTTTTTTCATACTTTGCCTGAGACAGTAGAAAAACGCTCCAATCAAAAATACAGCCGCTGACACCCATGACACGGGATTTGCATAGCAAACTGCGTTAAACCCGAACACGGGAACAAGACCGAAAGCTATTACAATCCTCGCTATCATCTCCGTTACTCCCGCAAAAACCGCCAAGGAGCTGTATCCCATGCCCTGAACGGTAAAACGAAAAACCAACAAAAGGGAAAGCGGGAAATAAAACAGCGAATTTGTAAAAAGAAAGCGTACGGCATGAGAGAGTATCTCCGTTTCTTCGGCATCGAGGAAAATAAGCGCCGCATTTCTGCCGAAAAAGTACAACACCGTGAAAGCGATTGCGGAATAAACCGCTCCTATCAGCGCCGCCGAGCCCACGCCCCTTTTTATGCGTTTCGGCTTTCCCGCTCCTATATTCTGCCCCGCAAAGGTCGCCATGGTGCCGCCCAGCGCATCAAAGGGACAGCAAAAGAACATATTAACCTTACTGCCTGCCGTTACAGCGGCAACAACAGACGAACCCAGCGTGTTTACTGCGCTTTGCAGAATAACGCTTCCGATTGCCGTTATGGAATACTGAAGCCCCATGGGAAGTCCCATGGAAAACAACTGCATAATATATTTTTTATCAGGTTTCCACTCATCTTTTTCTATGCGGAGAATCAGAAATCTTTTGCAGATATAAACAAGGCACAAAATGCCTGAAATGAACTGTGAAATTACGGTTGCCGCCGCAGGCCCCTCAACGCCCGTATGAAGGAATTTAACAGATACTATATCAAGAACAATATTTATTACCGACGATATAAGCAAAAAGACAACAGGCGAGCGGCTGTCGCCCAAGGAGCGAATTATACCTGACAGCAGGTTATAAAGATATGTTACGGGAATACCTAAAAATATTATAAAAATATAACTGTATGCCCTGTCGATTATATCGGCAGGCGTTTTCATAAGCACCAGAATATTTCTGCAAAGCAAGCACACAGAAACTGTCATCACAACTGCAAACACAGCGGAAATCCACACGCTGTTTGCGACAAATCTACGCAAGGCACGGTAATCCCCGGCGCCGAATTCACGGGCAACGGGAATTGCAAATCCGCTGCAAACGCCTATGCAAAATCCAATAACCATAAAATTAACGGAGCCTACCGAGCCCACCGCGGCAAGGGCTTCAACTCCCAGCCATTTACCCACAATCATTGTGTCTGCCATATTATAAAGTTGTTGGAACAACAGTCCCAAAAGCATAGGCAGGGCAAAACCGATAATATGCTTTGCCGGACTGCCTTCTGTCATATTTCTTGTAGCATCTCTCATATAAAGCGTTCCTTTGTTGAAAACGCACTAAATAAGTATAATGTTTTAGTGCAACTGTAACAAGTATATACCTGTGCTGTATAAAATTCAAGCGTGTTTTAAAAGTTCTCACATATGATGAAAAACCGAATATATCAAAATAAAATACTATGTAATTTGTATATGCAAAACGAAGTATTTGTGGTAGAATTATGCTGCAAACATAAAATCTTTTGCAGAATACGAAAAAGGAACAGGAAAAATGAAAGACATTATATCTCTTAACAAAGACTGGCTGTTTTACTACGGAGAGGCAAACAAGGATACTGATTTTGCAAGCATAAACTGCAAAGCCGTTGACCTGCCCCACACCTGGAACAACCTTGACGGTCAGGACGGCGGAGACGATTATGCCCGAGGTACCGGTTGGTATATGAAAAAAGTAAATATTCAAAAGGACAACCGACGCTGTTTTCTTGAATTTTACGGCGTAAATTCCGTTGCAAATGTGTTTGTAAACGGTATTCATATAGGCGAGCACAGAGGCGGCTACACCCTTTTTAGATTTGATATTACCGAGGCCGTTAAAGACGGGGAAAACACCGTCATTGCAAAAGGCCGTAACGGCGTTGAAGATTCGGTTGAATGGGAACTTAAATAACAGAAAATCCGTCGGCAGACATTAAAATCTGACCGACGGATTTTTTATTATATTATATTTTCAATTTCCGATAAATCATTTATTTCATAATCAATTTTAACATCGGTTGAAATTGTTTTTCGATTGGGGTTATACCAGCAGCAGATAATCCCGGCGTTATTTCCGCCCTGCATATCGCTTGTGAGTGAATCTCCCACTATCATCACGCTGTCTTTCTCAAATCCGCCGATATTTTCCCTCACACAGTCAAAAAATTCGGCAGACGGTTTTTCAAAGCCTATTTTGTCCGAAATAAACGTACCGTCAAAAACATCGCTAAGCCCCGAAAGGGTAAGTTTTCGGCTTTGAGCGACGAGCGTACCGTTTGTCACGGCATATTGGCGTACCTTTCCAACAAGCGCTTTTACGGTTTCAAGGGCGTTGTCGCAGAAAAACACCTTATCCCCCAGACGCACCTGATATTCATCGTTAAAAGCGTCAACACGGTCAAATAATATACCCTCCGAAGCGAAAAACTCCTCAAACCGCTCTCTCAACACCTGAAGCTTTGTAATTTCACCCCGTTCAAGCCGTTCCCAATACTTTCTGTTTATTTGTGAATACCGTTTTATCATTTCATCGGTACATTCGCCCAAATTAAAAATCTCAAAGCATTTTTTAATTGCGTAGCTTTCGGATTTTTGAAAATCAAGCAATGTTCCGTCAATATCCCACAAAACCGTTTTAATCATTTTAAATGCTCCACAAGAATTTTCAAGCCTATAAGCACGAGAATTACGCCGCCTGCAAGCTCCGCCTTATTTTTATACTTTTCTCCGAATTTGTGCCCTATGAACACTCCCAAGGCAGAAAGTAAAAAGGTTATTACGCCTATCAGCAAAACGGATATTTTTATATCTGCTTTGAGAAAGGCAAAGGTTATTCCCACGGCAAGGGCATCAATACTTGTGGCAATTGCCAGCACGGTCAGTTCCTTTAAATCCAACTTGCCTGCATCAGCCAATGGGTCATCATCCTTTTTAAATGACTCATATATCATTTTTCCGCCTATAAAGCTTAACAGTACAAAGGCAATCCAATGGTCGATACTTGTAATATAGCTTTCAAACTGCTTGCCTAAAAGCCAGCCGATAAAGGGCATAAGCGCCTGAAATCCGCCGAAGAACAACGCAATAAGTGCGGTTTGACCGTAATCAATTTTTCGCATATTCAAGCCTTTGCAAACGGCAACGGCAAAAGCGTCCATTGAAAGTCCTAACGCAATTACAACTAATTCAGCAATACCCATAAATTCATCTCCTTGAAATATGCAAAAAGACTCATGTACAGCAAAAGCCATACATGAGTCTTGTCATTTAAGATAAGCCAGACCGAAAACACGGTCAGTATGTTGACTTAACACACGAAAAGTGCCGACTACTCCCTCACGAAGTATTGGCATATTACCACTATTTCGGGATTTTGTCAAGAGATTTTCATTCTGAGGCGCAGTTTATCGCTTATCATTGCGATAAACTCCGAATTTGTAGGCTTTCCCCTTGTATTCTGTATTGTGTAGCCGAAATAAGAACTTAAAACATCAATATCTCCCCTGTCCCAGGCAACCTCAATGGCGTGGCGAATTGCTCTTTCTACCCTTGACGCAGTGGTTGAATACATTTTTGCAACGGTGGGATAAAGCACCTTTGTAACTGAATTCATCATTTCTTTATCATTAACGGACAGCACAATTGCCTCACGCAGATACTGATAGCCCTTTATATGAGCAGGCACGCCTATCTGATGCATAATTTCACTTACGGTCACCTGCAAATCGTTTGTATCGTGAAGTTTTGTAATATCGCCTTTATCCTTTGACCAGCCTGTAAGCTGTGTTATTCTCTGCGCCATCATATTTATATCAAAAGGCTTTAAAAAATAGTAATCTGCGCCGGCAGAAAGAATTTCCTGCTCAAAACGCTGATTATCCGTGCTGGACATCACCATTATCAAGGGTTTTGTGTTTTTCTCTTTTAATTTATTTATTACACCCAGAGCGTCAAGGTTTGACATAAAAGCGTCCATTACCGCAACATCTGCCCGCGTGCTTTCAATTTTTGAGAGCAAAACATTTCCGTCCTTCGGCAGCAAAATTACATCACAGCCGTATGTACGCAAAATATTTGCGCAGTTTTTTCCGAATTCACTCCCCTCACCCGTTAATAACACTTTTAGATTGTTTCCCATTTTTGAGACCTCCGTTTTAATTTCTAAAATCATCTTGTGATTTCTTATTTCTGCCATATTTTACCATAAATGGGAAAATATGGCAATAGAAAAAATCAATATTTTTATAAAAACTTTTCGACATAAGACGAAGGCGGTCAAAGAGTGAAAATAAATGACGGAAATATATTAAATCCTGCAAAATTTGATGAATAAAATTTGCTTGTATTCAGTTTGTTTTCGACTATTCTTTTTTCTAAACGGTCATTTTTTAACATAAATATGAACTTTGAAATTGTTGAAAACTCTGTTGAAAATGTTTAAAACTCGCATTTTCAAGGCATTATTTTTTAAATAAATGCTTTTTTTGTAAAGAAAATCGCTTTACAGAACAAATATGCGCAAAAAAAATCAGTGTATATACAAATGCATATACACTGAAAATTTTGAAGGGAAAAATGCAAAAACAAAATTATGAATATTACCGTTACCATAGGGTTACGGTAATATTCCAAACCACGGTTTCTCGTGGCGGATTTGCCCTTACTCTTCGTTAAAATACTCG
>CAMGDG010000013.1 GCA_946041635.1 uncultured Clostridia bacterium
TGCATTTAAGGACATCGGCATCGTCAACATTTCTCCAATACTGATAAAAATCAAAGGGAGAAGTTTTATTTGGGTCAAGCCAAACTGCTCCCGACTGTGTTTTACCCATTTTTTTACCTTCTGAATTAAGAAGAAGCGTGATTGTCATAGCATGTGCATCTTTACCGAGTTTTTTACGGATAAGTTCAGTACCGCCAAGCATATTGCTCCACTGATCATCACCGCCGAACTGCATATTGCAACCGTATTTACGGAACAACTCATAGAAATCGTAGCTCTGCATAATCATATAGTTGAATTCCAGGAAAGAGAGACCTTTTTCCATTCTTTGCTTATAACACTCTGCACGAAGCATATTGTTAACAGAGAAACAAGCGCCGACTTCACGAAGTACATCAATATAATTCAAATCAAGAAGCCAATCCGCATTGTTTACCATAAGCGCTTTACCGTCGGAAAAATCAATAAAACGACTCATCTGCTTTTTGAAGCAATCGCAGTTGTGCTGAATTGTTTCCCTTGTCATCATCTGGCGCATATCCGTTCTGCCTGAGGGGTCGCCAATCATAGCAGTACCGCCGCCGATAAGGGCAATAGGCTTATTCCCTGCCATTTGAAGTCTTTTCATAAGGCAAAGAGCCATAAAGTGGCCAACATGCAAGCTGTCGGCAGTCGGGTCAAAACCGATATAAAATACTGCTTTACCCTCATTCACAAGATTTCTGATTTCTTCTTCATTTGTCACCTGAGCAATAAGCCCGCGGGCAACAAGTTCTTCATATACTTTCATTTTGTAATCCCTCCTAAAAAAATAAGTCCCCTGCAAAAAGCAGAGGACGAAAAAATTCGTGTTACCACCTCAGTTTACTGTTCCCTCACGGAAAACAGCCTTAACGAGTAACAATCATTACTCTGTACTGTAACGGGTACGCCCGACTTTTCCTACTGAAATTTTCAGAAAAGCAACTCGACGATGTATTTCACAAATCTTGCGTACGCCTTTCCACCAACCAAGCGCTCTCTGAAACTCCAAGGGTTTTGTTACTTCTTCGTGTCACTGTCATTAAGCAATATTATACACATTTTAAAATATATGTCAAGAATAATTTTTAGCGTTATCAATCATTTCGGCGGCAGCATCTAACGAAAGCTTTGTAGGCTCGGCACCGCCCATAATTCGTGCCAACTCATAAACTCTGCCGTTATCATCAAGGGAATCAACCCGCGTATATGTTTTACCGTCCTTTTCCGATTTTGAAATAAGAAAATGGTTATCGGCAAAGGCGGCAATCTGCGCCAAATGAGTAACGCACAAGACTTGGCGGTTTGCGGATACCTCTTTGAGCTTAATACCGATTTTTTGTGCCGCACGGCCGCTAACTCCCGTATCAACCTCGTCAAATATGAGAGTGTCGATATTATCCTTTGAGGCAAGCACATTTTTAATTGCAAGCATAATTCTTGAAAGCTCGCCGCCCGATGCAATTTTTGAAAGAGGCTTGGGCTCTTCGCCTTTGTTGGCAGAAATCAAGAAATATATTTCATCAGCGCCTGTTTCGTCAAAATTTTTTGGATTTTGAACAATCCTGAATGTGATTGACGCCATATCAAGAAACTGCAATTCATCGCTGACGGAAGAAATAAAAGCATCACCGTATTTTTTTCTGTTCTCGGAAAGCTTTTCCGCGGCAATTTTCAACGAATTCAAAGCCTCGTTCAATTCAATTTCATATTGCTCTTTGAGTTTGTCGGCAAAAGTAACGCTTTCCAATTCCTTTTTGGCGTTTTCAAGGAACATAAGTATTTCTTCTTCGGTATTGCCGTATTTTTTTGATAATCTGTAAATCACATCAAGCCGTTCCTCGATTTCATCAAGTTCTTTCGGGTCGATATCAAGATTATACAAAAAGCGGTTTAATTCGGTTGAACAGTCGGCAATGCTATAAGACATATCGGAAATTTGCTCTGCCGCCTCACTTAAACCGTCATCAAAAGAGGAGGCTTTTGTCACGCTTTCGGCAATATCGGAAAGCATATCGGCAGCACCTTTAAAGTCGTCGGCGCCGTTAATCAACATAACCGCATTATTCACAAGTTCAATCAAAGTTTCTGCATTTTGAAGAACCTTCCGCCTTTTTTCAAGTTCCTCTTTTTCACCGACTTTTATATCCGCTTCCTCAATTTCGTTTATCTGAAAAGTAAGTAAATCGATTTTTCTTGCTTTTTCTCCCTCATCAATAATCAAACTCTCAAATTTTTTCTTCGCTGATAAGTACTTTTCATAAAATACAGAATATGCATCTCTTATATCTCCGTTTTCAGCGAAACTGTCGATATAAGTATAATGCAAATCTTCGTTTAACAGGTTATGGTTATCGAGCTGACCGTGAACATTTATAAGAGACTGCCCTATTTTTTTCAGCATTGAAACTGTTGCGGATGAACCGTTAATCCTGCAAATATTTTTACCGTCCGAAGTCATTTTTCTGAACAGTAAAAGCGACTTGTCACTCTCTGTTTCAATTCCCAATTCGTCAAGAACACCTGCTACGGACTGCGAAATATCCTGAAAGACAGCAGTAACCTCCGCAAAATCACTGTCGGTCCTGATAAGCTCACGGGAGGTGCGTTCGCCGAGTATTGCGTTAATTGCGTCAATAATTATTGATTTACCTGCGCCTGTTTCTCCCGTTAACACATTCAGTCCGCCGTCAAAATCAATAACAGCCTCTTTAATTATTGCAATATTGTTGATTTTTAAATGAGAAAGCATATAATCAGCCCTTCAGCATTGACTTAATTGAATGAACTACATCTTCGGTTGCGTTTATATCTTTACAAACGGTAAAAATCGTATCGTCGCCTGCAATTGTACCCACAATTCCCGGCATATTCATATTGTCAAGAGCAATACATGCGGCATTCGCCGTGCCTGCATAGCACTTAACAACAACAATATTCATCGCTGATTCAACCGATAATGCAGAGCGGGTAAATATCATTCTGAAATTATCGTCGTTATCTTTTATTTCACTTACGGCATAACGGGTTTCGTTCTTGCCGTAATGCTCTTTAATAAGTTTTAATTCTTTTATATCTCTGGAAATCGTCGCCTGAGTAACGGCATAGCCATTTTCGGCGAGCATTGAGATGATTTCCTCCTGTGTGGAAACATTATTGTTTTTTATAAAGCTTAAAATCAATTCCTGCCTGTTCTTTTTCATTTGACTACCCCCTTCTCTGTGTCAATTTACTATTAAGAATATCGAAAAACTCATCGGACTTTATTCTGATAAACTCAGCATAATACTCCGATTTGGAAATAATTATTTCACATTTTTCGGAAATCTCTATTGATTTTTCACCGTCCGTTGAAACTGACAGTCGCTGCTCGGAATTTGCCGTGGATTTTACGGTAATTACAGACTTATCGTTAAATACCAACGAACGGTTTAACGGCGAGTGTGTGCATATGGGCGTCAGCATTATACATTGAAGATTAGGGTCAATAACGGGGCCGCCCGCAGACCATGAATACGCAGTTGAACCCGTGGGAGTTGAAATCACAACGCCGTCGGCACGGTAATTGTTTATTTTTCGGTTGTCACACAAAACATCAAGGTCAATAAGCTTTATTTCTTCTCCGCGGGCAACTGCAACATCATTAAGGCAGTAACCCAACAATTTCTTTCCTGCACCGTCATTCAACTCGACTTTAAGCATCATCCGCTTATCTGTGGTATATTCGCCCGAAATAAGCTTTTCGAGGAAATAAAGTTCATTTCCTTCAAGACCTGCCAAAAACGCTAAATTACCTGCATTTATACAAAGTACGGGCTTTTTTAAAACCGCCGCCTGCTTTGCCGCATGAATAAAGGAGCCATCGCCGCCGATGGCGATTATTAAATCGGACAAATTATAAATATCATTTGAAAACCTGTCTTTTGCAATATGTGAGGATAGTGCACCGGCCGCAGATATATCAAAAAAGTATTCAATATTCAGTTTATCAAGTTGAGCAACAGTTTTTTCGGTTATTTCTTCTGCCTTTTCACGGGTAAAATTCGGAACTATACCTATTTTCACTGTTAATCACCGTCCAATTCCTTATGTGACTTTTCTGTGACGCCGTCAATTTCACTTTCCGACACAGAATTTACATTTTTTCCGTCTTTTATAAGATAAATAAGGTATTCGATGTTGCCCTCGGGCCCCTTTACGGGAGAAAAATCCAAACCATATACGGAAAAGCCGGATTCAAAAGCAAAATCCGCAACATTTCTTATAACTTCCTTGTGCGTTTCAATATCTCTTACAACGCCTTTTTTGCCGACTTTTTCCTTTCCCGCCTCAAACTGCGGTTTTATTAAAGCAACACACGCACCGCCGTCTTTTAAAAAGCCGAACAGCACGGGCAATATCTTATTTAAGGATATAAACGAAACATCAATACTGGCAAAATCAATTTTTTCACTTACCGTTTCGTCTGTAAGATACCTGAAATTTGTTCTTTCGAGGTTTATAACTCTTTCATCTGTGCGCAGTTTCCACGCAAGCTGACCGTATCCCACATCAATCGCATACACTTTGAGTGCACCGCATTGAAGCATACAATCGGTAAATCCCCCTGTTGAAGCGCCGATATCCATACAAACACAGTTCGCAAGTGATATGGGAAAAACCTTCATGGCTTTTTCAAGCTTGTATCCTCCCCTGCTTACAAAGGGCATTTTCTTACCTTTAAATTCTATTATATCTTTTTCCTTTACTGCATATCCCGACTTTGTTTCTTTTTGACCGTTAACATAAATCTCGCCGGACATAATCAAAGCCGATGCTTTTGAACGGGTTTCGGCAATTCCAAGCTCAAAAACCGCAGTATCAAGTCTCTTTTTTTCAGCCATTTTTGTTCTCCGAAATGTTTTTTACGATGCTGTCACAATCAAAGCCGTATTTTTTCATCAAGGAATCAACGGAAGCATGATGCACGAACTCATCATTAACGGCAATATGACAGTATTTGCCGCCAAATCCTTTTTCGGCAAGCATATCGGCAAAGCTTTGACCTATACCGCCTGAGCGTTCAGATTCCTCATAGAAATAAATGAGTTTGAATTTTAAAACAGCATTTACAGCATCTTCATCAATGGGCTTAATCCTGTTCAGTATCAGCAATGATACATTATTTCCGGCTTCTTTCAGTTTCTGCACCGCATTTGCCGCCTGAGCCGAAATTCTGCCGTATGTCACAATAAGCGTGTCACCGTTCTGCACGAACAAATCAAAGTTATTTTCACTTACCTTGAAGCCTTCCGGAAGTGTTACTTCATTTCCTCTCGGATAGCGGATAACGGTAATGTTTTCGGCGTTTTTTATGGCGTGCTCAAAATCGTACTGCATTCTTTTAAAGGTATAAGGAGAATAGACGGTTATATCGGGAACGCTGTTTAAAAACGGTACATCAAGTATTCCCTGATGCGTAACGCCGTCTTCACCCACAAAACCCGCCCTGTCAAGGGCAATTATTATCTTTTGTTTTTGCAGAGCACAGTCGTGAATCAACTGGTCATAAGCTCTTTGCAGAAAAGTGGAATAAACGGCTACAACAGGTATCATTCCGCCTTTTGCAAGACCCGATGCAAAGGTTACTGCGTGTTCCTCAGCTATACCTACATCAAAGAACCTTTCGGGATAACGCTCGGCAAAATCTTTAAGACCCGTTCCCAATGACATTGCCGCAGTAATCGCACATATTCTCTCGTCATTTTCGGCATAATCGCACATTATTTTACCGAATTCCGATGAAAAATTAGCTCCCGAGTGAATTGGCTCTCCTGTTTCAACATTAAATTCAGATATTCCGTGATAAACGCTCGGTGACTTCTCTGCAAAGTTATATCCCTTGCCTTTCACCGTATTTATATGCAACAGCACCGGACCGTTTACAAGCTTTGCGCTGTATAGTGCCTCGCAAAGCTGTTCTATATTGTTTCCGTCAATAGGACCCATATATCTGAATCCCAAATCCTCAAAAAAGGTACTTTTATATATTCTGTTTTTTATGTTAGTTTTGAGATTATATATGCCTTTTGAAATATATTCGCCTACAAGTGGAATACGGTTTATGGCGCGTTCCGTGCGGGCTTTAATCCTGAAATATTCAGGCTTTGAACGGATTACGGCGAGATACCGTGCCATAGAACCTACATTGGGCGAAATTGACATATTGTTGTCGTTAAGAATAACAATAAGCCGCGTTTTAGTTCGTCCAGCATTGTTCAGCGCCTCATATGCCAAACCGCCTGTAAGTGCTCCGTCACCTATTACAGCTATCGTAAAATCGTCTTTTCCCAACTGCTTATTTGCGGTTGCGATACCCAAAGCGGCGGAAATTGATGTACTTGAATGACCGCTGTAAAATACATCGTGCGGACTTTCCTCGGGAGAAGAAAAACCTGAAATTCCGTTTTCTTTACGGAGAGTTGAGAACTTTGCAAAGCGCCCCGTTAAAAGCTTATGAGTGTAAACCTGATGACCGACATCCCAGATAATTTTGTCATCGGGAGAGTTAAAAACCTTGTGTAAAGCAACGGATAACTCCACAACGCCGAGATTCGACGAAAGATGCCCGCCGTTTTGGGATACGGTATCCACTAAAACCTGTCTGATTTCATCACACAGTTCACCAAGCTCGTTATAATTCAGTTTTTTCAAATCATAGGGAGAATTTATTTTTCCCAAAAACTTAAAACTATCCAAAAAACTAACTCCAATCAATATGTTCTGTCAGCCAGCAATAATGCAATCTGTTCAAGAACGGCAGTATCACCGCTAATATCTTTTAATGAATTTACAGCCTTTGCTGTAAGCTCCTTAACATACTCTTTGGATTTTTCAATTCCAAGATACTTCACTACCGTTGATTTATCGTTTTTATCGTCACTGCCTACGGGTTTTCCGAGTATTTTTTCGTCACCCACAATATCGAGTATATCATCAACAATTTGAAATGCTATTCCGAGATTTTCGCCGTAATTGCATGCGGCTTCAATTTCACGCTGTGTGCAGTTTTCAGATGTAAGACAACCCAAAACGGCGGCAGCTTTAATAAGCGCACAGGTTTTTAAAGAATACATTTTTGTAATTTCTTCAACCGTGGGTTTTACATCTTCGAACTGTAAATCAAGAACCTGACCTCCTACCATACCGTTAATTCCTGCAAAAGAGGAAAGGAAAGATACTGCTTTTACAATATTTTTCTCGGAAACACTTCTGACGCAGGAAAGCACACAAAAAGCCTCCGTGAGTAATGCGTCGCCTGCAAGAAGTGCGTTATCTTCGCCGAAAGCAATATGACACGAGGGCTTCCCCCGACGCATATCGTCATTATCCATACAGGGTAAATCATCGTGAATAAGCGAATATGTGTGAATCATTTCAACAGCACATCCGAAATCCACTGCCGCCTCATAATTACCGCCGCAGGCTTTTGAAAACTCAACGGTTAAAAGGGGGCGTATTCTTTTGCCGCCGCCCTGCGCGCTGTATTTCATGGCGGAGGTAACAACAGAATCCATATTCTCCGAAAGAAGCGCCTCTAACCTTTTTGATACGTCGTCAGCAACGGACTTTATATATTCATTCAAATCAGTCATCAGTTTTTACCTCGTTCAAATCGGTTATTTTTTGTTTTGCGTCGTTCAACTTGTTTTTGCAAAAATCCGCAAGCTTAATCCCTTCTTCGTACAGCTTTAAGGAATCGTCAAGGGTACTCGTTCCGTCTTCAAGGATTTTTGCGATTTCTTCAAGTCTTTTTATTGCCTGCTCATATGTCATTTTCACAATTCACCTCAACAATTTTTGCTTTTGCGGTTCCGTTAGCAAAAGTTATGTCAACATAATCGCCCGATTTCAGGTCTTTCGACGAGGTAACGGCATTGTCGTTATGTTTTACTATTGAATAACCTCTTGAAAGCACCTTGACAGGGCTCAATGTATGCAGTATTTCACAAATGTGAGAAAAATCAGCAGACAGCAGTTCATATTTTTTCACCGTGCCGTCGCAAACGGTTTTTCTTAAAGAATCAAGATACAATTCGCAGTTATCAAAAAATCCGTTAGGATTTTCAAGCACAGGCTTATTTAAAATCTCATTTAGTCCCGTGTTCAAATCATCTATCATTGAATTTACAGAATTGTATATTGAGTTTTTAAGAGAAGAAACGAAATAAAGCTGTTCTCTGCAATCCGGAACGGCAAGTTCCGCCGCCGCAGATGGTGTAGGCGCACGCAAATCAGCCGCAAGGTCGCAAATTGTATAATCCGTTTCATGACCCACACCCGAAATTATCGGGATATGAGAATTATAAATTGCATATGCTAATTTTTCATCGTTAAAAGGCCACAAATCCTCTGCCGAGCCGCCGCCTCTGGCTATAATAACAACATCAGCGGCGTTCAGACCGTTGATTTTTTCAATGGCACGGCAAATCTGCTCTGCCGCCGTGTCGCCCTGAACCTGAACACCCGAAAAAACAATTTCCGCCAAAGGAAAACGGCGGTTCAATACATTGAGGACATCCTGAACAGCGGCACCTGTCGGAGAAGAAATAACACCTATACGAGAGGGAAACTGCGGTATCGATTTTTTGTGTTCGGGAGAAAAAATACCCAGTTTTGCAAGCTTCTCCTTTGTCTGCTCAAAAGCAAGGGCAAGCGCTCCGACGCCGTCAGGCTGCATATCATCAATATAAAGTTGATATTTACCGTCACGCTCATATATTGAAACCCTGCCGCGGACAATTACGGACATACCGTTTTCCGGTTTGAATTTGAGCCTTGACGCATTTCCCGCAAACATTACTGCACTTATCGAGCACTTCTCGTCTTTCAAGCTCAAATACAAATGACCGCTTCGGTAATGGTCAACAAAATTAGATATTTCGCCGCAGACAAAAACATTATTCAGGTTATCGTCCTGCTCAATAACGGATTTTGTGTATAGATTAAGTTGTGAAACCGTTAGTATTAAAGGCGACTGCATATTTTATTTCCTCGCATCGCAAATTGAAGCCAAAACAGCCGTTCCGCAAGCATTATCAGCGGAAAACTGCGGTTCTGCAAAATGTGCGTTATATTTTCGGCACAGCATATTTTTTATTAAAGCATTTGACATTACCCCTCCTGAAAAAACAAGAGGTAAATCACCGAATTTTTTTAAAAGCTCTTCTGCCGTATCGTCAATAGCCGAATATATACAGCTTAAACAGTGATTGGCAATATCGCCGGGGTCTGCTCCCTGTTCAAGCATAAGCTTACATTGATTCTCAACTCCGGAAAGGCTGAAAAAACCGTCCTTACGGAAAATTTTAACTTTTTTTAACGGTTTTCCGCCCTCTTTTGCTATTTTTTCAAGTTCTGCGCCACATGGAAAATCAAGCCCTAACATAACGCCTACTCTGTCCACAGCTTGTCCTGCTTTTAAATCGAGTGAATCGGAAATAATCCCGGTGGAAAAATACTTACCGTTCGGCTTTACAAGAATTGCCTGACTTGTGCCGCCCGAAATGTGAAATCCAATAAAACTTTCATCTATCAAATCAAGTCTGCCGCAGGAAAAAAGTGCGGCGGCAATGTGACCGTCCTGATGGGAGAATTCATAAAGAGGAATGTTCATAATATTTGCAACAGATTTTGCAACCGAAACGCCTGCCAAAAAGCAGGGCATATATGAGCCTTGTTCATTACACGGTTTTACTGAAACGCCTACACCCTCAATACTGCAAGGGTTTTCATTAAAAAGTTCTGTAATCAGTTGGGGAAGCTGAACAGTATGATGAAAAACAGCGTCACTTTGACGAATCCCCTTTTCTCCTTTTTTAACAGGTAAAAGAAGCTTTTTACTGTGCATTATTCCCGTATCGCAATCATATAGAGCGACGGATGTTGTGTAATTACTTGTGTCTATTCCGAGATAAATGCTCATTATAAACTGTTCTCTCTCACATATTTTCCAAGTATTCCGTTAATAAATGAAGCATCCTCCTGTGAGGCGAATTTTTTAGCAAGTTCAACTGCCTCATTTATTGTAACACCTGTGGGCACAGACGGAACATAAAGCAATTCGCAAAACGCCAGCCTCATTATTGCAAGAGTAACCTTCGGTAATCTTTCTATTTTCCATCCAACGGAATTTTCGCTGATAATTCTGTCGATTTCATCACGGTTATCGTATGTTAACTGTGCCAATGAGCAGGCAAAAACATTTTCTTCAATAAGTCTTGCTTCTACTGCATTTTTTATGATTTCCTCAACTGTTAAGTCATCGTTAAAAATCTTTTCAAAAATTAAAGTAAATGCAAGCTCTCTTTCTTCTTTACGAGTCATATTGTCCTCCAAAATAATAAATGCTCCCCGTCAGAAAAAACAGGGAGCAAACTAAATTTTCTGCGGTTCGGAATGTATATACATAGAATTTATGTATATTGTACCACCGAAAACGCAAAAATTCAATAGAAAATTGAATATTTACTCATTTCATATTACTGCGTTCAATAACAGTTATTTTATCTGTGCTGAAATCGGTTTTTGATATTATTATATCCTTAATCTTCAAAAGTATATCTTCTTTTACAGTTCCGTCGGGAAGTATGACTTCAATATTGTCGCTGTCCAGAATAACTAGGCATTCCCCACCGGTTTGAGCCGTAATCAGATTTTCTATATCCGTTTCTTTTTTTATGTTATCGGCAATCTTAATGAGTTGTTCTCTTGCAGACGCCTTTGTATCTTCATCGAATTCGCTGCCCGACACAATACTTTCAAGATGTTCTTTTGAAATATCCCTCGATTGTGTTCTTTTTAGTTTAGCAGACGAAAAATAATCGCTTTCAGTAACATTGCCGCTGTTAACATATTGAGCTTCACCTAAGTTTACCTCTGATGTTACCTCAGGTTCTGTTAAATTGTTTCGCTGAGGATTGGTATAGTACCAATTCACGAACACCGCCAAGCCCAGCGCGCATGTCAGTGAAATAATCAGCAGTTGTTTTCTTCCGATAATTTTACTTTTCATTGTTTACCTCCGAAGCAGATAATTTTGAGATTGATATTTTTGATGTACTTATATTTAAAACAGCGCTAACGGCTGAATAAATCTGTTGCTGAACCAACTCGTTGTTCCCTCCATCACACACGATTGCCACACCTCTGATTTTCGGTTCAATTGTCTTCAAAAGCAAGCCTGTATCGTTATCGTCCGCATTTATAATCACATAATCGCTTTGATTGCTCAAATCATTAGCGCTGTCGCTGTTTTTTCTGTTTTCCTTATCATTTTCCGCATATATGTACTCGGTAGTTTCCGAAACGGTTATCATAACCTTTGTTCTTCCGGCGCCGTCAATTGAGGACACTATGCTTTCAATTCTGCTTTCCAAATATTCGCAGTATTCATTTGTACTCATATTTGTATTCAAGCTTTCATTTTTTGACTCGTTTTTTTCTTTGCCGCCCAATTCGGAAAACATTATCAGAAAAATCCCGACAAACCCAATCACCGTAATAATTACTGTTTTTTTATTTTTGCCGAATAACTGCCGTGCTTTATCCGCTATTTCTTTTTTCAACAGACATCAACCTCAAATCCTAATTGTTTGCTTATTGCATTTTTTACTTCCTGAGCCTTTTCATTTTGAATTATATCAACCTTTATGCTCTCAACACACAGAATACCGTCGTCATTTGAATAGGCTTCGATTTGAATATCCGATATATCGGCGGAAAGCTTGGCACAAACATTAGAAATTGACTGTTCAACAATTTTTTTATACGCCTCGTTAAAGATTTCATCGTAATTGCTCTCCGCAGTTATTTCCGATTCTGTTTTTTTGCTCTCAACGATAGCGCCGCTCAGCGGAACAACTGTATAAAACAGAATAAACAGCGAAAAGAATATGTTTACTGATTTTTTCAGAGAAGAATCGGATAAAATCATTTTGAACAGCGATGATAAAATCATTGCGCCGCACACAGAAAGAATCCAAGTTTTAAAGCCGTCCATTTTACTTACCCATTACTATGATGACACCTGTTGATATTGTCAGAACGAAAGTCACAAAAAACAAAACAGTATTTATCAGCGAAATTACAGAAGCAAGGCTGTCGATAACATCCGACATATGGTTTAAATCAAACATAGTTGAAACGATTGAACAGATTTCCAAAGCGAAATACCACACCAACAGTTCAACCATTGCCGGAAGATTTATTAGCAAAATTACAATAATTACAAACACACCCAAAGTGTTTCTCATAATTAAAAAGCTGCTGAATACCGATGAAATTGCGTCACCGACGCCGTTTCCCACAATCGGAACAAAGGTGCCCGAAATAAACCTGATGCCTTTTAATACAACGCTGTCCGAAGAACTTGCGAGAATGCTTTGTGTTGTTAAAAGTCCGGTAAAAACAGTTGAAAACAGAGATAAAATTATAACAACGGATTTTCTGACTGTTTTCAAAATTCGTCCTCTGTATCCCTCAAAGGAAAAAGATGAAAGCACGCCGAAAGACAGCAACGCACTTATTACAGGCATAAAAAACCTGTCTGCAAAAGTGGATATAAACGATGAAATAAAAACTGTAAAGGAATTATATGTAAAAGCCAACGACGGATTTTTTGAAGCGATTATTATTCCCGTCATTATAGGCAAATAAGAATTGACAAAAATGCTCGATGTGCGTATTCCGGCAACCGCATCGGTCAGTATTCTGCTGACAGGCGCTATAACGGCTGTCATAACCGTTAATGTGCACACAAAATAAAGAATAGTTATGTTTTTATCCGACTCTTTTAAGAAGGATGCGGCAATAGATGTAATTATAAATATAACAACTATCAATGTTACGCTTTTTAATACGCCCGTACCGGAAGTCTTTATTGATTTTAATAAAAACTCAATTACTCTTGTGGGGGAAAGATTGAAAATATCGTTAAAACTTATTTCATCAATTCCCATATCCTCCAAGTATTCCTTTGTTTGCCCGTTAACCGAATCCCAAACAATACTGTAATCTTCTTCGGCGGTAACACCGTATGAAGCAAAAGAAAAACTCATTAAGAATATGAAAATCAGAAATGCAATTAAAATAATCCTTTTCATATTTATTCCAGCATCTTTAAAGAAAATAAAATCAACGAATTTATCAGCGGCATACACATAACAAGAACAATAATCCTTGCGGCAACTGTTACAATTCCCGCCATGGAATTCTCGCCGCTGTCCTTTAAAACATCACAGAGAAAATCCGTAATTACGGTGATTCCCACTACCTTTAAAAGCAATTCAATATGCTTTGAATCAATATTAAAAACTGTAAATGCGGCTAAAATATTTGATATTGCATCGCTGATTCCCTCAACTGCAACAGAAAATATTAAAGCTATTGTTGCTACGCGCAGCAAAAGAATATATTCGGGGCGATAGCTCTTTAATATTGCTGAAAAGCAAGCATAAATTATTGCCATTGCGGCTACTTTCAAAAGTATATTCATAAACCGAATACTGATTTTAACTCATCAAACACCGAGCTTAGTTGAGGAATAAGCATAGCTATTATCACCACAATACCCGTAAGAACCGTGAGCGTAGCAAATTCTTCCCGACCTGCCTTTGAAAGCATCTGATTTATAACAGCCACTATCAACCCTATTCCCGCAATTTTTAAGAGAAATGATATATCCATTTTTACACCTATAAAATTAAAATTATTGCTGTTAATGTTACGCCCAGTACAAGGGCAACAGCACTTTTACACTTGTTGTTTTCACTTTTTTCCAAAGAGTTCAGTTTTCCTTTAAAAAACTCGGAATACATTTTACAATTCATCAGTTGACCCGACAAATCAGACTTTCCCAGCATAGACAAGAAGCCGCGCATAAAATCGCAATCCTCGCTGTCAAGGTATTTTGTAAATGTTTTTTCTGAAATCACATCATTATATGCCTTCTCGTATTCTATTAACGCCCCTAACCTTTTGTTAATTTCTTTTATAAACAGCAGCAGACAATAATTTGAAGATAGGGAAAGGTTTTTGAATATTTCCTCAACGGAAATTCCGCTGTATTGTAATAAAATACAGATGTTATCAATCATCAAAACACATTGCCGAACCGCTCTTGTGTGCTCTTTAATTAGCCTTGCGCACAGTATTGCCGAAAAGCCCCCTATCGCCGAAAGCATAAGAATCAGAATGTTTTTCATAAAGTACAGCATCGGAATTGACAATACGCTCTATTTTGCAAGGTGCATAGCTTCCGCACAGTATGGCAACCCGATTAAAACCTCCCGATTTTAATAACATTTTTATAAACTTCTTATTTCTTAATTCTTCAAGAGAATCGCAGTGCACACTCAGTAAAAATCGGACTCCGCTGTTCAGTCCCTCAAAAATTTGCACCGCTTCTTCGGTATTTCCGATTTCGTCGCATATTATTATATCCGGCGACATTGTTCTGACAGCGATTGATATACCCGTCTGCTTCGGAAAGCCGTATATAACATCTGTATTGGGGCCTAAATCTGCTGTGCTGTTTTTTGCGGGGAACAGCTCTTTCCTTTCGTCTACAACACAAACTTTATGGTATTTACCCGTTCTGCCCGAAGAAAGCTGATATGCAATATCTTTAAGCAATGTGGTTTTTCCCGAAGACGGAGATCCCGCAATAATCAAGCTTTCGATTCCGTCTGAAAAAACGGAATCAAACAGAGCGTCGGAGCATCCTTTTTCAAAGCGTGGAATTCTTATATTCAGGCTGCTTATATCTTTTAAGGATTTTACCTCGGTTTTGTCATATACAGCTGTTCCGCACAAGCCTACTCGTGCGCCGTTCGGCAGCGTGACATATCCGTTAAGTATGTCCTCGAAATGGCTGTGCATTGAATATCCGCACATCTTGTTGACAGTATCAACAATCTCGTTTTCAGTTGCGGTAACACAATTACCTGACAAAATTAAGGTTGATTTTGAATTTTGAGTTAAAAAACTGCTTCCCGACCTTGTAACAAGCACAACGGGACGGTTTGCTCTCATTCTTATTTCCTGCAATTCAACTATAAGCTGTTCATTTAAGTCCTTTAAAAGCGACCGTATTCTCGGAGAAATAAATGAAATAATATAATTGAATTCATTTATAACATCTTTACTCACTTTATCACCTCGCTAAATACTATGATTACTTGTCCCCTGTTAGTACAAAACTTTCTTGAAATAAACAATACTGTATGTTATACTGAAATAAGTAATACAGAAAGGTGTTTTTTATGGCAAACAAAGTTAAAAATTTCTATAAAAACAATAAATATATATTAGTTTCCGGCGGAATTGCTTTATTCATTATTCTTCTGATTTATTTTTGCTTCGACATTATACCTTTCGGCGACAGAACCGTGTACCGTATGGATTTGTATCATCAATACGGTCCTCTTTTTTCTGAGTTTTACGACAGACTGACCTCCGGTGAATCGTTGATTTACTCTTGGAACACAGGGCTTGGCAGTTCATTTTTCGGAAACTTTTTTAATTACATTTCAAGTCCCATATCTTTTATAATTCTTTTATTCGGTCATAAAAACACTTTTGAAGCCGTTGCGGCGATGATTGCAATTAAAGCGGTTCTCAGTGCAATGTCAATGACCTATTACCTAAAAAAATCGCAAAAAGGCGATGGCTTTGCAATATCCGCTTTCGGTGTGCTGTACGCGTTCAGTGCCTACTTTATTGCGTATTACTGGAATATTATGTGGATTGACGCATTATACATTTTGCCATTCGTTGCACTCGGAATAGAAAAAATAATAGAGAGCGGAAAATGCAAAACATATATCATTGCACTTGCTTTGGCAATTTTTTCAAACTATTACATTGGTTATATGATTTGCATTTTCTCGTGCGTTTACTTTATCTATTATTATTTCTGCTCCCTCGGCTCAATAAAAGAAAAAAAGAAGTATTTAGATAACAGCGGATTTTTAAACAAAATCAAAAACTCGTTTTTCCTTAAAAGCGGCATAAGATTTGCTTTGGCGTCAGTTTCGGTCGGTATAATGCTGCTTTGCGTTTTGCTTCCCATTGCCCATGTTTTAAAAACATCATCAGCCACGGCAGGCACGGCGCCCGTGGAAACAAAGTTCTATTTTAATATTTATGACTTTTTAGCAAATCATCTTGCGAGCCTTGAACCGACCATAAGAAGCAGCGGCGACGATGTACTTCCCAATATATACTGCGGAATACTGACAATTTTTTTGATACCCTTTTATTTCTTTTCAAAAAGAATTTCCTCATATGAAAAAATTGCCTCCGCAGTTTTTATCGCTTTAATGTATTTCAGTTTCAGTCTGAACTATATAAATTTCTTCTGGCACGGATTTCATTTTCCAAACGACCTGCCGTACCGTCAGTCATTCATTTATTCCTTCCTTTTGATTATATTGGCTTATAAAGCCTTTAAGAATATTGATGAATTCAACAAAAAGCATATTTTAGGCGTTGGAATCGCTTTGATTGCATTTATTGTTTTAGTGCAGGAAACAGGTTCAAAAAATGTTGGCGACATTACAGTTTATATCAGCATCGCATTTGTTTTCTTATACTCAATAATTTTAGGTCTTATAAACAGCAAGAAAAATCAGGCATATGCTCTCTCCATTATGCTTTTATGCTCCGTAACGGCAGAGGCGATAACAGCAAGTACCGACCATTATGTAGCCAACCAAGCAAAAGAATCATATGTTTCCGATTATGACGATTTCAAAGAGCTTCAAAAAAAGATTGATGATAACGACGCAACATTGTTCTATCGCTCAGAATTATCTAATCTCCGCGCTCGGATGGACCCCAGTTGGTATGATTACAACGGCGTATCGGTATTCTCATCAATGGCATATGAAAAAGTTGCGAATTTACAAAAAAACATTGGACTTTACGGTAATAAAATCAACAGCTTTACCTACAATCCCCAAACTCCTGTTTACAATTCAATGTTTTCGTTAAAATATATTTATGACAAAAGCTCGTTAATTTCACCCTGTGATTTTTACAGTTACAAAGATTCAAACGGAAAATACTCGGTATATGAAAATAATTTTGCTTTAAATATTGCATATCCCGTTTTGTCTGAATTATCTCAATGGGACGCTTCTTCATACGATAATCCCGTAGAGGCACAGGAGGAATATTTCAGACTCTCCACAGGCGTTGAAAATGTATTTGATGAAATATATGACTATGAAATAATAAACGGCAATATTCTTCCCATTGATACTGACAGTATTGAAGCGGGAAAGCTTGCGCTGAATAAGACATCTACCGAATATGCAGGCTCGGCAACTATTGAGATTACGGCAAAAGAACGGAAAAATATTTATATATATGTTAATTCAAGAAATTTAAATACCGTTTCAATTTTTTCACCGAGAATAACCACATCAATGAATGTTAACGACGGTTATATACTTGACCTGGGCGTTCATGAACCCGGTGATGTTATTTCAATAGAACTGCCTATAAAAGACTCCCTTGACTACGCAAGCGTTGATTTTACTGCCTTTACGGTTAATGGTGAAAAGTTTAGTAAGGGATACGAAAAACTCAGTAAAGGGCAATTAGAATACGATAAATTCAATGAAACAATGATTTCAGGAACTTTTAATGCCGAAACTGACGAAATCCTTTATACTTCCATACCGTATGACGATGGCTGGAAAGTATATATCGACGGCAAAAAGATTAACAGCGATAACATAATCAAAATTTCCGACGCTTTAATAGGCGTTATTGTACCTGTGGGTGAGCATACAGTCACATTTTCCTATAAACTGCCGTACCTTCAAGGTTCAATCATGATTTCCTGCATTTTCACAATCATTTTACTGTTACTTTACATTTTCAAAGAAAGAAAATTACTGTTCTTTAAGAAAACAAAAGACAGCCTTTGGAAAAGGGCGAAAAAAGCTCAGAAAAATGCCGAAACAATTCAAAATGATTCAGATACGGTTATTACATTCGAAACAGAACAGGATATAAACGAAGAACAAGACGATACGGAATAAACAATTTTAGACAAAAAGCAGCCGATGCTATTTTGATATGCATCGGCTGTTTTTTGTTTAATAATTTATAACAGTTTTTTAAGGTATTTTCCCGTATATGACTTTTCACACTTTGCAACATCTTCGGGTGTACCGCAGGCGACAATCTCGCCGCCGCCGTCTCCCCCTTCGGGGCCTAAATCAATGATATAATCCGCTGTTTTAATCACATCAAGATTGTGCTCAATGACAATTACGGTATTGCCTGTATCAACAAGACGCTGTAATACTTCAATCAGTTTGTGCACATCCGCCGTGTGCAAGCCTGTGGTGGGCTCATCGAGAATATATACGGTTTTTCCCGTTGGGCGCTTTGAAAGCTCGGTAGAAAGCTTTACACGCTGTGCCTCACCGCCCGAAAGAGTTGTTGCAGACTGACCGAGCTTGACATATCCCAGCCCCACATCGGTAACGGTTTGCAGTTTTCTCTTAATTTTCGGAATATTTCCGAAAAACTCCAAAGCTTCTTCAAAGGTCATATCAAGGACATCATAAATGCTTTTTCCCTTATATTTAACTTCGAGAGTTTCACGGTTATATCTTGCCCCCTTGCACACCTCACAGGGCACATACACATCGGCAAGAAAATGCATCTCAATTTTTACAATACCGTCGCCCTGGCACGCCTCACAGCGACCGCCTTTAACATTAAAGGAAAACCTGCTTGAATTATATCCTCGAATTTTGGCATCCTGCGTTGAGGCGAAAAGTTCCCTTATGTCGGTGAATACTCCCGTATATGTTGCAGGGTTTGAACGAGGTGTTCTGCCTATCGGAGACTGGTCAATCGCTATTACCTTATCGAGATTTTCAAGCCCGGTCATTTCATCGAATTTTCCCATGGGCTTTTTTGCACGGTTAAGCTCGTTTGCGAGATTTTTATACAGAACTTCATTGACAAGAGATGATTTTCCCGAGCCTGAAACGCCTGTCACGCAGGTAAAGCAACCCAAGGGAAACTTTACATCTATATTTTTAAGGTTGTTTTCCGCCGCACCCTTAACAGTTATATAATTTCCGTTGCCGGTTCTGCGTTTTTCGGGAACAGGTATTTTCCGCTTGCCTGACAAATACATTCCCGTAATTGACTCTTTACAGTTTATTATATCGTCAACCGTTCCTGCGCACACAACCTCACCGCCGTGAATTCCCGCACCGGGGCCGATGTCCACAATATAATCGGCTTCACGCATTGTATCCTCGTCATGCTCAACGACGATTAAAGTATTTCCCAAATCTCTCAAATTTTTAAGCGTGCCTAAAAGCTTATCGTTATCACGCTGATGCAAGCCTATACTGGGCTCATCAAGAATATATACGACACCCATGAGGGAAGAGCCTATCTGTGTTGCAAGCCTGATTCGCTGACTTTCGCCGCCCGAAAGCGTACCTGACGAGCGCGATAAGGTTAAATACTCCAATCCCACACTTTTAAGGAACAGCAATCGGTCCTTAATCTCTTTCAGGACAGCCTTTGCGATAAACTGTTCTTTTTCCGTAAGATTAAGTTCATCCATAAATTTTAATGCGGCTGTGATAGACATATCACAAAACTCACTTATATTTTTGCCGCCTACGGTAACGGAAAGTATTTCGGGCTTTAACCGTGTTCCGCCGCAATCGGGACAACGGCTTGAAGTCATCACCTGCTCAATTTCCCACCGTGACCAATCACTTGTTGTTTCTCTGTATCGGCGTTCAAGATTATTGACAATCCCCTCAAATTCACTCAAATATGTTCCCGAGCCGTAAAGCGTTGAGCGGGACATTTTAAGTTTTCGATCAGTACCGTACAGAATGGCGTTAACGCCTGCCTCCGATATATCTTTTATGGGAGTTTTCAGCGTAAACCCGAACTCCTTGCCCAAAGCATTATAATACATCTCCGAAATGGAGCCCTTATCGGCTTTTCCCCAGCCGCTGGCACAGATTGCACCCTCTGAAATTGAAAGGCTCCTGTTTGGAATCACCAAATCGGGATTAACCTTTAAAAATGTTCCCAATCCCGTGCATTTCGGACAGGCACCGTATGGGTTATTGAAAGAAAACATACGGGGAGAAAGCTCGTCAATACTGATTCCGTGCTCAGGGCAAGCATAATTAAGGGAATATAAATGCTCAAAGCCTCCTATAACATCAATAATAACATTTCCGCCTGAAAGCTTTGTCGCTGTTTCAATGGAATCTGCAAGTCTGCTCCTAATACCGTCTTTTACAACAAGTCTGTCAACTACAATATCAATATTATGCTTATGTGTTTTTAACAGCTTGATTTCATCTGACAAATCGGTTATTTCGCCGTCTATTCTTGCTCTGACAAAGCCCGCTTTCATAGCATTGGCTACCTCTTTGGCATGCTCGCCTTTTTTACCTCTGATAACGGGGGACAAAACCTGAAATTTTGTTCCTTCGTCAAATTCAAGTACGCAATCAACAATCTGGTCAACCGTTTGCTGTTTTATTTCTCTGCCGCAGACAGGGCAGTGAGGAATACCGATGCGAGCATAGAGAAGCCTTAAATAATCGTAAATTTCCGTAACCGTTCCAACAGTTGAGCGGGGATTTTTCGAGGTTGTCTTTTGGTCAATGGATATAGCGGGAGAAAGCCCCTCAATAGATTCAACATTTGGCTTTTCCATTTGACCTAAAAACATTCGGGCGTATGACGAAAGTGATTCAATATATCTGCGCTGACCTTCGGCATAAATTGTATCAAAGGCAAGGGAGGATTTGCCCGAGCCTGAAAGTCCCGTAAAAACCACCAGTTTATCACGGGGAATTTCAACAGTTACATCTTTTAAATTATTCTCTTTTGCACCTTTTACGATTATTTTATTGTGCTCCATTTTTAACATCCTTTTGACGAAGATATTCTTTCAATCCGTTTTTACCCTCAGCGGTTACGGGTTTTATCCATTTCATTGATTTATAATATCTTAAACACAGTATTGTTTTTGCATAATCCTCGAAAATATACATAACGGCAAAAGCAACCGTGAACGGTAATTTCAGCAAATACACGGAAATCAATGTTGCGGGAAGTGACAAACACCAAAGACAGAACAAGTCAAATTTAACACCTGTTACGGTATCTCCGCCCGAGCGGAAAACACCTACTATTAAAATATACGGCATTTGCCTTACTGTAAACTCAAAGGCATAAATCGCCATTATAGTCATTGCCGCATCAAGAGTAACCTGCGTAATATTATTATTTAAATTAAAAATTCCGATAAGCTGTGCTCTTAGAGTAAAAATCAACACGGAAACAATTAGGGCAAGCATGGGTACAAGCAATACAAACCTTTTTGAATCCTGTACTCCCCGCTCAATTTTACCTTTGCCCACAGATTTGCCGACCATTATACAGCACGCATTACAAATACCTATAAAGAAAACAAAAGCGATATTTTCAAAGCTTCTGAGAATCGTTATGGCGGCAAAATACTCATATCCCATATGCCCGAATATGATATTAAATGCAAATGTTCCTGCGCCCCACATAGATTCGTTAAATATTACAGGAAGAGCTTTTTTGTAAAATTCTTCAATATCTTTAAACCTAAAACCGAACGTGTGTTTAATCGGTGCATATAAAATGTTTTTCTTTATCATTGATACAGTCAGAATTGCCAAAACTCCGACCCAGGCCGAAAACGAAGTTGCAAGGGCGGCTCCCTTAATTCCCATAGCAGGAAAACCGAATTTTCCGAAAATCATACCGTAATCAAGAATTATGTTCAAAACCGTTGTGAGAACCGAAACATACATAGGAAGCTTCACATTTTCCACGGAACGCAAAACAGACGAAAGGATATTGGTTATGGCAACAGCCGGATAAGAAGCGCAAACAATAAGCAAATATCGCTTACCCTCATCAATTACGGATGGATTATTATTAAAGATATTTATCACAAATTCAGGAGCAACAAGGCTCAAGGTTGTGAATATCCCCGACACAATTACGGCGGAAAGCACTGCTATTCCGCAGATCATATTTATCCTTTTAATATTTTTTACACCCCAATATTGGGCCACAAATACAGATGCTCCCGAGCTTATACCGATAAGAATCATATTCAGAAGCCAGCCCCACTGCCCCATCATACCGACAGCAGAGAGGGATATATCGCCTAACTGACTTACAAACAATGTATCGGCAAGTGTAAAGGAGCTTATCAGCATATTTTGAAATGCAATAGGTGTCGCGAGCCTGAATGCTGTATGCCAGAAGCCTTTGTCGCGAAAAAGTTTTATCATTATAATTTATATCTCCGACTTTAATTTTTCTATTTTGTCACGCAAATAAGCCGCATGCTCAAATTCAAGTATTTTTGCGGCAGCCTTCATCTCCTCGGTTAAGCGAATAATAAGCTTTTGCTTTTCATCTCTGCTCATTCTGCGTTTTGAGGATTTTTCATGGCTGGAAATTTCCAAAACATCACGGACATCCTTAACAATGGTTTGCGGAACAATCCCATGCTCTTCATTATACGCAATTTGCTTTTCACGGCGACGGTAGGTTTCACTGATAGCCTTTTCCATTGAATCCGTAACATTATCGGCATACATAATCACCTGACCGTTGGCGTTTCTCGCCGCTCTGCCGATAATCTGCACAAGTGATGTTTCGGAACGCAAAAAGCCCTCCTTATCGGCATCAAGTATGGCTATCAACGAAACTTCGGGGATATCAAGTCCCTCACGCAAAAGGTTAATGCCGACCAAAACATCGAATTCACCCAGCCGCAAATCACGGATAAGCTCCATTCTCTCAATCGTATCAATATCATAATGCATATATCTGACTTTTATTCCGTGCTGAGAAAGAAATTCTGTGAGGTTTTCAGCCATTTTTTTAGTAAGAGTAGTTACAAGAACACGCTCTTTTTTCTCAATTCTAATATTGATTTCAGATATTAAATCGTCAATTTGTCCCTCTGTACCCCTAACCGAAATTTCAGGGTCAAGAAGCCCTGTGGGGCGGATAACCTGCTCGGCAATCTGCACACTTTTTTCCTTTTCAAAGGGTCCGGGGGTAGCGCTCACAAATATTTTTTGACCTGTTTTCCCGTAAAATTCATCAAAGGTCAACGGTCTGTTATCGTACGCCGATGGCAGACGGAAACCGAAATTAACAAGGCTGTCTTTTCTTGAACGGTCGCCGCCGTACATTCCCCTTACCTGCGGCAATGTTACATGGGATTCATCGACAAAAAGCAAATAATCATCGGGGAAATAGTCAAGAAGTGTAAAAGGCGGCTCTCCCGGTTTTCTGCCGGACATAATAGCAGAGTAATTTTCAATACCCTTACAAAAACCTGTTTCCCGTAACATTTCCATATCATATTCCGTACGCTGACGGATTCTTTGCGCCTCAATAAGCTTGCCTGCTTTTTCAAATTTGGCAACCTGCTTTTCCATTTCGGCATATATTTGTTCAAGAGCACTTTCCATTTTCTCCGGTGACACAACATAGTGAGATGCAGGATAAATCGCAATGTGAGACACCGTGTTTTTAACTGCGCCCGTCAACGGGTTTATTTCGCTGATACGGTCAACCTCATCGCCGAAAAATTCAACTCTTATTGCAGTATCATTGGAATATACAGGGAAAATCTCAACAATATCTCCCCTGACTCTGAATTTATTTCTTATAAAATTTATGTCGTTTCGCTCATATTGTATAGTTACAAGCTTTTCAATAAGCTCATCACGGCTCTTTTGCATACCTGTGCGCAAAGAAATAACCATACTTTTATAGTCAATAGGGTCGCCGAGGGAATATATACAAGAAACGCTTGCAACTATTATGACATCTCGCCTTTCGGACAAAGCAGAGGTTGCAGAATGGCGGAGTTTATCAATTTCATCATTTATGGCAGAATCTTTTTCAATATAAGTATCGGTGGTGGCAATATATGCTTCGGGTTGATAATAATCATAGTAAGAAACAAAATACTCAACCGCATTTTCGGGGAAAAATTCCTTAAACTCAGAGCAAAGCTGACCTGCAAGAGTTTTATTATGAGCAAGTACGAGTGTGGGGCGGTTAAGCTTTGCAATAATATTAGCCATAGTAAATGTTTTTCCGGAGCCTGTAACGCCCAGAAGAGTTTGTTCTTTATATCCGTTTTCAATACCCTTAACAAGCTTTTCTATGGCCTGCGGCTGGTCTCCCGTGGGCTGATAATTGCTCACTAATTTAAACATACATTCACCTCGTACATTTGTTCGATTTATTATACAACAAAGATTTAATAAAATCAACATTATTCTAACCATAATTTCATAAAATTTATGGGTGATTTTTATGATGAATTACATATGGACTTTTTTAATAGTTTTTTCTCTTATATCGGCGATATATTACGGAAATATGGGAGAGCTTTCCTCGGGAATAATCAACAGCGGAAATACAGCGGTGAATTTATGCATAAGCCTTTTGGGAACTTTTTGCCTGTGGAACGGAATTATGAATGTTGCGGAAAAATCGGGACTTTCAAAAGCATTTGCAAAGTTTCTATCCCCTGTTTTGTGCAGGATTTTCAAGGGCATTAAGCATGATGACGAGGCGCTTTTACCCATAAGCCTTAATATATCATCGAATCTGCTTGGATTATCAAATGCGGCTACTCCACTTGGAATTGAGGCAATGAAAAGGCTTGCTGAAAGCAACAACAACAAAACCGCACCCGATAACAATATGGTTTTGTTTGTTGTAATGAACACTGCCGCTTTGCGACTGATACCGACAACCGTTGCCGCTTTACGAGCGAAACACCAATCCGAAAATCCCCTTGAAATAATACTTCCTTCAATCATTACTTCTGTAACAGCACTTACAATCGGAATACTTACAGCAAAAATATTCGAAAGGATATTCAAGTATGATTAAAGTATCTAACTATATCCTGCCTGTATTTGTATGTGTTGTAATTCTTTTCGGAATATATAAAAAAGTGGATGTGTTTAGCACATTTATTGATGGCGCCAAAAAAGGATTTGATGTATTTCTCTCAATACTTCCCTCTTTAACCGCACTTTTTTTGGCAGTTGAAATGCTGAAAACTTCGGGCGGTATTAACATTTTAACTTTTGTCCTATCTCCTATTGCAAAGCTTTTGAATATACCCGAAGAGGTGCTTCCTCTCTGTATTTTGTCGCCTGTTTCAGGCGGAGGCTCATTAAGTGTTTATGAAACAATACTGTCGGAGTATGGACCCGATTCGTATATCGGCAGAGTATCATCGGTTATGATGGGTTCAACGGAAACTACTTTTTATGCAATAGCTGTATATTACGGCGCAGTTGGCGTAAAAAAAATACGGCACACAGCAATTTGTTCACTGTGTGCCGATTTTACAAGCTTTATTTTAGCAGGTATAACGGTTCGTTTATTTTTCGATTAAGGAAACACCTGTCATTTCCTTGGGCTGTTCCAACCCCATAATGTCGAGCATTGTGGGTGAAAGGTCGCACAGTCTGCCGCCCTGCTGTTTCAGTTTGCAGTCTTTACCGACCACAACCAGCGGAACGGGATTGGTGGTATGCGCCGTAAAGGGCGAACCGTCGTCCTCATACATTTTATCGGCATTGCCATGGTCAGCGGTAATGAGAATCACGCCGTCCATCTGCATAACGGCATCAACCAACTTACCGACACAGGTATCCACAGCCTCAACCGCTTTAACTGCCGCGTCAAAAATGCCTGTATGCCCAACCATATCGCAGTTTGCGTAGTTGAGAATAACCACATCGTACTTGCCGCTTAAAATCTGCTCGCAAGCCGCGTCACAAACCTCATATGCGCTCATTTCGGGCTTTAAGTCGAAGGTGGAAATCTTCGGGGAGTCAATGAGGATTCTGTCCTCGCCCGGATAAGTTTTTT
>CAMGDG010000014.1 GCA_946041635.1 uncultured Clostridia bacterium
TTTTATATAATTTTGCGGGACGGTGAAAGGCACCGTCCCCTACAAGTTTACCGTATTTTTTATTCGTGCTTGCAGGGCATAAGACAACTGCCCGTTGATTTTAACCGTCAATCACAGAACCGTCCCCTGATTGTCAGCAGTTTTAAAGTATTTGGTCCCAAAAAAGGTTTAATGCAATTCCATTTGTTGTCATCGTCTGCAAATCGCTCTAATACTGTGAAAAGTATTACTTCTTGTATGTAGATATCTTGTTCTGAAAGAATGAAATCAATAAATTGAAAAATACGTCTTATTTCTGCAAAATCATGTGAATAAATGCAATGTTCAATATATGGGTTAATAACATCTCCAAAAACTAAATGCATAAGAATAGGCTCATCTTCATATTCATTGAGTTCGTGTTTTAAATTTGGAAACATTTCTATCAATGATTGAAATATTGCTTTATTTTCCATTTAGTGCCCTCTGTAAATCAGATAATAATTTTTGAGCCAATATGACCTCCTGCTGGGATAGGTCACCGCTATTTATGATTTTCTTCAATCCAGCAACTTGTTCTATGCCTTTTTGAATATGCGATTTCCCGCCTACAAAAGAAGACAGGGGACGGTTCTCTGTCTTCATTAAATTTTTAAACATTTTTCAACCAACCCCTTACTAATTCCGGTTAATCTGCTGATTTGCCTGATTGTCGCCATAAACCGATCACGGCGGGAGCAAGCCCCCGCCCTACACGGATAAAATTGGTTTTGGGTTGATTTTGCGGAACGGTGAAAGGCACCGTCCCGCCCTACGATAACACCGTAAAATTATTTATTAAAATGCTCCTTTGATGCAGTCAAAGTATTCTTCAAAAGCATCGTAATTGTCATTGGGCCTACGCCGCCGGGGACGGGAGTGATAAAAGAGCATTTGTCCTTAACCTTATCAAAATCCACATCGCCGCAAAGCTTGCCCTCTGCGTTTCTGTTCATACCCACATCAATTACGACGGCGCCGTCCTTTACCATATCTTCTGTTACAAAATACGCCTTGCCCACTGCGGCAACGAGAATATCCGCACGGCGTGTAACCTCTTTAAGATTCTTTGTTCTTGAATGGCAGATTGTAACGGTTCCGTTCTGACCGAGCAGAAGCATTGCCATAGGCTTACCCACAATATTACTTCTGCCGATTACAACACATTCCTTGCCCTCCACGGAAATATTATAGTATTTGAGCATTTCCATAATTCCCGCAGGGGTGCAGGGTAAAAAGGAATGGTCGCCTATCATAATATGGCCTGTGTTAACGGGGTGGAAAGCGTCAACATCCTTATTAGGAGCAATGGCATTGAGCACTTTTTTCTCATCTATCTGCTTTGGCAAGGGCAACTGACAGAGAATACCGTCAACTGCGGTGTCGTTATTAAGCTTTTCAACAAGCTCCAACAGTTCGTCCGTTGTTGTTTCCTCGGGGAGGGCATATTCAAAGGACTCCATGCCCACCTCGGCACAGCCTTTTTTCTTATTGTTTACATAAACCCGTGAGGCGGGATTATTGCCCACTATTATAACGGCAAGTCCTGTTTTTTTGCCGTCTTTTTCAAGGACTTCAACCTCTTTTTTTATACTTTCACGGACAGACGCCGCAACCTCTTTACCGTCAATAATCTTAAACACTGCCTTTTTTCTCCTTATACTCTTTAACTTTCTGCTCTTTTTCTTTTTGTATTTGGACAAACTTTGCAATTGTCAATGCAGTACAGCAAACAACCAGCACCATAGAGAGCACCTGCGAAACACGCAGATTTGTGGAGCCGATATAAAGGCTGTCGGTACGAAGCCCCTCCACAACGGCTCTTTCAAGTCCGTAAATTATACCGTAGCCCAGAATAAGCTGACCGTCAAACTTTCTGAATTTTTGGCAGACAATAAACAGTATTACAAAGCCGAAAAGACACCAGAGAGATTCGTAAAGGAAAGTGGGATGAACGGGTTGTTCTGCGTCCATCTGAATTCCGTTTTGAACAAATGTGCCGTAATTGGCGGTTATGTAATCGGCAATTTTATCGCTTGTCATTCCCCATGGGAGCGTTGTATTTGTACCGAACGCCTCCTGATTTGTAAAATTTCCCCATCTGCCGATACCCTGACCTATGAGAAAACTCATACCTGCCAAATCAAGAAGCTTGTAAAAATTCAAATCAATCTTTTTGCATACGAAAAAGGCGACTATCAAAGCGCCGATAATTCCGCCGTAAATGGCAAGGCCGCCCTCCCATATTTTGAATATTGAGAGCAAATCGTTTTTATAGCTGTCCCATTCAAAGGCAACATAATAAAGCCTTGCACCGACAATTCCGCCGATTGTGCCGTATATGAGCACATCAAGCATTTTATCAAGGCTCAATTTCCACTTATAAGCCATTCTGCCGCCGAAAAGCACGGCAAGAGTAAAGCCCAGCGCAATAATAACGCCGTAAAACTTAATGGTAATATCAATATCCCAGCCGGGAATTGTAAATTCCACAAGGTTTTCGTACACATTAAACTTCCAGCCCAATCCGGGGAACTCGACAAGTGTATAATCGGTTAAAAATTTCATACCGTATCTCCTTTTGCTTTGCCTTAAATATCACATTATAACTGACATTGAAGAATTTTCAATGTTTATTGCATTTCTTAAACGGGCGTCAATATCCTCGGCAGTTATGCTTTCAAGCACCGAAAGGCGTTCAAAAAGGCCGCAGCCGCTGAAATATTCGCCCACAAGGTCATTGGCGATTGAATCAATATCGTTAAAGTTCATTATAAAACTGCCATAGTGCTTTTTCTTGATACGGTCAAATTCCTCACGGCTTACGCCCTCTTTCTTCACACGCATAATCTCACCGTTTATGCGTTCCCGTACCTTTTCGTAATTTGTACTCTCGCCCGTAAAAATATGAGCGGAATATCCGTAGCCCTCAAAATACTCCGTATCAAAGGTAGTATTCACAAGCCCCTCGCTTATCAGTTCTTCATAAAGATTTGAGGTTTTGCCCGCAATAATATCAAGAAGAATTGCGCTTTCAAGAGCCTCCTTTAAGGTTCTTTCGGGAGTTTTTATATTCTCCTTATAACCTATTGCAAAAATCGGCATTGCAACGCTTAATTTTCTCGTAATTGTATCCTGAACAACTGTTTCGGGCTCCGGCTCAAAGCTTCGTTCAATTTTCTTGGAAGCCTTGGGCTTGAGAATTTTATCCGCAACGCTCAACACCTGCTCCACGGTAACATTGCCTGCCACCGCCAACGCCATATTCATAGGGTTATAAAAGGTTTCGTAACAACTGTAAAGCAAATCGGCTGTAATATGGCTTATTGACTCCACCGTACCCGCTATGTCGATCTTCACAGGGTGATTATGATACATTGCACGAAGCAGAGAGAAAAGCGACTCCCAACCGGGATCATCATTGCACATTTTTATTTCCTGCCCGATTATTCCCTGCTCTTTCTGAACGGTTTCAGGTGTAAAATACGGATTGCTTACAAAGTCAAGCAGTATTTCAAGGGACTGCCGGAAATTACCGCTGCATGAAAAAAGATAACAGGTTTTATCAAAAGATGTGTAAGCATTTGCACTGGCTCCTGTTTTTGCATAGCGTGCAAAGGCGTCAAGCTCCTCGCTTTCAAAAAGCTTATGTTCAAGAAAATGGGCAATTCCCTCGGGAACACAAATAAAATCCTTTTCCCCCTCTAATCTGAACCGTGTATCTATGGAGCCGTACTTTGTGCCGAACACCGCATATGCAGAGGAATAGTTTTCCTTGGGATAAACAAAGATTTTAAGCCCCGAGGAATGGTCGATTTCATAATAACTGTCATTTAAAAGTTCATTTTTAATCTCTTTTATATTATTCATCGTCCTCAGCCTCCCCCGAAAGAAGATAAACCGAATCCACGGTTACTTTTTTCGCACACTCAATTACCTGCTCCCGTGTAACCTTTGAGAGCTTTTCAGCGTATTCTTCGCCGTCAATCAACTCGCCGTCAAACGCCTGAGACGCCATAAAAGTGCAGACAGAAACGGGAGAGTCGCCAACGCCTCTGAAAGCGTCTGCCAAAGCTGAAATCGACGACTCAAAATCCTCATTTGTAAACTCACCGTTTTTCATTATATCAAGCTGATTTAATATTTCATCAAGTGCCTGACGGTAATTCTCTTCTTCAATACCGCTTTGAACAAACATAATGCCTTTTTCACGCAAAAGTCTTGCGCCGCAGTAATAACAAAGGCTCATTTTTTCACGCACATTCATAAAAAGCCTTGAATACGGTCCGCCGCCGAAAATATCGGTCATTACCCTGTATGCAAAATAATTATCGTCGGAATTCTTCATACCCGTGCGAAGGCCTATAACAAGCTTCGCCTGATTTACCTCCATCTGCTCATTGAAATACCGAATTTTGTCCGCTTTCTCCACAAACACCGTTTCAAGTCTTTCAGGTGCTCTGTCCTTAACAGAATTCATAAAATCAGTAAATTTCGCCGTAAGCATATCGCCGTTAAGACTGCCGCAGGCGGTAATTACAACCGTTGAGGATTTCATCATATCCTCATACGCCGAAAAAAGCTTCTCGCCGTCCAGCTCTTTTATATCGTTTTCAAGCTTTTCACGGTCAATTCCGTAAGGCTCGCCGCTGCACATAAGCTGACGGAGCCTTGACAAAGCATAAGCACGCTTATCGTTCTTTTCTGCCTCTATATTTTCAAGAGTAAAGCGGATTTCGCGGGCGGTGAATTCACTGTCAAAACAGCCGTTTTCACAATTGGGATTTTTAATAATATCAATGAGAAAATCAACCGCATCCTCCGAAATTTTACTGCCGTCAAGTGAAAATCTGTCATCGGGCAGTTCCATTGAAAAGCATAGTCTCACCTTTTCGCCGACTGTGGCAATATCCGAATAGAAATCGGCGCCGTAAAGACTCTCCACTTTACCGTTAAAGGTTTTAAAGGTGTTATACCGTTTTGATGTGTGCCCCATAAGGGAGGACAACACATTCTGCGCCGCAAAATGTCGGGATATGGGCAGATAAAAATCAATTTTAATACAGTTTGTTTTAAATTTTTCGCTGTTGACGCAAAGAAGCTTTACGCCCTTTGCTATTTCTTTGTACGCCGAAACGCTCACCAAGCTTCACCCTGTCTTTTCTGACGCGGATACCTAAATGCACATATCCGCATTTTATAGTTAATAATCAGTTTACCATATTTCGGAAGTTTTTTCTACTGTTTTAAAGATGTTTTTTGATTTGCCTGTTTATTTTTCCCTTTGCGGTGCAAAATAACCAAAACAGATGTAAAATATTTGTAAATATCGCAAAATAATCATTGACTTTAATTCCCATATACAATAAAATAGATAAGATGTTTAGAAAGACTTTTAAGGTGACAATATGAATTTGGTTTACAATATTCAAAGAAAAGGTATGAGCTTAACGCTTGACCGCCTGCTGAAATACATTGATAAGGACCCTCAGGCAAATATTATTAAGCTTGCGGACAAAATCGGCCCTGTTTTCAGCAAAATATTCCCTCCTGAAAACTTTAAAAAGATAAAAGCCGCCGCTGAGGATAAAGACAATGTTTGGACGCAGTTTGCCCTTGGGCTTATCCGTGACATAGACCGCAATGTTTTGAAACAAATGCTTTTGTCTTTCGGCATTGACGCAGGATATTACGGTACAAAGGCAGTCAGAAAAAACCGTGAAAAGTACAAGTGCAACATACCTTTCAATATTCTTTTTGACCCCACAAGTGCCTGTAATTTGCGCTGTAAGGGCTGTTGGGCGGCGGAATACGGTCATCAGCAAAACCTTACAAACGAAGAAATGCAAAGTATCGTAACTCAGGGCAAGGAGCTTGGCTGTCATTTTTATTGGCTTACCGGCGGAGAGCCGCTTATCCGTAAAAACGATATTATTGAGCTTTGCAAAAAAAATAAGGACTGCATTTTCCTTGTATTTACAAACGCAACTCTTATTGACCAGAAATTCTGCGACGATATGAAGGAAGCGGGAAATATTGCCCTTGCTTTGAGCATTGAGGGCAGTGAGGAGTCAAACGACTGGCGCAGAGGCGACGGTGCGTATAAAACAACTGTAACGGCTATGGAGCTTTTGCAGAAAAACAAGTGTATTTACGGCGTTTCCGTTTGCTATACACAGAAAAATATCGAGCTTGTAACAAGCGACGATTTTATGAATATGCTCATTGAAAAGGGCGCAAAATATTCCCTTTATTTCAACTATATGCCCGTAGGTCACGGTGCTGATAAGGAGCTTATTCCCACTCCCGAGCAGAGAAAAAGAATGTATCTCTGGCTTCGTGAAACACGAAACAGCAAAACAGGCAAGCCTATTTTCGTAATGGATTTCCAAAACGACGCTGAATATGTAGGCGGCTGTATTGCAGGCGGACGCAACTATTTTCATGTTAACTCCGCAGGCGATATTGAGCCTTGCGTGTTTATCCACTATTCCGATTCCAATATCAGAACTCACACTCTGCTCCAAGCGTTGCAATCCCCGCTGTTTATGGCGTATTATCACAATCAGCCCTTTAACGACAATCATCTGCGCCCTTGCCCAATGCTTGAAAATCCCGAATATTTGCGCAAAATGGTTAAGGAAACTGGTGCAAAATCCTCTGACCTGATTGTAAAGGAAAGTGCAGACGAGCTTTGCGACAAGTGCGTTGATTATGCGGCAAATTGGAAGCCCGTTGCCGATGAGCTTTGGGAAACCTTGCCCCACCGCGATACACACACTCAATACTACCGTGACACGCCCGAGGGCAAAGCGGCAAGCACGGGGTGTTCAGGGTGTTGCCGTGAATGCTGTGAATCCCAAAAGCAGTAAGCATACAATTATAAAAGGTGAGCTTCGGCATATATGCCGAGGCTCACCTTTTTTACGCTTTGTTACGGCTGCATTTTTTTGCGGTATTCCGTGGGCGACATTCCCGTGTTGCTTTTAAAGCAGGCGGAAAAATACCTTTGGTCGCAATATGAAAGCCTTTCGGCAATCTCCCCTACCGGGAGCGTTGTATTTTGAAGATAAATCTTTGCCGCTTCAAGTTTTTTCTCCATATAGTACTGATACGGCGTTTCTCCGTATGAATCCTCAAATACCTGTATTATGTGGTTTTTGGAATAATTCAGTTCACTGCAAATTCTATCCAGCGAAAACTCCTGTTCCACATAAAAATCCAACCTGCGTCTGATACGGTCGGCAAGGGAATCCGGCTTTTTATCTTCACGGTGCTTGATATATACCAAAAACTTAATAAATTCCACCGTAACCTCATCAACCATTCTGTGATAATCGTCACGGTATTTTTTAACAATGCCTATAACATTATTTACTATATCCTTACATTCGCAGTTGGGAAAATGGTATATATCCTGCGGCAGATATTCACGGATAAGCATTTCGGCGAGAGGGCCGTCAAAAATTATCCAATACTTATGCCATGGATTTTCCTTGGAGCTGTAATAATGATGGCATGTTCCTTTTTTGAGAAAAAACACATCGTTTTTTTGCGGATAAACGCATCTGCCCTCAATTTCCAGAGTTCCGCAACCGTCGTCAATATATTCAAGGGCGGTAAGCTCGGACTTTGTTCTTACAACATCAATCGTGTCGTCGCAAATTGTTTCACCCATCATTCTGATATTAAGCGGAAGGCTTTCGTCATAATAGGGCGCAAAGTTTAAAATTTTCTCATTCATTGTTATAATCCTAACACACTACTCTGTTTTTGCAATAAATTACAGATTATTAAGTGTGATAATTATAACATACATATCATATGAAATCAACTGAATAATACTTACAAAATGATTACAAAAAAACTGCTGTTTTCATAAAGCATTACCGAAAACAGCAGTTTTAATTTGTTTTTTGATTATCTTACACCCTTAATATAGCTCAAATCGTAATATCTGATAACTGCAAAATTGCGAAGAAAACGGTATTTCAAATTAAGGATTTTCTGCGAAATTCTTGTGTCGCAGAAGGACACAACCGGTCCCATAAAGAACGCAGTTACAACCGTGCCTACGCCGATAGGTCCTGAAAGCAGGAAAGCTATAACAGTACAAATTAAGTCTGTGATTACTCTGCACCATTTATATTTAAGCTTTGATTTTTCTTCAAGCACGAATCCCAGAGCGTCGTAAGGAGAAACGCCCAGCTTGCAGTTGAAATAAAGGGAAGCCGACATACTCAAAAGAAAAACTCCCAAAGCCATACAAATAAGCTTGACCGCCAAGACTTTTTCAGTCGGGAGGAATCTGTCATAAAGTCCCGTAAAGAACTGGCAAACATAGCCTACGCCCACCATATTAAAAACAGTTCCTATATTTATAAGTTTTTTTGCCGTTATTGCAACGCCTATGAGGATTACTCCGTTTACACACATCTGCCAGAAGCCGAAGCCTATGCCGATTTTTTTGCTTACGCTCATATTAAGGGCGGTAAAGGGGTCAACGCCCATTCCCGAATATGAAAACACGGAAACCGCAAAGCCCATAAGTAAAATACTGAAAATCATTATTGCGATGCGTTTAAAACCGTCTTTTTGCGATAAAAGCGTTTTGATGCTCATATTTTTCAAAATTTCTGCCATTGGATACTCGCCTTGCTTTGTTAAAATTGCACATATAACTGTGCTTTGATTTGTATATATATTACAATCCGTTTTCAGCAAAGTCAAGGGAAAACTGTTAAAATTTTAACTTTCGTCCTTTGGCACAAAATTACAAATCAGCATATAGTTTTTTGTGAATAATTACCAATCAAATAAGCATTTGTTGTTTTGGTCACGCAGTAAAAATACATCGGGGTCGTTTTTCCACGCTCTGCCGTCCAAATGGCGGCGGGAAATTCCCCAGGTTGGGAAAATAAGCGGCTTTCTGTATAGCAGTTTCATATAGTTTCTTCCTTTTCGGGTGCAATTACAAAATCAAATCGGGCGTTATCCTCATACCACAGGGGGAAATTCGTGCCCCAAACATTATCATACAGCACATAGGAAATGCCGTCTTTCTCTATATCCTCAATTTTGTTGTCGTATTCCAAAATCTTGCCTTTGCCTATGGAAATCAGCGGTGCGTGCAGACTGACAAAATCATATTTGCTGTCGGCGGTATGCAAAACGCTCTTTTCCACAGCGTGCAAATTGCGACCGCCCATGGAGGCTGTTGTGCGGTAGTCGATTTCCGCACCGATTTTTTGAAGTTTGAAGTTGTCACCCGTACAAGCAGGGCAAAGGTGCAAAAAGATTGCCTCGGTTAAACGGTTGGCGTCTTTGCCCGTCCACAGGAGTGAGAAATGCAGTCCCTCTGCCAAAAGCGTATAAACGATCTGCACATTCCGCGGTGCGCCCAGTTCTTCGCAAAGCTTTCGGTCACATTGCAGGTCTACAAAAACCTTTGCGCCGTCCGCCGTTTCACAAACCCTGCTGTCGGTCATTTTGTAGAAGAACCGCCCTGTGGGATATTTCCCCTCGGCATACTTTAACAACGGTCTGCCGAAATCGGGATACGCCCAGCCGCCGTTTTGCTTCATATTCCGTGAATAGTGGGTAAACCAAAAATCATAATCCGCTTTGCTGTAAGAATGATATTGTAAAATCGGTTCGTTGTTTTGTTTAATGATTTCCGTATTGCCGTGGGCAAAATGACCTATACCGCCGTACTCGTTGAGTGCCAGCGTGTATTCTCCGAACGAAATCGGGCTTTCATATTTTGCTGTACCGTTTACGGGGCGTACTTCCGACGGGCGCAATGCGTCTAATGCCTGCATTGCGATTTCTTTGTGTGCGTCAGACAAAGCATCAACCGCCTTGTCAATATATGCTCGCTGTTCTGCCCAGCTTTTTTCAATTACACGGTATGAGCCTTTTTTCTGATTGGAGTTGAACCGCCTGTTAAATGCGGCAACAATCCCGTGGGGGAAATCACGGAAAATGTGTTTTGCGGTAACCTCGTCTTTTGCACGAGCCTGATTAAAATCGGCTTTTAAATAGTTTTCATAATCTGCAAAACTGATTTTGCTATCCATTCCGCAGGTGTGCTCCGAGATGCACAACAGCCCGTCGGAAAGTCCTTTGTATTCCTCGGTATCACGCTCCATTGTGCCGTCTTTCAGCCATTCCCGCTTTAAACGCATCAGCGTGCGCAATGCGGCGGATTTATAGGGGTCTGCGGCACTGCCGTGAATCCAGGTGTCGCCGATTTCGCCTGTCAACACAGGCAATTTCTCCTTCACCGCCCAAATCGCCTCGGCAAATTCGTCCAAAGTGCCTGCCGAAACCGAATAATCGGGGTATTCTTTTTGAATGCCTGCAAGTTTTTTCTGTACCGCCTCGGGTGAGGGCGCACCGTGATTGTCGAGCGTGTGGTCAAAGTACAGCACCTCATCCACAAATTCGCTTTTGTATGCCCCGCCGTAATCGCCGGAATACACCACAATCACTTCTGCGCCGCCAACCTTCCACAAAAAGCATTTAGGAACTTCGGGCACGGCAGACGCGCCGTTGACGCCGATATGTAACAGCTTAATGCCGTGCTTGGCAAGCTGTGGTACAATCGCCTCCGTGTGCCCGGGCACATCGGTCATTTTTGCCGCAACGGTCTTTTTGCCGCGTATTTCATCGAGCCTGTCCACAACGGAAAGACCGTAGGCGAGCGTTTCTTCGTCCAACAGCTCTGTGTGCATGGTAAAGGGCAGCGCATGGGGCACAATGTTGCCGTCTTTCAGCGCCTTGATAAGCGCTTCTTTTTGCGCATCTGTTCCGTTTTCCAACGCCTCTTTTAATATCCACGAGCCGGTGGTCCAAATGAATTTTTTGTCGGATTCCGTGTTGATGTTCTCCGCAAGCGAAATGGCGGACGGTATAAAGGTATTGATGTACTTTTGCCTAATGTTTTCGGCGTAATCCGTAAACCCTAAATCCAAATGTGTTTTGGAAACGACAATAACCTTTTTCATTTTTGTGCCTCCGCAATGCCGTAAAGCATATAGTCAAGTATTTTTTTTAAGTGTTTTTCGTGTGTGTCAAGTGCGGTTGCATACCCGTTTGCCGAATGCCCAACGCTTACATAACTGTTCAGCATATCCTGTAAAAGCCCGTAATATTGCAAGGCGTCCTCTTTTGTAACGCCCGCTCGCAAATGCAGGCTGTCCAAAGCCGACTGATACAACTGCGCATTAAATGCATCAAAACGATTTCGGATATTTTGCAGAGAATTTGTAAATTCCTTGTCCTCCGAAGTCGGCGTTGCGGAAAAAATCAAATGCGCAAAATTTTGATTCTTATGAAAAAATTTGTATCTTTCTTCCATATATTTATGAAAATCCGTGCCGAATTGAAATTCGGACATATATGCGATAAACTCGTCCACCGCCGTTTCTACGCAGACAAGATACAGCGCACCTTTGTTTTCAAAATTATGGTATATAAGGCCTTTTGAAATATTGTGCCGACTGCAAATATGATTAATCGTTGCACCGTCATATCCGTATGTGCCGAATTCCTCAACAGCCGCCTTTAAAATCCTTTGCTTGGTCAGTTCTGTTTTATCAGCTTTTTTCATAATAATGCCCTTTCTTTTATTGACAAGTTGCTTCAATGTTGGTATAATTTTCATTATTGACTTTGCGGTCTATAATATTATACCTTTGCTTTAAGGTATTGTCAATCGACTTAACAGGAAAAGAAATTGAAGAACTCAATGCTTTGGCGGCGGAGAGCGCACAGCAGTAATTCACCGCTTATGATAAAAGAGCAAAATGAAAAAATAAAAAAGCAGTAGTAATAATGCTTTGTGTCATACTTTTAGGAGGAACTCTGTTTATGGGTATAGGTTATTTTTGGAGCAAAGCCGAAATAAACAAAGCAGAAACAAAAACCTTTCAAACAGAAAATGAAACCTTCAAGGTTGCGATTATTTCCGATTCCCAACTGCCGCCCACGCAAGCTCAGTTGGACGAGGACGACACCTTTCTTATCAATTTAAAAAACGCCCTGACAGTCATTAAAAATAATGATGTGGATATGATTTTGTATGCCGGGGACATCGGCGATTTGGGCACACGGTTTGCGTTTCAAACCTATATGGACGCCATAGACGAGGTTTTCGGCGAAGACAAGCCCATTATACAAACTATTATGGGCAATCATGATTATTGGCACAAGAGCGTGTTTACCGCCATCAATCACAGAAAAGCCTTTCAGCAGATTATGGGGCAGTCGCCTTGGACGCATTATGTGGTCAACGGCTATCACTTCATCGGCGTTTCGCCCGATTGCGGCAGTATGACCGCAGGATATGTAATCGCTTCGCAGTGGTTAGATGAAGAACTGCAAAAAGCAGAGGCAGACTCAAACGGAAAGCCGATTTTCGTGATGACCCACAATCAACCCCTGAACACCAGCTACGGCAGTGAGGATTGGGGCGACAAAACGCTCAATGCAGTATTGGAAAAACATCAGAATATAATAAATTTCAGCGGCCATGTGCACTATTCGCTGTTAGACGAGCGCTCCGTCTGGCAGGGAGAATACACGGTTATCAACACGCAGTCCCTCTCTTATACGGAACTTGAAGAGGGGAAAGAAAACGGCACGATCCCCCCAAATGCGGATGCCACGCCCATGGGCTATATTATGGAATTTCAGGAAGACGAAATTCTTTTGCACCGCATAAATTTTGCCGATGGAAATATGGGAGAAGAACAAAAAACAGATATGCTTTGGTCTTTCCCCCTGCCTTATGCAAATGACGGTCGCTATTCTTTTGAAGCAAGAAAAGCCGCCAATCAAGCACCCGTTGTGACGAATACCGCAGGTACGGCAACGCTGAAAGACGGCAATGTGGAACTTTCCTTTACGGCGGCAGAAGATGACGATTTCGTCCATTCTTATAAAGTTATAATCGACGATAAAGAAACAAAATACTTTTTCAGCGATTTTTATAACGGTATAGCGGATATGCAAAAAGATGTGACTTTAACCCTACCCGCACCGACGGACAGCATAAAGCACACATACAAAATCTACGCTGTTGACAGTTGGGACGAGGAAAGTACAAACCATATCGGGTTCGACTCCCCTCACCTTAACTATTGAGGCGTAAAAACACATTATATAGGAAACGAGGGCGGAACCGATCGGTTCCGCCCTTGCCGATTATTGATTTATGAAAGCTTATGAATAAAAAGTCCCGAAAGGAGTTTCGGCTCAAACCAAGTGGATTTGGGCGGCATAACCTTGCCCGCATCTGCAATGTCCATAAGCTCCTCCAAGGAGGTGGGGTACATTGAAAATGCAAGGCGCATACCCTCCGCCACTCTGCGTTCAAGCTCTTTAAGACCTCTTATTCCGCCCACAAAGTCGATTCTTTTATCTGTTCTGGGGTCTTCAATTCCGAGTATGGGAGCAATAAGATTATTCTGCAAAATTGAAACATCAAGCCTTTCCACAGGGTCTGCTTCGTTAATGTATTGCGGCTTTGCCGTAATTTTATACCACGCTCCGTCAAGATACATACCGAAGGTATGGCGGCTTTGAGGTGCAAAGGGACTTTGCTCCGCTTTTTCAACAGTAAATTTACCGCTGATTTTTTCGAGAAATTCCTCTGCTGTAAAGCCGTTAAGGTCGGCTACCACTCTGTTATAGTCCATAATTTTCAATTCGTCACAGGGGAAAATAACGGAAAGGAAAAAATTGAATTCCGCATTTTTATCGTATTCTCCCTCGCCGCGTCTGCGCTGTCCGACACGAACGGCAGAGGCGGCACGGTGATGACCGTCCGCAATGTAAAGGTACGGAATATCTTTAAACTCCTCAACAAGTCTATTTACTGTTTCGTCATCGTCAACAACCCAAACAGTCTGCCCTACTCCGTCATCGCTTACGAAATCATAAACGGGAGAATGTGTATTCTTCCAATTCACGGTAATATCCGAAACGGTTTTATTCTCACGGTGAGTAAGGAATATAGGGCCTGTATTCGCATCGCAGGTATCCACATGGTGAATTCTGTCCGCCTCCTTATCGGCACGGGTGAATTCATGTTTTTTGATAATGTTATTGAGATAATCGTCAACGGCGGTACAGCCCACAATTCCCGTTTGCTCTCTGCCGTTCATAACCTGACGGTAAATATAAAGCATGGGCTTTTCGTCCTGTTCGCATATGCCGTTTTTCTCCAATGCGTTAAGATTTTCCTTTGCCTTTTCATAAACCGCCTCGGAATAAATATCCGTGCCCAAGGGCAAATCTATCTCGGCTTTATCCACATGCAAGAAAGAGTAGGGATTTCCCTTTACCTTCTCTCTCGCTTCGTCCGAATTCATAACATCATAGGGCAACGCTCCTACCCTTGATGCGTATTCCGCCTTCGGTCTGACCGCTTTAAACGGTTTCAGTACTGCCATTTTTACTCCTCCTGATAATTTTATATACTAAAAATGCAATTACAATGCCTGAAAGCGCGCCGGCGCTGTCAATAAGCACATCGGTAATCTGACAGGCTCTGCCCTCCGAAAAAATCTGATGCACTTCATCGCTTATTGCATAAATAACAGTGCCGACCAATGCAAATACCGGAGTAAGCCTGTGCCCGAAAGAGGCATAAAGCGCATTGCAAAGACAAAACCCAAGTCCTGCGAATTCACTGAAATGCGCAAATTTTCGCAGAAATCCTCCCGATATTTCAATACCTAAAAGGCCTACTATTTTTTGCAAAAGCGAATCGCTCATCGCCTGAGATTCCTCGGCTCCCTGAGAGGACATACAGAATATGAACCCCATACAAAAAGCCACCGCTGTCCATGAAAATACAATATACGCCTTTCTTTTCGCCGTCATTTTTTCAGTCCTTTATAAAAATAAACATTGGCTGTATCGCCGCAGAAATAAACTCCCCTTGTATTTTTTGCAACTGCAAAAACCGTGCTTTCACAAAACAGCGGAAGTACAACGCCGTTTTTTAACAGAAAACTTTGACAATATGATATTTTTTCGCCGCTTGGGGATATTTTGAGTTCATTAAATATACGGCTGTATTCCTCCGATTCATACCCAAAAGCATTTCCGCTTTCGGCAAACAGAGAAAGGAAATCCACAGCATTTTGAGAATCCACGGTGACGGGATAAATCGCCGTATCGTACTCGCCGGATTTTATGATTTTGATAAAATCCTCATTGCTTACCGCCTTAACCGCACCGTTTAACTCCACGCCGATATTTTTCTGCCAACAGCTGACAACAGCCTTTGCCGCCGCCTCATATTCTTCCGTGCAAAGCACCTCAACGGTAAGATTCTCAACGCCCAATTCCTTATAAGCCTCAATCATATTTTTTTGCGCCTCATCACCGTTAAAGGCTATGCCCTCAACCGATGTATCATTTCCCGAAGGCTTGTAATAAGGAGGCACAACGGTTTTAAGTGGTGTTTTTGTAACTGCCGACAGCTCAACAGCGGAAATAAGCCCTGTCCGTAAAGACGCATTTTGCATTACAGAGTCCGACATATTGAAAATAAGTGAACAGGCAATATTTTGCATTTCAGTTTTCTGCACGCTGCGTCCCAGTTCCTTTAATGCGCTTTCTCCTGAGAAAAATCCAATATCGTATGTGCCCTTATCCACTTTTTTGGCAATATCCGTTTCATTGCTGTTTAGATAAAGGGAAACGGAGGCGGGAAGTGGGGGAAAGTCTCCGATATACTCCGTATTTTTTGCAAGGCTCACCGATTTTCCCTCATTTACCGATGAAAGATAAAAGGCGCCGTTGCTTACGGTATATTCCGCCGCAAGGCCGTATCTGCCTGCGGTCAGTTCAAAAAATTCCTTATCGCAGGGGTATGAAACGGGCTGAGTTAAAGCGTATATAAAATCATCGGACGGACGCTCCAAGGTAATTTCCAATGTTAAATCATCAATTACACGCACACCGAGATTTTCTGCTCCCGTTTCGCCTTTGTGCACCGACTCTGCATTTTTGATAACACTCAAAAGCTCATAATCGGGAGATGATGTTTCGGGAAGAACTCCACGGGTTATGCCGAATGCAAAATCCTCGGCTGTTATTCTGCCGTCGAGATTTGCGCCCTTTTCTTCAATATATTTTTTTGCTTTACTTGAAATGCAATATTTAAGGTTATCTTTTATAGTAAATGTATATGAAAGTCCGTCAGCCGACACCGAGTAATCACTAACTGCGCATTTAACCGCCTCGCCGTTTTCGGAAAGCTTAAACAAACCGTCAAAAATATTCACGGCTACCGTTTTTTCGCTCTGTGTTTTCGCTATCTGTGGGTCAAAATGAACGGGCAGCTCATTAACGGCACAGGCAAAAGCCTTGTTTTTCCCGTCGTCTTTTGAACAAGCGGAAAAACAGGTTAAAACAAGTATTATAGCAACGGCAAAAGCCGTAATTTTCTTTATCATATTACTCACCTATGTTACAGTATAACAAAAAAAATTGTTCTGCGCCATATTTTGATAAAAATTTTTATAAAATTCTCGCTTTTATTATATAAATTTGTTATAATAGGTATTATATTCTTAAACTATGAGGGGAAAACTATGGAATTGACCTTAATATTAACGATTGTTTCCGTTATTATTTCCGCTGTTTCGCTTGGAGTGGCAGTACTTGTGCTGAAATCGGTTAAGGACGGTAAAAATGACGGCGCCGTTACGGGAATGGAACAAAAGCTTGACTATATATCGAGAAATATCGGCGATGAATTTCAGCGTTCTCGCACGGACAGCCGTGAGGGTAACCGTGAAATCCGAGAGGAAATGAAAAAAAGCCTTGACGATATGTCACAGAGGATTGACAATATGAACAAGGGCAATTTTGAGCACCGTGAAAAGGTAAGCGAAATGCTCATAAATATGCGTGACAAAAACGCAGAGCAAAGCGAGCGGCAAAACAAGGTTTTGGAAAGTTCAATTTCAAAAATGCAGGAGTCAAACGAGAAAAAGCTTGAACAGATGCGTATGACGGTTGACGAAAAGCTTAACGAAACTCTGACAAAGCGGCTTGACGGTTCATTTAAGACGGTTGCGGACCAGCTTGAAAATCTTAACAAGTCCCTGGGCGAAATGCAAACTCTTTCTACGGGAGTTACGGAAAATGTTACTGCCCTCAACCGTGTGCTTACAAATGTTAAAGCGAGAGGCACATGGGCGGAGGTTCAGCTTGAAGGAATCCTTGACCAGACTATTCCCAATATGTATGAAAAGAATGTGGCAACCGTGCCCGGCTCAATAGAGAGGGTTGAATTTGCAATAAGAATCCCCTCCTCCGAAAAGGACGACAAGGATATTTTGCTGCCCGTTGACTCCAAATTCCCAATGGAGGACTACATACGCCTTTGCGACGCCGCCGACCGTGCCGACGCCGACGCACTTAAAGCCGCACGCAGCGACCTTGAAAAAAAGGTGCTCAGCGAGGCAAAAATGATTTCAAAATATATCCATGTTCCCGACACAACGCCCTTTGCCATTATGTATCTTGCAACAGAGGGCTTGTATGCGGAGATAGCTTCGTCAAAAAGCGGTTTACCCGAAAAAATACAAAGCGACTACAATATTATGATTGCAGGCCCCTCAACGGTTACGGCGCTCCTTAATTCCCTTTCAATGGGCTTTAAAACTATTGCCATTAACGAAAAGGCCAACGAGGTTCGTGAAATTCTGGGTGCGGCAAAGGCGCAATATGAAAAATTCGGCACACTTCTCGCCAAAGCACGCAAAAAGGTTGACGAAGCCGGCAAAACTCTTGACGAGGCAGAACGGAAAAACCTGTTTATTCAGCGTAAGCTTAAAAATATCGAAGCCATAGATGATTCTAAGGCAGACAGTCTTTTATATGAGGGAAATTTTGATAATTTTTCCGAAGATAGTGAATAACATTTCACAAAACGCTTGAAAGATTTGTAATTTTGCTTTATTATATAAACATTATGAATATACATTATGAGGAGGAAAACAAATGGCACTTAAACATGCTGACCTTATCTCACAAATGACGCTTGAAGAAAAAGCAAGTATGTGCGACGGTCTTGATTATTGGCACAGTCAGCCTATTGAGCGTTTGGGCATTAAATCAATAAGTCTTAACGACGGCCCTCACGGAATACGCAAAAAGGGTGATCCTGACGCCGCAAAAAAAGGTGAAACAAGCCTTTTAAAGGGCGTTCCCGCAATCTGCTTCCCCACAGCGTCGGCAACCGCCTGCTCGTGGGACCCCGACCTTATTGAAAAAATGGGCGAGGCTCTCGGCGACGAATGCTTGAAGGAAAAGGTTTCGGTGCTTTTAGGCCCCGGCACAAACATTAAGCGTTCTCCCCTTTGCGGCAGAAACTTTGAATATTTTTCGGAAGACCCCCTGCTTGCAGGTGAAATGGCGGCTTCCTTTATAAACGGTGTTCAGAGCAAGGGCATAGGCACTTCTCTTAAACACTATGCGGCAAACAATCAGGAAACACGCCGAATGACTGTTAATTCAGTTGTTGACGAAAGAACGCTTCGTGAAATTTATCTTGCTCCCTTTGAAACAGCGGTTAAAAAGGCGCAGCCCTGGACCGTGATGTGCTCATACAACAGACTTAACGGTACATATGCCGCTGAAAACAAATGGCTTCTTACCGATGTTCTTCGCGGCGACTTCGGCTACAAGGGACTTGTGGTAACTGACTGGGGCGCAGAAAATCAGCGTGTTCCCGGACTTCTTGCCGGTCAGGAGCTTGAAATGCCCACATCCAGCGGTGAGGGCGCAAGACTTATCGCAGAGGCTGTTAAGAACGGTACTGTTGATGAATCCGTGCTTGACGAAGCTGTTGACAAGCTTATTGATATGGTTAAAAAGGCCGAAAAAGTGCTTGGTGATTATACATATGACGCCGACGCACATCATCAGCTTGCAAGAGAGATTGCAGCACAGTGCATGGTGCTTATGAAGAACGACGGCGGTCTGCTTCCTCTTAAAAAGGACGCAAAAATCGCTGTTATCGGCGAAATGGCAATGAAGCCCCGCTATCAGGGCGCAGGCTCATCGCTTATCAACCCCATTAAGATTGACTCTGCTTACGATACAATGACGCAGATGGGCATTAAGTTTGACTATGCTCAGGGCTATGCTACCTCCAAAAAAGGCAGAAAGAGCGACGATGAATATATTGCCGACGCAGTTGCAAAGGCGAAGAACACAGATGTTGCAGTTCTGTTCATCGGTCTTACGGACGAATTTGAAACAGAGGGTAACGACCGCAAGCATTTGGGTATTCCTCCCCTTCACGACCGCCTTGTCAATGAGGTTCTTAAAGTTAACAAGAATGTTGTTGTTGTTCTTTCAGGCGGTGCTTCCATTGAAATGCCTTGGGCTGACGAGGTTCCCGCAATTCTCAATGCGTTCCTTACAGGTCAGGCATCGGGCAGTGCGGTTTGCGATATTCTTTTCGGCGATGTTAACCCCGGCGGTAAGCTTTCCGAAACATATCCCGTAATGCTTTCCGATAATTCAAGCGTAAACTACTTCCCCGGCACTCCCGTATCGGTTGAATACAGAGAGAGCATTTATGTGGGATACAGATATTACGACACGGCAGGTAAAGCTGTCCGTTTCCCCTTCGGTCACGGACTTTCATACACAACCTTTGAATACAGCGACCTGCAACTGAGTGCTGACAAAATTCAGGATACGGATACTCTCAAAGTAACCTTTAAAATCAAGAACACAGGCGACCGTGACGGCGCAGAGGTTGCACAGCTTTATGTAAGCGATGTTGAAAGCACGATTTTCCGACCTGTTAAGGAGCTTAAAGGCTTTAAAAAGGTATTCTTGAAAGCGGGCGAGGAAAAGACCGTTGAAATTGAACTTTCAAAGCGTGCCTTTGCTTACTACAATGTAAAGCTTCAGGACTGGCATGTTGAAAGCGGCGAATTCAAAATTCTTGTAGGTGCTTCAAGCCGTGATATTAAGCTTGAAGCCTCCGTTCAGGTTGAATCCACCGTTGAAGCCGAAATCCCCGATTACAGACAGACTGCTCCCTCATACTACGGCGCTGACATTATGCATATCGGTGACGGCGAGTTTGCGGCTGTTCTCGGTCATGAAATTCCGCCCTCACAGAGAGATAAGTCACAGCCCCTTACAATTCTCAACACCCTTGAAGACGCCGCTGACGGCAAATGGGGCGGTAGGCTTAACAGAATGCTTAAAAAGTTCCTCGGAACGGAAACAATGGCAGGCGCTGTTGCATTGCAGACTCCCATTAAGAACTTTATTTCAATGAGCTTCGGACTTTTCAGCCCGAAAATGGCGGAAGGCCTTCTCATTATTCTCAATGAGGACAAAATGTGCAAGGGCTTGGGCATAATATTTAAAGGTGTTCCGAATCTTATAAAGAACATCGGCAAGCTTAAATCAATTTAACGACAAAAGTTTAAAAAACAATTTTATCCCCCTCGCGATTTGCGAGGGGGATATTTTTATGGTAGGTTTGCGATGAATTGACGGCGGGGGGGGACTCCCGACGGGGTTTGTATTTCTATGAGATTATTACTGCAAAACGCTTGTCTTTGCCTGAGGCAGGTAATACGCCATCATTATGCCGTTCTCGTAAATTACATAGACAAATCTTCCGTTGTCATTGTAATAAGAGTAGAAAGGCACGCAGTTATTGAGAACCTGCTCCGATTTTGCCAAATCAAGCTTTTTGAGAGGATGCTCCGCCTCGTTATATACCTTAATAAGCATATCGTATGATGAGCACTCGTCATTTATAAACAAACCTGTTGAAGAAAGAGACTCCAAGGCGACATTTCCTTCACAGCTGAAAACTTTTGCTCTGTTAACATAAATGCGGCTTTCCCAATCGCCGTATCCGTGGTAGGTGTTTTGGTTTTTCTCCGCAAAGCATAACACTGCGTCATTCGTTGCAATGGGACTGTCGGTATAAAGGACTTCCTTAATTTCACCGTCAAAAGCAGTCTCCGGCTCATATCCGTTTTCGTTAAGATATTTGAGAGTTTCGGTCATCTGCGGATAAATGGGAATATCTATCTGCACCATTGAGCCGTATCTATCCGGTTCTTGCTCGACCGAATCATCATGATAATAGTAATTATCGTAATCCTGAATTTTATCGGAAGTCAATTTGGGATAGCTGCTCGCATATCTTGAAAGTACGCCTAATGGACGGCTATCATTTTTAAAGAGCTCTTCGTATGTCATTTTTGACAAATCGTTGTAAAGGCACTGATAGAACTCTTTATCCGCCGCTATTTCCTCGCCAGCAAACTGGTATGCCTCTGCCGCCAGCAAAACAGAGCTGTCAACATAATGCCACCCTGATATTGCAAGCTGCCCTTCATAGCCTGTATACATCGGGCCCTCGGCGTAGCTATACATTTCGGATTCTTTCTCGTCCATAGCAACGGGCTCTTTGAGAAGCATTGTTTCCAGAACCTTGTCAAAATATGATGAGTTGTAAATCGTTTTTTCATATTCGGCAAAAATTTCATCCGTATAAATCGGGAACGCTCTTACCTTCTTGCTTCCGTCCTTATACTCAAAAAGAATGTGGACAATTTGTATGCTATCCGATTTTCCGCTGTCTTTTTTAATAAGCTCAAAAATGTTTATTGCCGTATCAATATCCTTTTTGTCACTGCTTTCAATAATGCTTTCATAGTTATAGTTAGTAACATAATAACTCAATGCAGGGTGTCCTGTAACATCTATTGAAACACTCTTGATTTCTTCCGCTTTCGGTGTTTTATTATAAAGGCCGAAAACCTGAGTGTTTACTGCCGTTAAGGTTATAATTGCCACAACAATGAGAACCGCATAAGTGGTCAATGATTTTAAGGTCTGCTTGAAATTGCGGGTGATTATAAGCTGAATAAGGAAATGAACTATCAGCGTTGCCCCTATGATTATGGCAATTCCTTGCATGAATCCAAATTTATCGGAAATGATGGTATAAACGCCGTATGTTGTAACGAGGAATACAAAAATTGCAAATACTACTCTTGAAAATGCGAATTTACCGAAGGACTTTGCATTTTCCGCTTTTCGCTTTTTCATTAGGTATGCGCCCAGAGCGATAAGCAATACGGAAATTCCCAGCCAGATGAGTACGGGAAGGATAAAGCCCATATCCACTTTTAAATATTCGGGTATTTTAAAATCCTTGCCTGTGCTTTCAAGCAAAGACGCCAAATCCCTGGGACCCGATATATTGCTAATATAGGTATATCCGCTTCTCGGCAAGCTTTCACCGCTCAGGTTAGCGCCGAAACTCCAAGGGGAAAAGAGCTTTTGCCACTCATTGTTTTTGATACCGTCTGCATAGGGAACATAGCCTCTGAGAAACGCTTCACAGAAAACATTCACAATCCCGATTGCAAGTGTGCCTATTACCGAAAAAGCAATACTTCCCGCTCCCGCTTCAAAAACATTGCCCGCAACGGTTGACATCACAGCACCTATTGCCAAGCCCGAAAGGCCGCTGACAAAAAGCAGAGCTACAATATAAAGGTAAACCTGTGTTAAATGGGCGGAAATTCCGAAATAACCTATATTGATAAAATATGTTACGGAAATAGGAATTAAAACGGCAAGGAAAAGCATAAGCGAGCCTGCCGCAATTCTGTTAAAATAGAGGGACAGCCTTGAAATGCCCATGCTGAAATACACATTTGTCCGGTTTTTGCGCATCATAAATGAGAACAGACGGACAGCCGTCATTATTCCGCACATTACCATTCCGATAGTTAAATACGAAAAGGCTAAAAAATAACTTGCTTCTTCTGTTAAGAAAACTGAAATCTCATTATGCACCTTGCTCATAACGAACTGTTCGGAGGTAACATATTTAATTACGGGGTATGTTGAGATAAAGAAAAGTACAATCAGAGCAATAGCGGGAAAAATCCAGCTGTCCGCTAAACTTCTTAAAAAGTCCTTTGTGCGGGCATTATTTTTCAAAGATTTTTGTGATGTCATACTTTTTCTCCTCCATTTCATTTAAGAATACCTCTTCCATGGTAAGCTTATATTCATCAATAGCCATGGGAAGAAGTGCGTTGAGCTTTTCTTTTTGCTCCTGGGAATTCTTATCAAATATAACCGTTGCGATTTTACCGTCGATTTCAAGGGATTTATACTGAATATCTTTAAAATCCTCCTCGGTAATGTCACGGTTAAATATAAGCCTGAATTTGCTGTAATTACTTGAAATATCATAAACAGAACAGTCCATTGTAAGGTGTTTACCGTTTATGAGCCCCACATTATCGCACAAATCGGAAAGCTCGGGCAGGTTATGGGAAGAAATTATCAGAGAACATTCACTTTCCGCAACATACTCAACAAAAAGCTTTTTTGTAGTTTCCTTTTTCTGTGGGTCAAGGCCGTCAAAGGTTTCATCAAGAAGCATAAAGCGGGGACGGGAAGCAAGGGCTAAAATTATCTCTGTCTGCCTTTGCATACCCTTTGAAAAGCCTCTGATTTTCTTTTTGGGGTCAAGACCGAAAACCTCAATAAGATTATCAAGTGTTTTAAAGCTGAAATTGGGATAATAATCCGCATAGAATTTCGCCATGCTCTTAATCGACGAATTCATGGGGAAATACAAATCGTCGGGAATATAAAACATACCTTTTCTTATAACCGGATTATCAAAGGTGTTTTGATTATCCATTGTTACACAGCCGCCCTCGGGCCTATAAATGCCCGCCGCCGTTTTTAAAAGCGTTGTTTTACCGGCACCGTTGTACCCGATAAGCCCGTAGATTGATGAAGGCTCCACCTTAAAGGAAATGTCCTCTACGGCGGTGAAACTGCCGAATTTTTTTGTAACATTTTTAAATTCAATCATTGCTTTCATCTCCTTTGAAAAGTTCATTGATGATTGTCAAGAGCTGTTCCCGGTCGGCTCCCATCGTCTTTGCGTTAATCGCCGCCGTTTTAACATCATTTAACGCCTGTTGAAGATACATACTGTTTTTCTGCGCGTCCGCATTTATGAAAATGCCCTTACCCGCAACGGAATAAGTTATACCCTGCGCCTCCAACTCCGAAAACGCCCGCTTTACGGTGTTAATATTAAGGCCGAGCTGTGCAGACATCTGCCTGAGTGACGGAAGCTGTTCGTCCGCTTTTAAAACTCCCCTATTTATATCAAGAACAATCTGTTCCTTTATCTGCTCATAAATGGGTGTTCGGCTATGATAATCAATAAATATATTCAACGGCATCACCTCCTGTTTACTGTGCTATTTGTAATATCACAGTTGTTACACTCTCATATTATATCAACATTCCCATTTTGTCAACACCTTTTTATTCTTTTTAACATATCTTAACCAAATCTTAAAAAATAAAACTCCGCAGGAATTTGGATATCCATGCGGAGTTCTCTATGTTTTTCCGATTATTTTTCTTTTTGTTTTCTCTTATGAGAATTTTTAAATTTTAATGCGAAAACCGTTGCGGCGGCGCAAACAACAACAAGCCCGAATACGCAGGGAACCGCAATTTCGATTACGGGGTGAATATATGGCATTATAATACCGAAATCGGGAAGAGTGTAAAGCCCGGAACCGTCGTTATTACCGTAAGGAATTCGTATAACGCTTGCGGAAAGTCCGCCCATCTCATATTTTACGGAATTATTTTTGATGCTTAAAGCTTTTTGAGCAGGTGCAACCTTAATCCTCTCCCCCGCCTCGTTGCATGCCGCCTTAAAGGTTTCGGACATATACTGCACGGTGGGGTTTTTGGCATTTTCAAAGCCTTCAAGGTTTATATCTACCGTTTGATTTTTGCCCGAGCTGTTTACAAGCTTAACATATATAACCTCTTCGTCCTTATCCACGGTTACGGAGCTGTAAATTCCGTCTTCCGTTTTATCAAAATCCGTTGTGATATAATGGGTGCCGTAATTGTTTGCAAAGAGCATTTGCACAAAGTAATCGGGCGTATATACAACCTGTTGAGAATCAAACCAAATCAGATTTACATCCCAGCACTGGGCATTAACCTTTGCAAATGTGGGAGCATACGAAATCATCTTTACCACATCGCCGTTGCGCTCAATCCCCGTAA
>CAMGDG010000015.1 GCA_946041635.1 uncultured Clostridia bacterium
CGCTTTCGTCAACTTCATAGAACCGCAATGTAGCATTATCGCTGTTATACACGGCCGTTATGCTGTTTATCCATTCTTCGGGGAAAATAAACATATAACCGTTTAAACTGTTCATCAAGCATTTATATTCCGTTACAAGCTCACCGTTCGCAACCTTTGACCATACCGTAAGACTTAAATTTCGACTGCTTTCGTTATTTATAACCGAACTGTACGGTAAATTTTCAACAGTAGGGATTTCAATTTCACCGTCGCCGTCAATATCCGTACTTAAAGTAGAAACATCTCTGACAGTAAGCGGTTTTTCGGAAATATTTGTTTCATAAAGAGGCAATGTAATCTCAAAGTCATTATGTGAAATATCCACAACATCGGTTATAACTGCTGTTTCGCCGATTCCGCCGTCAACGAAAATTCTTGTGTGCTTTTCGCCGTCATAAAAAACCGTATCTTTCTCGATGTTTAAAACATCTATCATTCCCGTTAGACTAAAAGTGCGGTTATATACAATTTCATAATCAGAATCGAAGCCGAGGATTTTCCCGCTTGTTTTCTTTACTGAATTTGATAAATCAACGGATACAAGAAATAATTCATCGCTCTTATCGCCGTTAAAATCACCTACAATCATTTTTGAAAACGGCTGGGAAGTAATAAGAGCGGTTGAACTGCCGCTGTAACTGTAAACAGACATTATCCTGTCGCCCGAATTTGTAAACGACGATGTATTTTCATTCTGATTGGTATTCATATATACCCATGAAATTACAATTTCAAAGTTTCCGTCACCGTTTATATCTGCAAAGTTTATTTCAAAAATTTCTTCGCCGTTGCCCTTGATGCTTGAAACGAGCTTCCAATTATTATCCGAATTTTTAAATATACCTACACAGGCATTTTCATCAATTGACGGGTCTGAATAAAACACAAAAGCTTCCTTGTTGCCGTCGCCGTCAAGGTCAAAATACAAAAAAGAGGAACGGTTTTCACCGCTTACGGGAGTTTTAAGAACGGCGGAATTATCCCCATTAAATGATTTTTCAAACGCATCTTGAAGCAAACTGTTTTCACCGCTTAGTTTCGGCGGGCGCATAAGCCCTTCAACGGAAGAAATATCAACACTGCAACTTGAAAAAGAAAGGCAGATAATAATTACAATCGAAACAATTAAAACTCTTTTCATTATCTGCCACGCTCCCTTTACTCAACCGCAGATACGGTTACTTTTACATCATATTTTCCCGAAGCCCAGCAAGCTCCGTCATCGGATATTACAACTTTTCCCTGAATCACTTTTGTGTCACCGGAAATTGTTTTGTCCGCTGTATCAACTTCAATTAAAATATTTTCAGCCGAAATTTTTTCAATAGCTTCCGCAGTTCCGATAATTGTTACCGAAATGTCACGGTCCTGTACGGATTTAACGGTAAAATCACTGCGAGAATTGTTAATTCTAATTTGCGACACAGGCACAGTTACGGTCTTGGCAGACAAATCAGACGCATTTATACGCACTCTGAATCGTTTAACCGACTCATCCATAATCTTAAATGAACTTATTGACGAAGCGTCAATATTGAAAGTATTTATACTGTTGGAAATATCGGCAAAATCAATGGAATCCACTATAAAATACTTTGTGGTTTCAACTGCGTCAACCGGCACAGCCACCTTAACATAAGACGGCGAAACAGAGTAACTTAACGGATTTGACACATAGTATGACGGCGCATTTTTAAATTCAACGCGAGTAGGCAGCGTCATAATTTTGAGAACGGGAACCGTCATTGTAATATCGCCGTTTTCAGTAATTATTTTTGAATATTGAAGAGAAGAACCGTCATTTGTAACAAGTGTGATTTCAGGGTCAAATGTAGTTGTTTTTTCAAGAACGGAATCAACAGAAACAGTTGCATTGACCTTAACAATTCTGTTTATCTCGGTGGCAGGTCCCGAAATCTTAACGGTTGGCTTGGAAAACACAATATCGCCGAGCAGACATTCGTCGGGAACAACTGTTTCAAGATTTGAAGAGATTTCACCATTCAATGGCAGTTCTATCTCCTTATAAGTATCAAAATACACCTCGATGTAATTTGATGATGATGAAGTAATTACAAAATCGTCCGATTCGTTTTTCGGGCTTATTTTCAGTTGAAGCGTTTTTATTCCGGGACTGTCAACGTAATTCAAATTTGCTTCAACAACAATATCATTCTTGTCAAGTGCAGACAATACATATTTTTTGCCTGTAACACTCACATCAACGGTAAATTCCGATTCGCCGAAAATCTGCAATCCGAGATGTTGAGGAATGGAATTAGACATATTGATACTTACGGGAACGCCCGAAACAACCTTTTGTACCTCAGGGCTTTTTTCAATCGCCACCCAAATCCAAACACCAAAGGCAATTATGAGAGAAATCACCATAAGAATCCGATTGTTGTTCAGCAGAGCAGACAATGAAAATTTCGTTTTGTTCTTATCTTTATTCTTCATCTTTGCTACCTCTGAAAAATCCTTTAAATTTGCTCATATTTTTTGGTTTGTCATAATTACGGATAAAGTTTTTCATAAGAATTTCTCTTAAATCACCGTCGGAAATATTTCTTTTGAGTATTCCTTTCTCTGCAACGGAAATTGCACCCGTTTCCTCAGAAACAACGGCAACAATAGCGTCGCTGTTCTCGCTCATGCCGATTGCGGCTCGGTGTCTTGTACCCAAATCACTGCTTATATTATTATTTCCCGTAAGCGGAAGAATACAGCCTGCCGCAACAACTCTGCCGTCTTTAATTACGGCAGCTCCGTCATGCATGGGAGCTTTCGGAAAGAAAATATTGCCTATAATTTCAACCGTAACCTTTGCATCAACAAGCGTTCCTGTTTTTATAATGTCTCCGAGTATTGTTTCTTTTTCAAAGACAATCAACGCTCCTATTTTTTTATCGCTCATATCGGCGCACGCCTTACAAACACAGTTTATTGAGTTTTCAACGGCTTCTTTTAATAAATACTCGTCACGGTTTTTAAAATTAAGAAAACTTATGTTTGAAACCGAGCTCCTGCCGACGCTCTCCAAGGCATGTCTTAATTCAGGAGCGAAAATAACAACCAGTATTAAGAACAGGTTGCCGAAAACGAAGCTCATAATGTACTGGCTCGCCTGCATATCGAGAACAGTTACCCCAAGATACAAAAGTGCAAGCAAAACAACGCCTTTCGCAAGCTGAATGGCTCTTGTTTCACGAATCAGTTTAATTGCACTGTAAATAACAAAAGCTACTAAAAGCACATCAAGCAGGTCGCTGAACCTATCAAAAGAGAAAAGTGCTTTTTTCAGTTGTTCAAAATTTTCACTGAAGGATAATAAAATCATCATCTCACGCTTTCCAAAAAAATACAATATATTGCAAAAAATCCGTAATAACACCAAAATTTGTTACGGATATATATAATCACAATATATTGTATCACAACTTATTCTATTTTGCAATTTTATTAACAGAATTTATAAAAAAATCTATTTCACTTTTTCTTGTAAAATATGACGGAGAAACTCTCACGGTTCCCGTATCCTCCGTGTGCATTTTTCTGTGTGCAAGAGGGGCGCAATGCATACCCGCTCTCACAGCTATACCGTTTTCTGATAAAAGGTAGGCTGTTTCTTCACTGTGCTTCCCGCTGATGTTAAAGGAAATAATAGGCGAAAACTTGATTTTGCTGTTGTTTAAGTCAGTATATAAAACAATGCTCGGGTTCTCACAAAGTTTATTTTGAATATACCTCACGATTGAAAGCTCGTGTTCGTATATATTCTCCGTACCAACTTTGTTCAAAAAATCTATACCGGCGGAAAGTCCGAGAATACCTGAAATATTCGGTGTTCCGCTTTCAAACTTATCGGGCAAAGTATCAGGTTGATTTCCGCTTGCTGAGTTACTGCCTGTACCGCCCTCAATTATTGTGTTAAGCTTAACATCATCTCCCAAAACCATCAATCCGGTGCCTGACGGACCGTATAATCCTTTATGGCCTGCACAGCACAGAATATCAATACCGTCGTTCTTCATATCAACAGTCATAACACCCGCAGTCTGCGCGCAGTCAACGATAAACAAAAGATTATATTTATGCGCAAGTACCGATAGTTCTTTAATCGGCGGAGCAATTCCGAAAACATTGGAAGCGCCGGTACATATAATTGCGACCGTATTTTTTCTTATAGAATTTCGAAAATTTTGAACGGTCAGTTTGTCTTCCGATTCAACCTTTGCAATTGAATAATCACAAAAACCGTCCTTTTTTAACTTTTCCAAAGGACGAAGAACCGCATTATGCTCCAAATCGGAAATAATAAAATGACCGCCTTTACGGGCAATTCCCTTTATAGCCATATTTAAAGACGCCGTACAGTTATAAGTGAATATAACATTTTCAGCCGACGGAGCAGAGAAAAAAGAAGCAAGCTTTTTTCGGCATTTATAAAGCTGTTCCGATGTTGCAACAGCCATATCATATGCACTGCGGCCTGAATTTGCGCCGTATTTAAAATATGCCTGTTCGGCAGATTTCATAACAGACCGAGGTTTTGGAAAAGTTGTTGCGCTGTTATCAAGATAAATCATTTTACATCAGCTCATAACTCAGATATTTAACTCGGTGTAAGTCAAATGCGGTAATAATTCTGTCAATGTTACCGTTTACCGTCAGGCTGTAACCGCAGCCTTCTTTTTTTGAGGGATGCGGGTTTTTTCTGACAACTGCTTTACCTCCGAGACCTTCTGCAATTTCCTTTCCTTTTAAGGCATATGTCACGGAGGAAAACTTGAATATAATTTTATTCATTGTAACCACCACCCGATATATAATATGCCGTCGGAATTTTTTTGACAAAAGCAAAGCCGCCTATAAAAGACGGCTTAAAAAAATATTATATAAACTTGATTCTTTTTGTTTCCTCAACAAGGCAAACACTGTGGGCGGCAATGCCCTCGCCTGCTCCCGTAAACCCGAGTCTTTCCTCGGTTGTGGCTTTAACGCTTACCCGATCAATGCTGATTTCAAGAGCATTTGCAATGTTATTTCTCATTTCTTCAATAAACGGAGAAAGCTTTGGAGCCTGTGCAATGACTGTTGCATCAACATTGTTGATTTTATATCCGCCGTTTGCAATAATTTCTCCGACTTTTTTTAACAGCTCTAAACTGTCGGCATCCTTAAAGGCTTCATCGGTATCGGGAAAATGTTTTCCTATATCGCCGAGAGCACATGCACCCAAAAGTGAATCTGAAATCGCATGGAGCAAAACATCTGCGTCGGAATGACCTAAAAGACCTATTCCTCCGTTTTCTATTTCGACTCCGCCTAATATCAGTTTTCTGCCCGCTGTAAGCTTATGCACATCATAGCCGTGACCGATTCTAATCATGGTTTTTCCTCCTGTCAAGAAACACTTTTGCAAAGGAAATATCCTCGGGAGTAGTAATTTTAATGTTTTCATATTCGCCTTCGGTTAAAAAGACCTTTTTCCCGAAAGCCTCAATGAGCATACAGTCATCGGTAAATCCGCTGCTGTCAGCAACTGAATTGACTGCATTCAGATAAAGTTCTTTCTCAAAGACCTGCGGCGTTTGCACAAAACGCATAAAAGTACGGTCAGGAGTTGCGGTAATAAATCCGTCGGCATCAACCGTTTTAACGGTATCCTTAACCCGAACCGCGGCGGCGGCGGCGAGGTACTTAAAAGCGTTGCATACTGTATCGGAAATTACTTTCTGTGTAACAAGCGGTCTTGCGCCGTCGTGAACTGCAATAAATTCACAGTCGGCAGAGCAGGCATATATTCCGTTTAAAACACTCTCCTGCCGTGTTGAGCCGCCGACAACAATTTGAGATGCCTTTGTATAAGAATTCTGCTTGACTAAGCAAGAAATCTTTTCAATATCACATCCACGGGTAACTATAATAATTTCATCTATCAAACCGTTTTCTTGAAACGCTGAAATTGAGCGGGCAATTACAGGCAATCCGTTTAAATCAAGGAATTGCTTATTTACTCCACCCATACGGGAAGAACTCCCCGCAGATACGATAACAGCGGAAACGAAAGGCTTATTTGACTGTTTATTTTCAATACAGCTACTCATTTTTACTCCGTTATATGAGGGCTTCCAAAGCCGCTATTTTTGCACAAAGGCAGAAAATTTCCATAGCCTTTTCAAGGTCTTTTAATGACGGATAAGTGGGGGCAATTCTGATATTTTTATCCTGCGGGTCAATGCCGTATGGATAAGTTGCACCAACAGTAGTAAGCACAAGCCCTGCCTCTTTGCAAAGCTCGCCTATTCTTTTTGCGCTTCCCACAGTGGTATTGTAGCTTATGAAATAGCCGCCTTTTGCATTCACCCACTCACCTATTCCGCAGGGAGCAATTTCCTTTTCAAGCATTTCAAGCACAAGATTGAATTTCGGTGCTATTATCTCTGCGTGACGGCTCATATGCTTACGGATACCGTCAACATTTTTAAAATATTTAACATGACGAAGCTGATTGAGCTTGTCATAACTGATAGTTTGAAAATTCAAGCGTTTTTTAATTTCTGCAACATTGTTTTTTGAAGCTGCAATTGCGGAAACGCCTGCGCCTGGGAATGAAATCTTTGAGGTTGAAGTAAACTCCACAAAATAATCCTCAGTGCCGTATTCCTTACATGCGTCAAAAATATTCAAAAGCTCGTCAGGTTTATCGGTAAGCTCATGAATTATATAAGCATTATCCCAGATAACTCTGAAATCTTTTGCGGCAGGCTTTAATGAGGCGAGGGCTTTTACCTTCTCATCGCTGTATGTTACACCGTTGGGATTGGAATATTTCGGTACGCAAAACATACCCTTAACCATCGGGTCACGGACGAGCTCTGCAATTTTCTCAACATCGGGACCGTCATTTTTCATTTCAACGGAAATCATTTCAATTCCGAAAAACTCCGTAATTGCAAAGTGTCTGTCATATCCGGGAACATTACAGATAAATTTTACTTTTCCTTGCTTGTTCCACGGCTCACAGCCTGCAACACCCAAGAACATACATTGGTTTAAATAATCATACATCAAATTAAGGCTTGAAGAACCGCCTACAATTATATTTTCAGGCTCAACGCTTAAAAGCTCGGCAAACATTTTTTTACATTCGGGTATTCCGTCAAGAACACCGTAGTTTCTGCAATCAAATCCGTTTTCTGCTTTACAATCCTCCGATGAAGAGATTATATTGAGCATATCGGCGGAGAGTGAAAGCTGATCGGAACCCGGCTTACCTCTCGACATATCTAACGATAAGCCCATTCCTTTAAATTCATCATAAGTTTTTAAAAGCTGATTTTTAAGCGAAATAAGCTCTTCTTTACTCATTTGTTTATACTGCAATTAAATGACCTCCAAGTTTATTCTCGTTACATTTTATATCAATAAACAGAAATTTGCAAGTGAATAATAAAAAAACTGCATTTTGATGAAAAAGTAAAGAAAAACTAAGCCAAATTTGCATAAAAGCACAAATAATAAACCAAATTATTTCTTTTTGGCATAAATACAGGGAAGTATTTTAGGCCGCTTACCCTCAATTTTTTCGATTTGTTCAAGTAACAGGTTTTTCATTTCTGTTTTTACGCCGTTATACTCTTTGGATTTAATCAGATTATTCTTCTGCGCAGGGTCTTTTTCGTTATCGTAAAGAAAATCCTCAAAATAAATGTTTGAATGGGAAGAAAGTATTTTTTTACTTGTAACGGAATATGTGTACCGTTTAGTTCTGATTGCTCTGCCGCACTGACTTTCACTAATCTGTATAAACACGCAATTACGCTCACTGTCGTCCTGAACGGCGACGCTCTGATAATAATCGGGTACCGATATTCCTGCCGCACTTAATATAGTTGCCGGCAAATCGGCAAGACTTACCAAACGGTCGTCATGTATGCCTTTTTTAAAGCCCTCGCCCTTAATAACCAAGGGCGTATGGATAGATGAATCGTGACAGCTTCGTTTATATTCCGAATTTCTCGTTTTAAAATGGCACCCGTGGTCGGAGGTATATATAATCGTTGTATTTTCATAAATCCCTTTTTCTTTAAGGCACGCAATCAGCCTGCCGAAGTTGTCGTCAAGGCTTTCGATTGCGGCGAGATAGTCGGGGTACATCTCTTTATAATTTCCTTTAAGAAAAGATAAATCGTCCGGAATCGGATATTTTTTATATTTTTCAACCTTTTCTTTCGGACCTTCAAAACGGTGCCTGTCATTCTGATGGTGGGGTTCAAGCTGAGAAATAAACATAAAGAACGGTTTTTCACCGCTGTGATTGTTTATGTATTCCAATGCAAAATCGTTAATTTTATCGGCACGGTAGCCTTTAAAATCAATCTTTTTGCCGTTCTCATCAAAAATATATCCGTCATAACCGTGAGAGGTAAATTCAAGTACATCGGCACCCCTGAAATAATTATATCCCCATAAACGGTTTTTCGGTATGGGAGTTGTTTCACATTTTATGTTTTCGCCGCCGTTTTTCCCGCTTGACAAATGAAGTTTTCCTATATAAGCGGTATCATAGCCGTTTTCATTGAAGTAATCAGCCAAAGATTTTGTATTATCGGGAAGAGGTATCCCATTTATGTGGCAACCGCATTCTGTCGGATAAACTCCCGACTGTAAGCATGCCCTTGCAGGTCCGCATACAGGCTGACAGGTATAACAGTTTTCAAAAAATGTTCCGTCTTCTGCGAAATCTATCAAATTAGGCATAATTTCCTTTGTAACAGTATCATACCTTTGTTGATCGGAAAAATAGAATATCACATTGTTTTTCATAACTGTATCTCCCCTTTTGCAGTAATTTTATCATAAAATGCAGTAATAAACAATACAAAAAATCCGTATTAAGTTGAAAAGAAATTAAATCCGTGGTATCATTACGGTAATATGATTTTTAGGAGTAATACCATGGATATTTTAAAACTTCAACCTGTATTTAAAGACTATATATGGGGCGGAACAAGGCTCCGTGATGAATACGGCTTTGAATCCCCTCTTGAAAAGCTTGCCGAGGGATGGATGCTTTCATGCCACAAAGACGGTGAAAACATCGTTTTAAACGGTGAATACAAGGGTAAAACATTAAGCGAAGTAATTAAAGACAACCCTGAATTTTTAGGCGAAAACGGGAAAAAATTTGAATACTTTCCCATACTCATAAAACTTATTGACGCAAAAAACGATTTATCCGTTCAGGTGCACCCTGACAACGAATACGCATTAAGAGTTGAAAAGGAATACGGCAAAACGGAATGTTGGTATATTCTTGACTGTGATGAAGACGCAGAGCTGATTTACGGCTTTAACAAACAAATTTCAAGCGAGGAATTCAAAAAGAAAATTGCCGATAACACATTTCTTGATACAGTAAACAAAGTTAAAGTTAAAAAAGGCGATTTATTCTTTATTGAGGCGGGAACTCTCCATGCAATCGGTAAGGGAATACTTTTGGCAGAAATCCAGCAAAACTCCAATACCACCTACCGCGTTTATGATTACGGAAGATTGGGAGCCGACGGAAAGCCGAGAGAACTCCATATTGACAAGGCGATTGATGTGACAAAATGCGCTCCTCCCGAACGGGGAACCGAGCCCGAGGGAAAGCTTAAAAGCTTTGACGGATATTCGGAACAATTGCTCACAAAATGTGAACTGTTCAGCGTTGAAAAGCTTTGCGTGTCAAGGGATTACATCGGTTCGGCAGACGATAAATCCTTTGTATCACTCCTTGTTACCGAAGGCAACGGGCAAATTGACGGAACAGATATAAAAAAAGGCGACAGTCTTTTTGTTCCCGCAAATTACGGAAAATATAAAATTACAGGAGATATAGAAATAATAGTAACGAGAGTATAATGAAACAAAGAACTTATAAAAGCACAAAATACGCCTGTTACACAGGATATGTGGTTCAGGCGGTTATAAATAATTTGGCGCCGTTGCTTTTTGTTATTTTCAGCAAAAGATTTGAAATTACCCTTGAAAGACTTTCGGTGCTGATAACAATAAACTTCATCACACAAACAATTATTGATGTGGCGTCAGTAAAATTCGTTGATAAAATCGGATACAGAATTTTGTCCGTATTGTCACAGTCAGTAACATTTTTAGGCCTTGCAAGTATGGCTGTTTTACCCATTGTATTGCCTAATCCATACACGGGTATTGTAATTTCAATTATTCTGTGCGCCATCGGCAGCGGATTGACGGAGGTTATAATAAGCCCTATTGTTGAATCAATTCCGGGTGAAAAGAAAACATCGGAAATGAGCCTGCTACATTCCTTTTACTGTTGGGGGCAAGTGCTTACAGTAATTGTTACTACCCTTCTGATTAAGGTTTTCGGCGAAAAATATTGGTTTATTGCTCCTGCTTTTTGGGCATTTATTCCGCTTTTTAACTCAATAAATTTCTCTACCGTTCCACTTGAAAAAACTCTGTCAAAAGAAGAAAAAACGCCTCTCGGAAAGCTTCTTTTATCCTACAATTTCATTTTTGCGGTTATCATTATGCTTTGTGCCGGCGCATCTGAGCTTGCTATGTCACAATGGTCCTCATATTTTGCAGAAACGGGACTTAAAGTTTCAAAGGTTACGGGAGATTTATTAGGCCCCTGCTTGTTTGCAGTATTTATGGGAATAGGAAGAACAACATTCGGTTTTAACGGTGAAAAGCTTAAAATCAAAAGCGCTCTTACCGCCTGCGCCCTACTTTGCGCAGTTTGTTATATAGGAACCTCCCTTGTAAATATACCGTTAATTTCACTTATGTTTTGCGCCGTTACGGGATTGGGCGTCAGCATAATGTGGCCTGCAACTTTCAGCCTTACCGCAAGAATGTTCCCGAAAGGCGGCGGCTCAATGTTCGGTATACTCGCTCTTGCAGGCGATTTGGGCTGTGCCTTCGGTCCGTGGCTGGTAAGCTACATTTCCATTGCGGCTTCAAGCGGTTATGCCGACGGTGAGGCTATAAAGCACGGCTTGGGATACGGTGCGGTTTTCCCCATAATTATGATTATTGCCGTAATAATGCTCGGAATTAAAGAAAAAAGTATTGACAAAAAATAATGCCGTGATATAATCAAAATACAAATTAACATTAGTTGTCTTCAGGGCGGAGTGAAATTCTCCACCGGTGGTATAGTCCACGAGCCAATTTTGGTTGATCGGGTGCAATTCCCGTACCGACGGTATAGTCCGGATGAAAGAAGATGCAACACATTTTTGCGTTACACCTGCCCTGCATTTTTATGCGGGGCTTTTTCTGTTTGGCAACTAATCAACATGAAAGGATGATTTTATGTCAAACAAAAGAAACAAAAAGATTTTCGGCTTAACCTTTACAGCGGTTATGGCGGCAATCTCAACTGTGGTGTATATGGTTTTTCCCGAGATTCAAATCGTTCCGGGAGTAAGCTATATGAAGATTGATTTTTCCGATTTTCCCGCAATTATAACAGGTATCACATTAGGCCCTGTTTACGGCGTTCTTGTTGAGGTGGTGAAAAACATCATTCACCTTGCAAAAACAACCACTTTCGGTATAGGAGAAATAATGAATGTAATTATAGGCGGCGGAATTGTACTTTCAATGACGCTTTTTACAAAACTTTTTGCAAAAGTATTTAAAGAGAACAGGTTTTCCGCAAAAACATATATTATCTCGTCTGTAATTACCGTTGCTGTTTCAATTATACTCGGCTGGCTCGCAAATATTGTGTTTACGCCGATTTTCTTCAAACTTATGGGAATACCCCTTGTCAGTGAAGCTTATTGGGCAGGCGTTTGGGGCTCAACTGCGCTCAATACTGTTAAAGCGGCGTTTAATGTTTTACCTTTCTATCCTGTATATTTTGCTGTCGAAAAAGCTGTAAAAAAATACGGTATATAGTTGACAATATATAAATCTGTGGTAAAATAGTAAAGAACTGAATATATCCTTATGCAGAGTGGTGGAGGGACCGGCCCTTTGAAGCCCGGCAACCTGCTTTAAAAGCAAGGTGCTAATTCCTGCGGATTTTCCGAAAGATAAGGTTTTCTAAAAGCGTCCTTATCGGGCGCTTATTTTTTTGGAGGCGAAAATACTATGGCAAAATTTCTTTTTACATCAGAATCGGTTACAGAGGGACATCCCGATAAAATATGTGACCGTATTTCCGATTCAATTCTTGACGCAATGATTGCGCAGGACAGTCAGTCACGCGTTGCCTGTGAAACAACCTGCACAACAGGTCAGGTTATGGTAATGGGTGAAATTACATCAAAAGCAAATGTTAATATTCCCGAAATCGTCAGAAATACTATTTGCGAAATCGGTTATGACAGCAGTGAAAAAGGCTTTGACGGCAACACCTGCGCCGTTCTTGTAGCGCTGGACAAGCAGTCCTCCGATATTGCTTTGGGCGTTGACAAATCCCTTGAAATTAAGGACGGCGACGACGACGAATATAACCTTAACGGTGCGGGCGACCAAGGTATGATGTTCGGATTTGCCTGTGATGAAACTCCTGAGCTTATGCCCATGCCCATATCAATGGCAAACAAGCTCTCGGTTCAGCTCACAAAGGTCAGAAAAGACGGCACTCTCCCCTATCTTCGCCCCGACGGTAAAACCCAGGTGACTGTTGAATACGATGACGAGAGAAAGCCTGTAAGGATTGACGCCATCGTAGTATCATCACAGCACAGCGCAGATGTTTCCCTTGAAAAAATCCGCGACGACATAAAAAAATATGTTATAAATCCCATAATCCCTGCAAATCTTATTGATGAAAATACAAAAATTTTTATCAATCCCACAGGTCGTTTCGTAATCGGCGGACCTGCCGGTGACAGCGGTCTTACAGGCAGAAAGATTATCGTTGATACATACGGCGGATACTCACGCCACGGCGGCGGCGCATTTTCGGGCAAGGACCCCACGAAGGTTGACCGCTCTGCCGCATATGCCGCAAGATATGTTGCCAAAAATATTGTTGCAGCGGGACTTGCAAAGAAATGCGAAATACAGTTAGCATATGCTATCGGTGTTGCAAGACCTGTTTCCGTTATGGTGGACACATTCGGTACGGGAAAAATCAAGGATAGCTTGCTTGCGGATATTGTAAATGAAGTTTTTGATTTGCGCCCTGCCGCAATAATTGATACTCTTAAACTGCGCAATCCCATTTACAAACAGCTTTCCGCTTACGGTCATGTGGGCAGAACAGATATTGATGTTATGTGGGAAAAAACAGACAAAGCAGAAATTTTGAAACAAAAAGCAAATTTAAAATAATTTGAATTTTTCCAATTTAAAATTCGTATAATTGTCGGCAAAATTACTCATAATAATCGTGCAGATAAGATAAAGGCGGCAAAAAATCCGACTTTACATTGAAAAAATTGCTGTTATTAAGGAGTGAAAATGATGCTTGACAGAATTTCTTTAATTCTTGTTATAATCGGTGCAATCAACTGGGGCTCAATCGGTCTTTTTCAGTTCGATATTGTTGCCTGGATATTCGGCGGACAAGGTGCAATCATCAGCCGAATTATTTACACAGTTATTGCTCTTGCAGGAATTTGGTGCTTGTCACTTTTTTTCCGAGAAAACGAAGTACTTTCGACTAATGAAAACAACTGAACAAAGAAAATCGGGAAGCATCACGCTTCCCGATTTTTATTACTGTTAAGTTTTTCTGCAAGCTCTCTTGTAGGCGTTACATATACGGTATTGTATGTGTTATATATAACCTTACCGGGTTTTGCACCGTTTGGTTTTTTAACATTTTTAACAAGGGTATAATCAACCGCTACGGAAGAAGAATCGGCAGACTTACTGTGATATGCGGCAAGGCAGGCGGCCTCGTAAATTGCAGTTTCGCTGATTTCTTTTTTATCCGAAACAATTATCGTATGTGAGCCTGACTGCTTTTGCACATGAAGCCACATATCATAGTTTTTTGCGGTTTTCAATGTGAGGACATCATTTTGAATATTATTTCTGCCAACGAGTATTTTAAACCCGTCGCTTGATAAAAATTCCAACGGAGGCAAGGGCTTTTCTTTTTTCCCTTTAATTCCGTGTTTTGACTTTATATATCCGCCTTTTTCAAGTTCTTCACGAATTTCGGATATTTCTTTATCTGAATACGCCCTCGACAAATTATCAATAACGGAATCAAGATATACAAGCTCCTGTTCCCCTTCTGCAATCAAATTATGGAGCATTTTTTCAGCATTTGCTGCTTTTTTATATTCTTTATAATACTTTTGTGCATTTTGCTGTGCAGTCAAAGCGGGATTTGCGGGGATTTTAATTGAATTGTTATTGTCATAATAGTTTTCAACAATATATTCGGACGATTTTTCTGTAAGTTTATATTGATTGGCAGTAATTAACTCGGCATAAATGCGTAAAGTTTCACGGTTTTCACTTTTTTCAAGCTCAGCTCGCCTGTTGTTAATCTTTCTTGCGGTACGCTCTACTGCGTTATTTAAAATTTTGAACAAATCGGCTGCTCGTCGCTTTACTCTTAATTGCCTGTCACGCTCAAAGCAGAAATCATCAAGTAATTCTGAATAAGTATCGTAATTTTTCTTCGATAATGAGTTGCCGTATTGTCTGATATCTGTAAAAGAAAAATCAAACGGTGTTTCATCCTCACGCAAAAGCATTTGGGGTGAGTTTTTATCCGTAATTTCGTTTTTTAAATTTTGCAACTCATTATTAAGTCTCTCATTTTCAAGGGCTGAAAGCATATCGCATTGCTTATCGCCGAAAACCGTTCTGTACGCTATTTCACGGGCAACTATGGGGGAAATTCCTTCAACACGGTCAAGGATTGCTTTTGAAAGCATTTTGCCCCCCGAACTGCATATCTCTTTTGAAAGCTCTGCAAGATTATCATTCAAGAGGTCTGCTTTTTCCTGAAAAGGCGGCTGTTCGTATTTAAGCCCCGGTAAAATTTCCCTGACAGAAGATTTTGTTTCGTCAACTCTCTTAACTGCATCAAGAATTACATAATCACTATCGCAAAGAATAATGTTGCTTTTTTGAGCCATTATTTCACATATTAAGTGATACTCGGTTTTATCGCCTATTTCAGTTGTGCCGTCAAAGTCGAAAATAAGAATTCTGTCATTGCGCACCTGGCGTATGGATTTTAAAACCGCTCCAACAAGCCGTTTTCTGAAAAGCATACAAAGCATGGGCGGTACTTTTGGATTTTCGGGCGCATACCTTGTTAAATGAACTCGTGGACTTTGACCGTCACAGGAAAAAAACAGCCTGTAAGCGCCGTTTCGGGTACGGAAAATAAACACCAGCTCATTCTTTAAGGGCTGATGTATTTTTTCCACTTTTGCGCCTATTATATAGCCTTCAAGCTCTTTTTTTATAAGTCCCAATGTTATTCCGTCAAGTGCCATTTTATTATCCTTTTCTTTAAATATGGTAAATCGGTGAGGTTTGCGCAGAAATAATAAATTCAATTTCGGGGAACTGCTTTTTAAGCCTTTCCGAAAGGACATGCATTGCAGGGACCTCTGTTTCAAAGTGCCCTGCACAAATGACTGCAATATCCGAATCGCAAGCGTCCAATATCTCATGATGCTTAACCTCACCGGTTAAGAAAGCATCTGCACCCTCGTTTTTCGCCGTTTCTATATACTCTGCGGCAGAGCCGCCGCAAACGGCAACATTTTTAATTTCCTTTTCGGGCAGAGAACAAAAAACATCTGCGTTTAAAGCATTTTTTACGGTTAATGCAAAATCGCGTACTGTTTTACAATCTGTTTTGCCGATACGTAAAAGCTTATTTTCGGAAAGTTTCGTGTTATATACTCCAACAAGCTCTGCCAGCACATCATTTACTCCCCCGACAGCACAGTCAAAGGAGGTATGAGCCGAAATTACGGAAATATTATACTTTGCCGCCATAAATGCAGGAGAAGGCTCAACAAAACTTTTCACGGCATTAAAAATAAAAGGATGGTGAGAAATAATTAAATCACAACCTTTTTTCTTTGCTTCCTCTACTAAACTTGCGGTTGCGTCCAATCCAATAAGCACTTTTTTAACCTCTTGTGTTCGTGAACCCACCTGTAAGCCGCTGTTATCCCATTCTTCCTGAGCAGAGAAAGGAGCAATACTGTCTATGTAATCATAAATTTTTCCTACATTCATTTTCTATTTCCTCAATAATTTTGAACAGTTTATTTGACTCTTTATTATCTGATTCTTTAATTGCGTCTGCACGCTTTTGCAAACGGGCAATAACCTTTTTTAAAAATAAAGCATCTGTTTCACGGTTTCCGTGGGGCAATTCCCCCGCATAATAATACCAATCGGGGTAAAAGCAGGTTTTATCGGCAAAGCGAGCAGATATGACAAGATACAGTCGTTCACCCTCTGCGGTTGTCTGTTCGGATTCAATTACAAATCCGTTTTCGCAGAGAGAACGGCGCACATCTTCAAAATGCGTCATTGGCTGCAATACAAGGTGTTTGCTTTCATCACGAAGCCACGGGGTTTCAAAAATCATATCTGCAATTTGATTGCCGCCCATTCCTGCAACAACAATCTCCTGCGCCTCATCGGGCGCAATATTTTTAAGCCCATCGGACAAGCGGAGGTTAATTTTATCCTCCAGCCCATATTCTTCAACGGTCTTTCGGGCGTTTGAAAGCGGTTTTGGATTTATATCGGCGGCAACGGCTGACTGCGCTTTGGAGTTTTGCAAGCACCACACCGGCAAATATGCGTGATCTGTGCCTATATCCGCCATAAAAATGCACGGGTTTACACAATCAGCAACAAGCTGTAAACGATTTGTAAGTTTCAACATAAAACACCATAGAAAATCAGGGGCGTAACACAAAATCTATGTTACGCCCTCAAAATTCTTATTCCTTATTATTTTTGAGAAATTCGTTGATTTCTTTTACAAACTCGTCAGGATCAACACCGTGAACCATACAAGCCTGTTCAACGGTTTCACCCCTTGCTGAGGGGCAACCGAGGCAATGCATTCCCAAATTAAGGAAGAACGGGACTGTTTCTCTTGCATTATCGAGAATTTCGCCGATGTTCATATCTTTTGTAACCTGAAACATTTTTTACTCTCCTTTAACTACCGATACAACAATCTTTTTATCGTTTACTGAAAATTCCTTTGTAAGGTCTGCGCTGATTTCGCTGTTAATTACCATGGAATCAGCAAGAAGCTCACTTGCAATATAGTCCTTTTTATCATTAAGAGCGCTTAAAATAAACTCATCGTCAACAGAAACTGCGGCTTTAATTCGCTGCTCAACCTGATAGCCGGCTTCTTTTCTGATAAGCTGGCACTGACGGATTACATCACGGACAATACCTTCACGGAGAAGCTCATCTGTGAGAACAACATCAAGTGCGACAACACAGTCCTGCGCAAACTCTGCTGAAACAATACCTTTTTTAGTCTTTGACTGAACTGTGAAAATCGAACCGTCAAATTTTTCCTCCCAACCGGGAACCAAAACCTCGCCGCCTGCAACAACAGCATCGGTAAGAGCCTTCATTTCGTCATCGGAAAGAGATTCAAGGGTTTGTTTCATCTTATTTACATTTTGTTTCAATACTGCGCCTGCAACCTTAAAGTTAACAGTTAAGAACTTATCTTCAAGCACGCCTGCGTCATCAATATATTCAATAGCTTTAATATTAAGCTCATCGAGAATATTTTTCTCAAATGTTTTGATTTTATCCGCCTTGTCGCCGCCACAGCAAACAAATATCTTTGACAAGGGCTGGCGAACCTTTATTTGCTGTTCGTTACGAAGGCGCATAGCAACGGCAATAACCTCACGGGCGAGGTCGGTCTTTTCAATGATACCGTCATCCTCAAAGCCTTCAACAACCTGCGGCCAGTCGCTTAAATGAACTGACTCGGGGCAATTCGGCGTAACCTTTCTGATAAGATTTTGCCAAATATACTCCGTCATAAAGGGAATTACGGGCGCCATAACCTGTGTGCACGCTTTAAGAGCGGTGAACAAAGTCCAATACGCAACCATTTTGTCCTGCTCATCGTCTGTTTTCCAGAAACGGCGACGGTTTGTTCTGATATACCAATTGGAAATATCGTCAACAAACTGCTCAAAGTCTTTTACAAGAACATAAACCTTGTAATCGTCCATATTGGCAGTCGCTTTCTTTATAAACTCGTTTGTTCTTACTATAAGCCACTTATCGATAGGCGTCATAAGAGAGGCATCGGGCTTAAAATTTGTAAAATCGGGCTTATCAATCTGTGCATAGGTATCAAAGAAAGTATAGATATTCCAATATGAAAGCATCTTTCTTCTTGCCTCGTCACCCAAATTATAACCGAAACGAACATCATTTGAGTTTGGAGCGCCTGCATAAAGATAACGGACAGTATCCGCACCGATTTTTTCGGCCGCCTCGTCAAACTTAATCATAAAGCCTGTTTTTGAGAACTTTGTACCGTCCTCAGAAACTACGGTGCTGTTTGTAAGAACGCGCTCATAAGGGGCTCTGTCCTCTAAAACAACGCTCATAAACAGCATTGAATAGAACCAAAGACGAACCTGCTCGTGCATTTCTGTAACCCACTCTGCGGGGAAATTCTTTTTCCATTGCTCTTTATCGGAGAAATATCCGAAGGTTGAAAACGGAACAATACCTGCGTCAAGCCAAACATCGCCGATTTCGGAAACACGGGAAACGGGCTTACCGCACTTGGGACATTTAATCTGAATTTCATCCACCCACGGTCTGTGAAGCTCGGGCAATGCGTCCACCTTTTCAGGGTTAACTGCCAAATCACGGAGCTCCTGACGGGAGCCAACAACCGTTACATGACCGCAGTCGCAGGGATAGAAAGGCAACGGCATGCCGTAGTAACGCTTTCTTGAAATATTCCAGTCGCCCATATTTGTGAGCCAGTCGTTCATACGCTTTCCGTTTGAAGCGGGCTCCCATTTAACTGAATTTGCCGCTTTCATAAGTCTGGGCTTCAATTCCTCGGTTCTTATATACCATGCGGGAACAAGGCGGAACACGACCTCTGACTTACAGCGCCAACAAACAGGATAGCTATGCTCATGGGGTTCAACTTTGTAAAGCTTATTATCCGCTTTGAGGTGGTCAAACACCTCGTCGGCAACTGTGTGACTGTCTTTACCTGTCATCCAGCCGAAGCCGTCAAGATAAATTCCCATATCGTCGATAGGCATAACCTTGGGAAGACCGAGTCTTTCGCCAAGCTCGAAGTCCTCAACACCGCAGCCGGGGGCAATGTGGACAACGCCTGTACCTTCATCGGCGGCAACATCCTCCCAAGCAACGATTTTATGCTCAATACCTGCCTGTGCAGGAATATCGGGGAAGCAAGTATCATAGTGAAGACCTACAAGCTCTTCGCCCTTTAATGCTCTTACAACCTCAACCTTATCGTCGCCCAAATACTTAATTGCATTTTTTGCAAGAATTAGTGTTTGCTCATCACTTTTCACCTTAACCTCAACATAATCAATATCGGGATTAACAGCCAAGGCAACATTGGAAGAAAGAGTCCACGGAGTGGTTGTCCAGACAAGTATTTTTGAATCGATTTCTTCTATGGGAAGCTTAAAGAAAACGGAATTATGAGTCATCAGCTTATATGAGCCTGTCATTTCATGCTCCGAAAGGGATGTTCCGCATCTCGGACACCAGGGCATGGGCTTATACTCACGCTGAATCCAACCGTTTTCATCGCATTTTTTAAGAAAATACCATATACCGCCGATGTTTTCATCGGTGTTTGTATAGTATGAATTGTCCCAATCCATCCACTGACCGAGACGCTTTGACTGCTCTGTGATTATTCCCGAAAAATGCTTTACACGGTCCTTACAAGCCTTTGTAAACTTGTCCATTCCGTACTCTTCAATGTCCTTTTTAGTTTCAAAGCCGAGTTCCTTTTCAACCTCGACCTCTACCCAAAGTCCCTGCGAGTCAAAGCCGTTTTGTCTGCGGCAATCGTAACCCTGCATTGACTTATAACGAATAAAAATATCCTTTATGCTTCTGCCCCATGCATGGTGAATACCCATGGGGTTGTTGGCGGTAATAGGTCCGTCAAGGAAACGGAACATTTTATTACCCTTATTTTTTGCGACAAGCTTGTCATAATACTTCTCTTTTTCCCAAAGCTCCATTACCTGATGCTCAAGGTCAACAAAGAGATTTTTCTCATCAGCCACTTATTTGTCCACCTTTCAAGTGATATATACCTAAAATTCAACAGATAATATTATACACTAACGGTGTAAAAATTCAAGTGATTTATTAAAAATATATATGTATTAAACCGATATTATTTTTTGCCTAAGTATTTTTCTTTTGTTGCCATACCTCCTCTTATGTGCCGCTGTGCTTTATTTACTTCAAGCACCTTGCGAACCTGTCCGTAAAGACACGGGTCAACCCGTTGAAGTCTTTGGGAAACATCCATATGTACCGTACTTTTACTTATTCCGAAAACCTTTGCCGCGGCACGCACGGTTGAACCGTTCTCCACGATATATTCACCCAACATTGAAGCTCTTTCCTCAACTAAATCTTTCAAAAAGATTAACCTCCCTGTAAAATCATATGCTAATAAAATAAGATATTAACTAATATGATTTTGCAAGAAAAGATATTCGTATAGGTATGTGAAATTTTAACGCCTTTCTGCATAGAATTATTATTGACAGTAGTGTTTTCTTGTGGTACGCTATTGTTAGAAGTGATTGAGTCACGCAGAGAGATATTGGAACTTTCGTTCCCTCTGGAATTCTCATCGCTTCTTTTTTTCTTGAATTTTGAAAGATATTCGTTTTTATCTTTAAACCGGTTATTCTCTTTCTGTAAGCGCTAATTCTCGCCAAGTAACTCAGGAAGACAGGGGAAGGTTCTATGTCTTTAATTGCTTTTCCCTAAGACAGAGAACCGTCCCCCGTCTTTCTCGTATAGGTATGTGAAATTTTAACACCTTTCTACATAGAATTATTATTGACAGTAGTGTTTTCTTGTGATACGCTGTTGTTAGAGGAACTTGAGCCCCGCTGCAAGCTACTTTTTGTAGCAGGCGGAACAGATTGAGTTCCTTTTTTTATATTGTTTTTCTTTGAAAATTTTTATGTAAGACACAGAACCGTCCCCTGTCTTTATATCTGAGTTTTTGAAACCGTCCTCATTTTCGTACTTTTGAAAATTATTTGATGCATCGTCAAGAGCTTCAAGGAACAAATCCTGAATATCACCGAATATTTTTGTTTAAGAACAACAAAACCGGGCAGAATGCCCGGTTTGCTTTAAAGTGTATTTTGCAATTTATTTATAAGGGATTTATTTCTTGTAGCAGAAATGTTATTTATATACAAAACATCTTTAACATTATTCTGCTTTGCAAATCCGCTTACGCTCCCCGTGTAATATCGGTAATCAATTACATAAACCTTGTGATAGTTCTCAACAAGGAAAGGTACAAACGCATTGCCGAAGGATTCCTTTACTACGACAATCGAGGAATTATCGGTAATATCGGGATTTGTTATTTCGGTAAAAGGATTATCGCCGCCTATAAATGCGCTGTATTTTATTGATTGAGGATAGGAGCTTACATCATTGACAATAGGCCAGCTTATTTTTTCGCCCTTTGCGGTTGTATACACCATTTTTGCATTTTCATTCGGTATATACGCAACAACGGTATCGGGATTTTTTTCAAGCTCCGGCAGTTTCCCTGTATCGTTATAAAAGCTCCCTAAAAATCCGCTGTATTCTGCCTTTTTATACGCAGAGAGAGGTTTACATTCAATTCCTGACGACACAGCATACTGTTCATACGCATAATATGCGCCCAGTGTTGTCCAATGGTGGTCGGTATTGAAATAAATATACTCACTTCTGTGGGACATAAGTGTATTATAGATGTTTACCTTATAAACATCATCCCTCATACCGCTGTAAATATAATCAATAGCCTTCTTTTGGTCCGAACTGTTAATAGTGTTTTTAAAATTATCAGGCAAGGTTATTCCGATGCTTGTGGGAACAACCATTGAATACACCTTTGCCGTTCCTTTAAGATTTGCGGCCTGTTTATTCATTAGAGAAATGTATCTGTCCGCCTGCTCCTTGCTGAAATTGTAATACTCATAACCAACATTTCCTGCAACAAAGACCGCACCAAGACTTTGAGTATCAACCTCTTTGATAATTTCATCAAACTCTTCTGTTTCGGTAGTATTTGCTGTTGTTTCATCTTCGGCGGGAGGAACATACTCATCGGGAATTTCGTCGCCCTCTACCACATCACCGTGTATTTCTACGCTTGAAATGCCGTAGCGACTTTTAATCTTGGAGTTTAGCCCCACAAGCAATTCTCTTCCCGGATAAGTATCCGAATACCAATCTCCGATTCCTTTGAAATACGAGCCGTCGAATAAGCTTTTTACGGTAAATTGGGGAAACTCGGCTAATTTTCTTTTTTCCGATTCGGAATATTCAGGACGCAAGGGTATAAGAAGTCCTGTGATTGTAAGCGCCGCAAGCGTTAAAGAAAACACACACATTTGCGCCAAATACACAACTATTCTTTTCTTTTTAATCTTTTTATCATTTCGCATTTTAAAGCTCCCTATCAGAATTGAAAGTATAAGAACGGATTGTAACTGCTTCCAACTATGTTTATCAATGAAATAAATATAAGCGCAGCGGGAGAAACAACTGTAATTACAGACCACGCCGCCATTGCCACACGGCTTTTAACGGAAATGCTTTTCAGAAGCATACTTGCATATTTAATTACAGGCAAAACGGCTATTAAGCATATAATTATAAAAACAAAATTGCTTTTGAGCACGGTCGAGGTTTCAAAGCTAATTATTCCGTTATTATTTAACCCGAACATTCCCTTTAAGACCGCCGCCATTGCGCTCATATTTTCAAATTTAAACAAAACCCAGCCGAAATACACTACAATCAGCAAATAAATATTCGGTAATACTTTAAGTTTTTTAAGCTTTTCACCGAGAAACGCTTTTTCAAGGGCGATGAACACAAAGAAATACAATCCCCAAAGTACATAGTTCCAGCTCGCTCCGTGCCAAAGCCCCGTAAGAGCCCAAACAACGAACAAATTGAGATATGTACGCATTTTACCCTTACGGTTACCGCCCAAGGGAATATAAACATAATCTCTGAAAAAAGAGCCGAGGGAAATATGCCATCTGCGCCAAAACTCCGAAACCGACCTTGAAATATACGGATAATCAAAGTTTTCTTTATAATCAAGACCTATCATTTTACCCATACCGATTGCCATATCGGAATATGCGGAAAAATCAAGATAAATCTGCAAGGAAAACATCAGCATACCAAGCCATAGAGATAATGCGGATTTTGATGAAATCACAGAAACGGCTTCGGCAGTATTCAGCACATTGTCGGGCACAATAAGCGTTTCAACAAGCTTGCCGCATGTATTTGCAAGAACTGCTTTTTTTGCAAGTCCCACGCAAAATCTGTTAATACCCGCACTTATTCTGTCAAGTGAGGTTTTCCGTGACAAAAGCTGTTGTTCAACATCTTTATACCGTACAATGGGACCTGCGATGCACTGATGAAAAAGACTGGCATACAAAAGTACTATATGGAATTTTTCCTGTGCTTTTACCTCGCCCTTAT
>CAMGDG010000016.1 GCA_946041635.1 uncultured Clostridia bacterium
ATTTTTTACCTTCCCCTTGAGGGGAAGGGGGACCGCTTGCGGTGGATGAGGTGGATATGTGTTTCATTATGTCCGTACACACACCGTAAAAATTAGTGTTCACATCATAATTTGAATATCTTAAAACTGTTAATCCCAACGATTTTAGGTATTCATCTCTTTTTTCATCATACCTTTTGCCTTGTTCTTCGAAATGCTGTGAACCGTCAAGCTCTATTACAATTTTTGCAGACGCACAGTAAAAATCTACAATATAATTACCTATCACTTTCTGTTTGTTGATTGTGATAGGTAATTCTTTTAAGAAATTGTACCAAAGATTTCTTTCCTCTTTGGTCATATTTTTCCGTAATTCTTGTGCGTTGGCTGTTAGTTTTGGATTACTGGTTTTATTCATATAAACACCTCATCCGTCACCTACGGTGACACCTTCCCCTCAAGGGGAAGGTATTTCCGTATCATTTTATTTATTGGTAATTTTCGCTATGCTTTCTTCAAGCATTTTGAGTTTTTCGGTTTGCTTGGCGAGGTTTTCACGCTGGCCGTTTACAACCGCTTCGGGAGCCTTGGCAACAAAATTGGCGTTGTTGAGCTTTGAATTCAAGAAGTCGATTTCCTTTAAAACTGCTTTCTTTTCCTTTTCCAGTCTTTCAAGCTCCGCCTTGAAATCCACAAGCTCATCCATGGGGATATAAATTGTTGCCGCCTCGGTAACAACGCTTACCGCTCCTTCAAGATTAAACACGCTTTCCTTTTCGGAAACGCCGATTTCGGAGGCAGACGCAAGGCGTGTAAAGAACTTCGCACCGTCCGAGAACAGCTCGGTATCCTTTGTTACGATGTTGAGCTGTGCTTTCTTTGAGGGGGGAACATTCATTTCCGCACGGCGGTTACGAACAGCCTTAACAGCGGTCATAATCTTTTCCATATCCGCCTCTTCATTGAGGAATACGAGATTTTCGCTGTATTCGGGCCAAGGGGAAATCATTATGCTTTCGCCCTCGTGAGGAAGTGTTTGCCAAATTTCCTCGGTGATGAAAGGCATAAACGGGTGCAGAAGCTTTAATGTGTTGGACATTACATAAACGAGAACTGCCTTTGCACACTTTTTAAGCTCTTCGTCTTCACAAGAAAGTCTGATTTTGGCAATTTCAATGTACCAATCGCAGAACACATCCCAAATGAAATCGTAAAGCTTTTGTACTGCCATACCGAGCTCGTATTTTTCGAGGGACTCGGTAACTCCCTTTACAAGCTCATTGTACTTGCTCAAAATCCACTTGTCTTCCAACGCAAGATTTTCAGGAATATAGGGCGCTGGCTCGTTTTCACCGAGATTCATTAAGATAAAACGGGCGGCGTTCCAAATCTTGTTGGCAAAGTTACGGCTGGCTTCAACCTTTTCATCGGAGAAACGCATATCGTTTCCGGGGCTGTTACCCGTGGCAAGTGTAAAGCGGAGAGCGTCTGCACCGTATTTGTCGATAATCTCCAAGGGGTCAATGCCGTTGCCCAAAGACTTCGACATTTTTCTGCCCTGCGCGTCACGGACAAGTCCGTGAATGAGAACTGTATCGAAGGGTACTTTTCCTGTGTATTCAAGCGCCGAGAAAATCATACGGGAAACCCAGAAGCCGATAATATCGTAGCCTGTTACAAGGGTGTTTGTGGGATAATAATGCTTTAAATCCTCTGTTTCTTCGGGCCAGCCGAGCGTTGAGAACGGCCACAATGCTGAGGAGAACCATGTATCAAGCGTATCTTCGTCCTGATGCAGATGTTTACCGCCGCATTTCGGACAAGTATCAACTGCCGTTTTTGAAACGGTCGTTTCGCCGCAATCGTCGCAGTACCAAGCGGGAATTCTGTGTCCCCACCAAAGTTGACGGGAAATGCACCAGTCACGAGTACCGTTCATCCAGTTGAGATAGTTCTTTGTAAATCTTTCGGGAATGAATTTGATTTCGCCTTTTTCTACCGCTTCAATAGCAGGCTTTGCAAGAGGAACCATACGCACAAACCATTGTTTTGAAACCATGGGCTCGATTGTGCTGTGGCAACGGTAGCAAGTGCCAACCTCGTGCTTTAAGGGCTCGATTTCCTTAATATAGCCCCCGGCTTTCAGGTCTTCAAGTATGGCTTTTCTCGCTTCCATCGTGGTCATACCTGCGTATTTGCCGCAGTCAAGAACCTCGGGCTCGTTTTCCGCCGCTCTGCCGCTTGCAATCAGCTCATCGGCAATTCTTTTATCCTCGGCGCCTGTAAGGTGACCGTCATAGGTAAAGGTGCGGACAATGGGAAGATTGTGCCTTTGCCCTACCTCGAAGTCGTTGGGGTCATGGGCGGGCGTAATTTTCACAACGCCCGTACCCTTTGTCATATCGGCGTGTTCATCGCAAACAATGGGGATTTCTTTGTTGAGCAAGGGCAGGATTACATGACAGCCGTGCAGATGCTTATATCTTTCGTCCTCTGCGTTAATGGCAACCGCTGTATCGCCCAGCATTGTTTCGGGACGGGTTGTGGCAAGTTCAAGCTGTTCTCCCGTTTCCTTAACGGTGTAAAGGAGATGCCAGAAATTGCCCTCTTTTTCATCATATTCAACCTCTGCGTCGGATATAGAGGTGTTACAGCAAGGACACCAGTTTACCATACGGTTGCCCCTGTAAATCAAATCCTTTTCATAAAGACGGCAGAAAACCTCGTTAACCGCCTTACTGCAACCCTCGTCAAGGGTAAAGCGTTCTCTGTCCCAATCGCAGGAAGAGCCCATTTTTTTAAGTTGTTCAATAATTCTGCCGCCGTATTGTGCTTTCCAATCCCACGCGCGCTCCAAGAATTTTTCACGCCCCAAATCCTCTTTGGTGACGCCTTCTTTCCGCATTGCCTCCACGATTTTTGCCTCGGTGGCAATAGACGCATGGTCAGTACCGGGAAGCCACAGCGTATCATACCCCGCCATACGGTGATAGCGGATTAAAATATCCTGCAAGGTATTATCAAGCGCATGTCCCATATGCAATTGTCCCGTGATGTTTGGGGGCGGAATTACGATGGTATATGTTTTCTTGCCCGCCTCACGCTTGGCGTGAAAATATTTTTTGTCGAGCCAGGTTTTGTAAAGCCTTTCCTCAACATTTTTAGGATTATACTGTTTTTCAAGTTCCTTGGACATAAAATTCCTCCAATCAAATAAAAACGCCCCATACAAACTGTATGAGGCGAAATGACTTCCGTGGTACCACTCAAATTGCCGCCACACAGGGCGACCGCTTAAAACCCTTTAACGGTGGCAAGCCGTTTTTGCTTAAAAGAAAAATCCTTAGGCAAAACCGCTCAAAAGCGACGGCGATTTGACTGCCGTACCGCCTCACAGCAACCGGCGGCTCTCTGAAAACAACAAATTCAAATCTTATTCTTTTTCACAGCGTTTTCATATTCGATTTCAATAATTTTATCAGCATTAACGAAAATTGTCAAGTGCTGTTCTTTTTCTTTTTTGCCGATACGGCGGCAGTTACGCAATATACTGCTTTTGCCCCTCTGATTTTAAGTATCACGGCACATTCCGAAAGCGTTGCGCCCGTGGTTTTAATATCATCTACCAGCAAAACGGTTTTATTCCTTACATCTGCGCCGTTTTTAACATCGTAAATACCGAAAACATTTCCTCGGCGCTTGTTCTTTTCCGTTTCGTGCTGAGTGCTTGAATCGTAAAGCTTCACAAGACAATTTTTTAACGGAATTTTCGTAAATGACGAAAGCTCCTGCGCAAGAAGCTCGCTCTGATTATACGGTCGCTGTGCCTTCTGCCTTAAAGAAAAGGGCACAAATGTTATAAAATCAAAGCCGATACCGCCGTATTCTTTCTCTACGCACTCCGCCATATCCTTAGCAAGAGTATATGCCGCAAAATCCTTACCTCTGAATTTCAGGCGGCGTATGCACTCACAAACACCGTCCTCATAATAAAACGGCGCAATCACGCCGTCATATTTCAGCCTGTGCTTTTTGCAGGAACACCTATCTTTACCCGCACCGCAAAAAGTACATCTTTCGCCCTTTATTACAGGCAGATTTTCAAGGCAATTCTTACATAATTTTTCGTCCTTGCCCAAAAGAGAGCCGCAATAGGGACAATGATTTGTAAAAGCAAGCCACAAAAGGTCGTTTTTTATTTTTTCAATCATACCGTTAATGATGTGATAATGGTTGAATATACCTTTACGGGGTCGTCAATGAAATTTTGCTTGACTTGTTCAAGTTGAAGACTGTCGGCAACAAAAATTGAAAGCTTCATAAGCTCCGTATCACGGTCAAAAAGCGTAAAGGTGATATTATACCCTCCGTTTTCCTCTTTTTTTACCTCAATTTTGTTTTCACGCTCAATTTTTGCTCTTGTGGTAAGTCTTATTGCAGAGTTAACCGCCTTTTCCCGTACGGTTTTCGGAAGGCTCGTCTGCAAAAGCTCCGCCGCCTCTCTGCCCTTGTCTGTTACGGACAAAACCTCTTCGTCATCGGCAATATCTGCGGTTATATTGCCTGTTTTCAAAAGCTCCTCTATCGCCTGACCGACTTCAAAATAGTTTGCAAGCCCGTCCTCCTGCATGGCGTCATTGAGCATCTGCCTTGTCATGGGAGTGTCAACACTTTTCAATAAATAACAAACAAGAAGTCTTATATCGTCCCGATTTCTAAGTCCCCCAAGCTCTATTCCCGCGTCAAACGCATCATACTCCATAATTTTTTACTCCTGTAAATCTTTTAGAATCTCTTTTATATCTTTATAAACATATGTGGGCTTTATTTCGCTTTTTTCAATATCCTCCAACCTGCTTTCGCCGCTGAGAACGCAAATAGTATCAACACCTGCATTCACCCCTGAGGCAATATCCGTATAAAGCCTGTCGCCTATCACCACGGTCTGCTCCTTTGTAAAGGGAGAACGCTCAACGCAATAATCAATCATAAAACCGTCGGGTTTTCCGATATAAAGCGGTCGGCGCTTTGCCGCATAATTTATTGCTTCACACATTGCAAAGCAATCGGGCACAAGACCGAATTCCGTGGGACAGCCCCTGTCGGGGTTAGTGGCGATATAGGGAATATCCTTTTTTGTCTGCAAAAGGTAAGAAACATCCCAAAGTTTTTTGTAGGTAAGCTCCGTATCGTAGCCCACCACAATACAATCGGTGTCCTCATCAGGCTCTGTTACGATGTTCACGCCGTATTTTTCCATTTCGGCTATCATTGACCGAGTACCCATACAATATATCTTTTTGTTTTTATAACGGTCGTTCAGATAAAGAGCCGTAGCCTGTGACGAGGTAAAGAAATTATCCTCAGTCACCTTTACTCCCATATTTGAAAGCTTTATTACATAATCCTTGACGGAACGGGAGGAGTTGTTTGTAATAAAAATATATTTGCCGCCCGTTTCCTCGATATGTGATAAGAACTCGTTGACGCAATTAAAAAGTCTGCCGCCCTCGTAAATTGTTCCGTCCATATCTAAGAGAAAAAGCTTTTTTGATTTAAGCATTCGTCATTCCGCCTTTTTCTTTTTCTTTAAAAGGCCTAACGCCAAGGTTATCATATCCCGCATTTCCTGCGTTCTTATGAATACAACAAGGTTTATTCCGTTGGGTATCAGCACGCAGAAAACAGCTCTTATTATAAGCTCAACAAAAATATTATCCGTAACGGCAAGGCGCTCTGCTACAAAATAGGTAAGTGCAAATTCGCCTACGGTAACGGCGGCATACAAAACCCACTTTACATAGTAAATCGGAAGCTTATGCTTTAACACATGCTTATACACGAGGTAAGGCTGAGTCCACATAGGGACAAGAAGCATGCTGAGAACATTGGCGGCAATGATGCCGTTGATGCTTTTGAATTTAAGCACAAATACCAGGGACATAATTATGTTTATTATCGCCTCTGCCACGGCAAACCAGCAATCCTGACGGTATAGCCCTGCGCTGTCCTTTGCCATTAAAACGACACGGCGCATACCGTAAACATAAAAATAGCATAACAGTAACAGTACGGTTTCCATAGTGAACAGACTGTCCGGCTCATTGTGCATCCAAAGCCGCATAAAGGGTTGGACAAGGACTCCCACGGACACCGTAAAGAAAGAGAAAATCAAAAAGTTAAAGAAATACAAAAGATTAAATCTTTTATATACTGTTTTTTCGTCCTCAACGGTGATTATGTTCCCGAAGCTTGCGGTTATTCCGTTAAATACCTGGGTTACAAGCTGCAACAATGCGTTTGTAATCAGGGTGTAGTTACCGTAAATTCCCGCCTGAACAGTTCCAAGTAACTTTGAAATGATTGCCGAGCCTGTTGCGGTAACACTCACTCCGCCGACTCTGTGGCAAAGCATTGCACCCATGTTTTTAGTGAGAGATTTGCGCTCCTCACCCGTGATTGTATCCTTTGAACGATCAGCGGCAATATGAGGATACATCTTTTTAAACTTATGGCCGATAAACGATGCGCCGATAAGTCTGCAAACAATTTTAACAACTGCATACACCACAAAGCTCTTTGTAAGATAAAGCAAACTTACCTGGCTGATAAGCGTTATGAGTGATATAAATGCGTCGTTTCTGTTTACAATATAGTTATTCTGGTCGGCAACTATGAGCGCCTTTCTGTTGGCAAACAGATAGGAAGCAACCGTATCGGCGGCGTAAAGAATAAACAAGAACGAAATATACAGAGGAGATTTATCCGTATCGTGAACAAAGAAATTCACAAACAGAGAAATTACCACTGCGCCGCCCATAAATACTGACGCTATAACCTTATACGCCTGCTTATAGAAATTGAGTATGCGTTTGATTGCGGCGTTATCCTTATCCTCAATAGGCTTATAAAGCTTGTAAAGCAAGCCTGTGCTCAGCCCCAGCTCTGCAAGGGACAAAACCTGCAAAAAGTTTTTGAAGGTTGTATCCACGCCCGCCATACTCAGCCCTAATTGGTCAACAAATACGGAACGGGTTACGAAATTGCTTATCATAAGTATGGCATAACCCGCCACGCCGAATATTGAATTGATTAAAACTTTCTTACTTCTCATTGTTCTCTTGCTTCTTAAACAAATTATTTATTTTTTCATTGACTTTTTCCAAAAATGCAGTTCCCTTACTGTTGTTTTCGCTATCGAGAAACACCTGAATATAGCCTATATACATCCAGAACAAAAACATTGCAAATCGTGCAATAAACAGAACGGTAACCTCCGCCATACTGTTTATTAAAAGCATACCGAGAAAAGCCAGAATCATACTTGCAACAGCATAATAAGCGCTGCCCGACTTTCTCATTTTGAATAACGCTTTTAAAATAAAGATGAACACCGTAAGGAAAAATCCTAAAATAAATACTGCCCCTACAGTTCCTACGCTTACAAAAATCTGAACTATCAAATTGTGAAAATGGCGCAGATAATTATCAACAACATAATAACTTCTATGAGATTGCGGACCGTATCCGAATATCGGCTTTTTCATAAATTGTTCAAGTCCGAATTTCCAAATAATTGTTCTTCCGGTTAAAAAGCCGTAGCCCTCCGGTATATCTCGGTCCAGATTTATGCCTTTATCACCATCTTCATCAAGCTCGCCGTCCGTTAAATCCGAGGGATTATGAACACCGTTACCGTCGGTAATTTTTTCATAGGCAACAGGAACATAGGAAAGAACAGGGCGAACGGCAAAAATTGAACCTGCCAATGCCCCTACGGCAAGAACTGCCGCCACAAGGGAAACGGCAGTTGCTTTCAAGGCTTTGCCGCCTTTGCGGATAATTTTTTCGGACACAAGGAAGAACACGGCAATCGCCGCAAATCCGAAGATAGAAAAAAAAGCACCCTTTGCGTTTTCCAGACACATTGAAAGGAAGTTTACAAGCGATGTATAAATTATAAATGCCTTATACGGCTTTGACATCTTTTTGCCCTTTGCTTTATATACGGCAATTTGTATGCACGCAATCGCAAGAGCTATTGCGGTTATCATATAGCCTGTGTTGGCATACATACCGAAAAGTCTGTTCTGACTCCAACCCATTACATATTTCTGGTCGCCGTAATATATCTCGTAGGAAAACAAAGTTACAAACATTCCGAGAGAAATGGTTGATAAAACCGTTGTCATACCAAGGAAAATATTGTTTATCACGGAAATTTCCTTTAACGCTGTTTCCTTGTTTTTCAATTCCGAATCGGGATAGAGAATGAATAGCGCTATGGCGGTGTAAGCAAAGCTTGAAACATTTGAACTGAATCCTGTTTTATAATTTAAAACAACGGCAACAGCAAACACAACAAGAAAGCCTATAAGCCAAACCATGCCGCGAGCTTTTACAAAATTCCGTTTAACAATCAAATCATAAAGGCAGAGCAGAGCGCCCCAACCCATCATAATAAACAGTATTTTATAGTTAAAACTTACGCAAAAAACCAGCAGGGTAGGTATTAAAAACAGCATCAGAACGATTTTGTAATAAAAAACATTAAGCAAAACATCCCGTATCCTTCTCACAAAGTTCATTTAATTTCCCTCACTCATTAAAATACAGTTTTTTTACCGTTTCTGCCTGACTTTTTATTGAAAAGCCTTTTTCCCTGATTGCATCGCTCACATCAATTCTTCCGCAATTTTCAAGGATTTCAATGTTTTTTTTCGCCCAATCCGCACAGCCTTTTGACAACGGATAAAACTCAACTAATCCGGTAAGATTACATTCACTCGTAACAGTATCGCTTACAATCGCTTTAAGACCGTTTGCCTGAGCCTCCACAAGTGTTATTGGGAACGCCTCAAACAGCGACGGCATCAAAAACAAATCGAATAAAGAGTAATATTTGTAAATATCTTCTTGAAAATCCACAAATACAATCTTCTCATTAAGCCCCATATCCTTGGCCTTTTGCTTTATCTGATTTTCCAGCTCGCCGTTACCCACTAAAACGAGTGTGCAATCATCATTTCTTTTCAAGACCTCTGCAAAAACATCAAGGATAAAACTGTGATTTTTAGGAACTGCAAAACGCCCGATATGACCTAAAACATATTTAGTTTTTATACCGAGCTCTTCTCTTAATGCGTTTCTGTCGCTTTCACTGTAAGAAAACTTTTCAATATCAACGGCGTTATTCAAAATAATCGCATTTTTTGCCGCTTTCTTTCCGTACATCCACTCTGCGGCAATCACAGAACATGCGCATTTGCAATCGGAATAACGATTTGCAGCAATTCGCAAAGCCTTATGAACATTTGTAAAGACTCTGTACCTCAACTGTGACTGTGCTTCAATAGAGCAGGCGTGAGAATGAACAATCAAACGGGCATTTGAATACTTCTTTGCATATTTGAAAATCAAAATGGTTGAAATTGCGGAAATATTGTAATGAACAGCATCATATCCTCTTGAAAAAACCTGTTTCAGGAATTTTCTGTATAAAACAGGGTGCTTATACGGTGAAATATCAAATTCAAAATACTCTCCTCCGTGTTCCTCAGCCCATTTTTTTAAGCGTTGGTTGCGGAAGGACAAAATATCAAACCTGATATCCTCAGAATCCATTTTCCCGAGGATGTTAAGTACATACTGTGTTATACCGCTTGAAGGCGCGGTGGGGGCAAAAATGAGAACTCTTTTCATTATTTTCCCAAATCCTTCTTAATCTGTGTTGTAGAAATTTCAGGTGTTCTGGGGAGATAAACCACATCGCAGTAATCTTTGAGAAAATCGAATTTTCCTTCCCAATCGTCGCCCATTACAAAGGTATCAACCTTAAATTCCTGAACATCGCTTACCTTTTGAGCCCAGTTTTCTTCGGGAATTACAAGGTCAACATATCTGATTGATTCAAGAAGAATTTTTCTCTGCTCATAGCTGAAATAGCATTTTTTCTGCTTTTCGTTCCAATTAAATTCATCGGTTGACAATGCAACGATAAGATAGTCGCCATAAGCCTTTGCACGGCGCAGAAGCTGAATGTGCCCGTAATGAAGCAAATCAAATGTTCCGTAAGTAATAACTTTTTTCATGTAAAATCTCCTTAATACTTTCCGAAATCGAGTTCAACAATTCCGTGGCGGTTATAACGCTTGTCCTCGGGGGGAGGCGTCATATAATCGCCGTAGAAATATTCAAGATACTCCTTGTAATCCGCAGGTGCGGCAAGTGTCATATCCTCAAAGGGGAGCTCAACGGTATTTTCAACCCATTTACGCATAATGGTTTCTTTTTTATAGCCGTATGCGCCGCCGATATTGACTATTTTTTCACTGTCTGACGAGCCATTATATTTTTGTATTTCGTATTCAAGCTTATTGCAAAGCTTTTTTGAGCTGTAAAGCCCTGCAATAGCACCTAAACCGGCATACACAATTTTCTTAACCGCATTGTTTCCGCTTACATTATACTTTTTCTTTGCAAGCAGAAGTCTTCTGTAAAAATATGTGCTTTTTTCGTGCTTTCCCTCCTGTGCGGAATCTTCGGGAACAGCGTCAAATGGGAACACATCAACAAATATTCCGGTTTTAGCAAGATTCCCTACCGACTGCTCAACAAGCTTTGTTCCTTTTAACAGCACTTTTGCAAAATTCAGCCCGTAAGACGCATCCGTATCGGTTGTTTGCAGGAAGAAATCTTCGCCCAACTTTTTTTCGGCAAGATGAATAAAACGCTCATAATCCTCGCGCAGCATTCCGATGTCCATATCGTCATCCCACGGGATAAAGCCTTTGTGCCTGACTGCCCCCAGCAATGTTCCTGCAATAATAAAGTATTTTATGTTGTTTTCATCACAAATCCGCTTTATTTCTCTCGCTATTATAAGCTGGCAGGAATGAAGCTTGGGCAAAAAATCCGTATTTTCCATAATGACCTCCGAAATCCTCCGTTACGATTAAAAATCGGTAAAAGCCTGATTGCTGTTTGAAATTATTTCTTTATACAGAGAGATGTATTCCTCGTATTTTAGGGAAGCGCTGAATTCTCCGTCGGCAACAACTTTCAGTTCTGATGTCTTCGGCAAAACTTCTGCAATTGCGTTCACATCGCCCTGCGGTACGGTAAAGCCGTTGCCCTCACGGACGCTTTCGGGACTTCCGCCTGTGTTATATGTTACAACAGGCGTACCGCAGGAAAGCGCTTCTAAATTTGTTGTAGGATAATTATCCTCATATGTTGTATTGACAAACACATCTGCCGCAGTATATATTTCGGCAAGTTCACGGGCGCTGTTTGTCCTCTTTATTCCGATAATGCCCTCAGGCAATTCGGCAAGCTGAGCGCTATTCAGCCCCACAAGCACGATTTTGTAATCATCGCCGATTATTTCATTTAATTTATAGAAATCGTTAAGACCTTTTCGCTTTTCCCAAACACTTGCAACGCCCAATACGATTTTTTTATCTTCAATGCCGTATTTTTCTTTGAAATTACTTTCCGTCGGCTTAAAGCAATCAATATCAATTCCGTTATATATCACTTTTACAGGATATTTGCCCAGAAAAGACTCCTTTACAATTCCGCCGAGCCACTTTGACGGCGTTACGATTACGGCATTTTTTAAAGCTGTGAAAATCTGTTTCTTTTCATCGTAATTCTTTTTTGAATTATCCATAAGAATACTTGCGGGATATTCATTTTTCAGCGGACACGAATAACAGCCGCTTCTCCATTTATCACAGCCCTCATATGAAAAATATGAGCAATGCCCCGTGAAAGCCCAACAATCGTGTAGAGTCCACACAACGGGCTTGCCGTACTCTGCGAGAAAATCAAACAGTATTTTTGCGTTGAGATAATATCCGTGAATGTTATGAAGATGAATAACATCGGGATTGTATTCTTTTATGAAATTTACAAGACGGTGTGTAGCACCTTTTGAATAAAAGCCCTGCCTGTCGGTTATTCTTGACAAAGCGCCATGAATTTTTACATCAATATCGCTGTTTATTTTATAGGAATTTACGCCATCGGGAGCCTCGCCTCTGCCGAAAGCGATAATGCCCTCTCCGCCGTTTTGCTCAACCGTTTTCTGAATCTGTACGGCTATTCTGCCTGTACTGCCGAAGCCGCACACCGAGTTTATTTGAAGTATTTTCATTGTTTTTCTCCGTTGAGTGACGCCGAAATAAGTTCCTCAAAATGATTTTCAAGGTCGGCAATAAACTTTTCCCCTGTAAAATATTTAAGGAAATACTCCTTACCGTTTTGAGCGCAGCCGTCAAAATCTTCCCCGTTCAGGATAAATTTCTTCATAGCCGCCGCCAGCGCACGGTAATCGTCGGGAGGAACGCAAATTCCGCAATTTGACTCCTCTATAACCTTTTGCGCCGCACCTTCGATAGATGCAATAACAGGTCTGTTGCCCGACATATACTCCTGAAGCTTTGCAGGCAAGGTCTGACCGATTATACCCTCAGGCTTTAAGGTTAACAAAAACGCGTCTGCATTTTTATATTTTTCTGCCAGAGTATCTCTGTCCACTCTGCCGAAAAATGTTATTATCTTATCCGTACCCATTTTTTCGGAAAGCGCCTTGCAGTTTTGAAGCTCGCTTCCGTCACCGTATATTTCAACGCTGAAACCGGGTACATCCTTTATTTCGCCCACAGCCTTTATGATACATTCAATATTCTGAACACTGCCGATATTTCCGCCGAAGGCAAAAACAACATTTCCGGTTCTCTCTTTCGGCTCCAAATCAAGGGATTCGGCATGCTGAGGCATATAAAAAAGCTTTTCCTTGGGAACACCGTTGACATCGTGAAGATAATCAATGAAAGGCTCGGAGGTTACTCCCACTCTGTCGGCACTGTTATAAAGTCTGCGGGAATAACGGCTCATCAGCTTAAACAGCGGATTGCCCTCGCCCACATGCCATGCTTTAAGTGATTCGGGCCATAAATCAAGGCAATAGATAAGGAAGGGGATTTTTTGTTTTTTCGCCGCCGCTCTTGCACCGTTAGCCATAAGCACGGGAGAGGTTTGATAACACATTACAACATCGAACTTTTCTTTAAGACGGAGCGCCTTCACGGTTGACGAAAGGAAAAAGGAAAAGTAATTCAGCGCTCTGAAAAGCACTCCGCTTCTTCGAGCAACAGAAAAACAGCGAATAACCGTTGCACCGTTCCAATCTGTTTTTCTGTTTTTTAATCCTTTGCAATCGTCAGGAACTTTGCCGGTCTCATAATCAGGCAAAGAGGTCAGAACGGTAACGCTGTGACCTTTATCAGAAAGCATTTTCACAATATCGTTTATCCTGAAATTATCGGGATAAAAATGCTGTGATACCATCAGTATTTTCAAAAAAACACTTCCCTTTGAAAAGCTAAGTTAAGAACGAAGAAATCAGCCCTCGTAATCGTCCTCATTTTCCCAGTTATGGTAAACATTCTGGACATCGTCGTTGTCCTCAAACATTTCAAGCATTTTGCCCATATTCTTAATATCGTCGGGATTGGAAAGATTTGTATAGGTTGAGGGAACATACTCCACCTCTGCCGAAACAAAGGTATATCCCTTGGCTTCAAGATCATCACGGACTGCGCCCATATCCGACGGCTCGGTGCGTACATCGTAAATCTCATCGTCTGTTATGAAATCAACGGCGCCTGCTTCCAGAGCGTCCTCCATAAGCTTGTCCTCATCAATGCCCTCTTTTTCAAAAAGAATAACGCCCTGACGGCTGAACATAAAGGAAACGCATCCGCTCTGCCCCATATTCCCGCCGTATTTATCAAAATAATGGCGAACATCTGCCGCAGTTCTGTTACGGTTATCGGTAAGAGTTTCAACAATTACCGCAATGCCCGAAGGGCCGTAGCCCTCATAAACGATTTCCTCGTAATTATCCGCACTGCCGTCGCCCGCCGCTTTTTTGATAATTCTTTCGATATTATCGTTGGGAACATTGTTCGCCTTTGCCTTTGCGATAACATCTTTGAGCTTTGAGTTGCCCGCCGGGTCGGGGCCGCCCTCTTTAACCGCAACGGCAATTTCTCTGCCGATTTTGGTAAACACCTTTGCTCTGGCGTTATCGGTTTTTTCTTTTTTCCTTTTGATTGTACTCCACTTTGAATGTCCTGACATAAAATTACCTCTGAAAATCAATATAATTCGTTTTATTGTAACATATTACGCCGCTTATTTCAATAGTATGTTGGCGTTGTTAGGTGACAAAACGATTACAAAATCGTAAATTTTAATTTTGGTATGTGCTTTTTCCGAAAAATATGGTACAATGATGAAAACAGATGTATTTTATATAATGGCAAGGTGATTCTGATGAAAGCTTTTATGAATGACGATTTCCTGCTTACCACTGACACGGCGCAGGAAATATACAACTACGGTGCAAAGGACACGCCGATTTTTGACTGGCATTGTCACTTATCTCCGAAAGAGATTTACGAAAACCGCAAGCCTGCCGATATTGCGGAGCTTTGGCTCGGCGGCGACCATTACAAATGGAGAGCCATGCGCTCATACGGTATTGATGAAAAATTCATAACGGGCGACAGCACGGGATACGAAAAATTCCTGAAATATGCGGAAGTTCTACCTTACTGCATCGGCAATCCTCTTTATCACTGGACTCATCTGGAATTGCAGAGATATTTTGACATTTATGAGCCGTTAAGCCCAAAATCCGCTCCCGCCATATGGGAAAAGTGCAATGCGAAAATTGAGGCGGGCGGCTTTACTCCCCGTGAGCTTATTGAAAAATCAAATGTTGCCTGCGTTTGCACAACAGACGACGCGGCGGACAGCCTTGAATACCACAAGCTTTTGGCGGCGGACAGTTCCTTTAAATGCAAGGTTATTCCCGCTTTCCGTCCCGATAAATCCTTCCTGATTGAAAGTGATGTGTTTGTTCCCTGGATTGAGGCAATGGAAAAAGCCAACCATATGAAAATCGACAGCTTTTCCTCTCTGCTTAATGCCCTTGAAAAAAGAATTGAGTTTTTCGATGAAATGGGCTGCCGTGCCAGTGACCACGCCCTCGCATATTGTCCCTTTGAGCCTGCAACGGACGAACAGCTTGAAGAAATTTTCAAAAAAGCACTCTCTCACGGTACTTTCACCGAAAAAGAGCTTGATATGTACCGCACCGCATTGCTTATGTTCTTCGGTGAGCAGTATGCAAAGCGTGGCTGGGTGATGGAGCTTCATTTCGGCGCAATGAGAAACAACAACACAAAAATGTTCAATTTACTCGGTCCCGATACAGGCTTTGACTCCGTTGACGATTACCGTTTGGCGCACGGGCTTTCCCGTTATCTTGACGCCTTGGAGGTAAAAGGCTCACTTCCCAAAACCGTGCTGTTCACCCTCAATCCCAAGGACAATTATGTTCTGGGCACCATGCTCGGCAACTTCCAATCAAGCGAGGCGCAATCAAAAATTCAGTTCGGCTCCGCTTGGTGGTTCAACGATAACTATGACGGTATGCGCCAACAGATGCAGACTCTGGCAAATTTAGGTGTTCTCGGCAAGTTCGTGGGCATGGTTACGGATTCAAGAAGCTTTTTATCCTATCCCCGCCACGAATATTTCCGCCGTATTCTCTGCGAGCTTTTAGGCGACCTGGTTGAGGAGGGCAAATACCCCTGCGATATTGCTTTCCTTTCACAAATAGTTGCGGACATTTCCTTTAACAACGCAAAAAATTATTTCGGAATATAAATAAAGAGCAGGGCGAACCTGCTCTTTATTTATTTATGCTGATATGATATTACACTTTGCAAGCATTGTCGGGTCAGCCTGCAACACGCTTAAAAATCTTCTTGCCGAGCCAACGGGCCTATTTGTTCCCGCTTCCCAAGCCTCAACTGTTTTAGGTGAAACACCCATAACCTCTGCAAAAGTAGCCTGCGTCATTCCAAGGGAAATCCGAACATTCTTAATCTGCTGTGCGTTAAATTCGGGCGCAGGATTTACAGTGCACTTTGTAACTCTTGCTTCACCGTTTCCGTTTTCGTAATCCACAGCTTCCTGTAAGCCTTTTAAGATACTCTCATAAACTCCCATAAAATCATCTCCTGTCGATAGAATTTTTAAGCATTTCAATCAATTTCCTGATTTCGTTTCGTTCTTCCTTTGTGAGGTTATCCTTATCATTTTTAGTATATGCAGTTATTAAATAAATACGCTCATACACCGCAAAATCAACATAACATACTCTTGCGCTTCCGCTTTTTCCCCTGCCTTCAAAAGCAACCCTTATTTTTCTCAATCCGCCCGTCCCCTGCATAACATCGCCTTTGGACGGATTGATTGTCAATTCTTCTTGAAGGGCTTTCAGTTCTTTATCAGTAAAGCCAATCGCTTTCCACTGTTTATCAAACTCGGGAAGAATTACAAATTCTCTCGTCATTCCCTCACCACTTTTCAAGTTTATTATACCCTATAATATAGGGTTTGTCAACGTTTCAGATTACATTTATTGCGACAAAAAAACACAGCCTCCCGAAAAGGGAGGCTGATTTTTGTAAATCCACTCGTTACAATCCGGAAGCTTCGCATGAATTTACAAGATTATTATACCACACAATATTGCTTATTTCAATAGTAAAATGCTTAATTTTCAGTCATTCTTTTCACATAACGCTTAAAGAATTTGAGAGCCTCTTCAATACTGTCAAGGGGCAATCTTTCGTTCGTAGCGTGAGTGCAAAGCAAAAGTCCTGTATTTACAACAAAAGGAGCAAAACGGTAAATGTTATCGCATACATTTTCATAGTTATATGAATCGGTGCCGCCCATTACAAGGAACGGCGCAACCAGGTTTTTACCGTTTGAGCTTTCGCAAAGCTCCTTGATTACCTTAAATGCCTTGGAATCGGTGGGAGAAACCTTCGAGGCTTCCTTTCCCACAAGAAATTCAATATCAATATTCTTGTTGCGGACGCTGTCTTTAATATGCTGTTCAACATCTTTAAAGGTAACGCCCGGCATAGTGCGGAAATTTACGGTTATTGACGCTTTTTGCGGCAAAACATTGAACTGGGGACTTCCCTGTGCCATGGTTACTGCCGTACAGGTACGGATAAGTGACGCGGCAGGAGGAATTTTCGTCATAATTTTTACAACAAGGGGCTTTAAAAGCCAAAGGTTGCAGAACAAAAGCTTTGCAGGGTATGTACTGCGCTTGCCGATTGAGGTAAACAAATCATATACAAAATCGGGCATAGTTGCCTTAAACTGATGCTTTTCAATATCCTTAATAACATCTGCAAGATGACCGAGAGCCGTATGCTCGGGGGGCTGTGAGGAATGTCCGCCCTTGGCGTTTACGCTGATTTTATAATTTACGCTTCCCTTTTCCGCAATTCCCACGCCTGCAAGGTTGCAATCCACAACGCCCTTGACTGTTGCGGGAAGAATTGCTCCGCCCTCGTCAAGAACGGCTTCAAGGTGCACTCCCTGCTCCTCAAAATACTTTGCAATTGCCTTTGCGCCGTTATCGGGAGCGGCAACAACCTCTTCATTATGACCTAAACAAATATAAACGGTGCGCTTTGGCTGATAACCCTCGGCAATGAGTGATTCCACACTTTCCATTACGGCAATGAGGTGATTTTTCATATCCATTGCGCCTCTGCCCCAGATAAATTCGCCGTCATTTACGCCGTCAAAGGGCGGGTGCTCCCAATCCTTTTCCGTTCCCTCGGCAATGGGCACAACATCCTGATGGCCTAAAAGGGCAATACCGTCCAAGGACGGGTCTGTGCCCTCCCACTTAAAAACAAGGCTTGCATCGGCAATTTTTGTTTTCGTCATGGTCTTGTGAATCAGAGGATAGCGTTCCTCTAAAAAGGCGTGGAATTTATCAAACTCCGCCCAATCAACCAAATCACGGTCGTAGTTAGAAATTGTCTTAATCTTAATCGCATCGCAAAGGTTTGTGCAATAACGGTCAATATCAACGCTTTCCTCTGTAAGAGGCATTGTTTCAACCTTTTCGGGCTTGAAAAAGGCGGCTCTGATAAGCGTTACAACGATAAACAGCCCCAAAAGCCCCAAAAAAATCCAAAGAAATATCATAAAATTCTCCCCTAATCAGCTATTTTTATCAACTTGGTGAAAGGTTTTTAAATTACCTGTTTTTTCACTGCGTTTATCAAGCTCCGCCATTACATCTTGGACGGCTATACCCTCGTTTGCCATCATAACGAAAAGATGGAAAATAAGGTCGCTTATCTCGCCCACGGTGTCCTCTTTAATTCCGTTTTTAGCAGCGATGATAGTCTCCGAGCACTCCTCGCCCACCTTTTTAAGGATTTTGTCAAGTCCTTTATCGAAAAGATAACAGGTATATGAGCCCTCCTGCGGATTTTCACGCCGTGAAATTATCGTATCGTAGAGATTATTCAATGTATCGTTCAATTTGTTCACCTCATTTTATCTTATTAAAAAAGCAGGATTTACTGCCCGTATGGCAGGCAGGTCCCGTTTGCTCAACTTTTATCAGCAATGTGTCGTCATCACAGTCGCCGTGAATTGAAACTACTTTTTGCAGATGACCTGATGTTGCGCCCTTATTCCAAAGCTCTTGGCGTGAGCGGCTCCAAAACCAGGTATAGCCTGATTCGAGAGTTTTTGCCAAAGACTCTTTATTCATATAGGCAAGCATAAGCACCTCGCCTGTTTTTTCCTCTTGAATGATTGCGGGGATAAGCTCCGATTTTACAAAAAACTTGTCAAGTTCCACAGCTTTACACCTCACATTCCTTTACGGCATCACAGAGATTCAGCGTACCGCTGTAAATAGACCGTCCGCATATGGCGCCGTACACCCCTACCGTCTTTAAAGCCTTGATATTGCTTATATCTTTAATTCCGCCGCTTGCCGTAATATTACAGGAAACGGCGTCGTTAAGCTTCACAAGCTGTTCTAAATTCGGGCCCGAAAGCATACCGTCGCAGTCAATATCTGTAAAGATAATATACTTTACACCGAATTGCTCCATTTTCTTTGCAAGGTCAATATAATGGGTGTTGCTTTTTTCCGTCCAGCCCTCGGTTGCAACCATTTCATTCTTGGCATCTATCCCAACGGCGATTTTATCGCCGTATTCACGGCATGCCTCTTTTACCAAATCGGGATTTTTCAATGCCGCCGAACCGATTATAACACGCTCTATACCGTTTTCAAGATAAAAGGCAATATCCTGCATTGAGCGGATTCCGCCGCCTACCTCAACCTTTAAACCGCTGTTTTTGGCAACATCCGTGAAGATATCGCTGTTTATACGCTCACCGTTAAGCGCTCCGTTGAGATCAACCATATGTATCCACTGCGCACCTGCTTTTTTAAAGCTTAAAGCGGTGTTCATATAACTTTCCGCAACCTTTGCGGCGGTGGCGAAATCGCCCTTATATAATCTTACGCATTCTCTGTCCTTAATATCAATAGCGGGAAAAATTATCATTTATCAAAGACTCCCTTTTGTGGAAAGTGTGGTATCTCTTTTTTCTGCCGCAATACTCATTGCGTGACCTGCCGCCTTGAAAATCGCCTCGGCAATGTGGTGTGAGTTATTACCGTATGGCGCACGGAGATGCAAAGTGATTTTCGCATTATCCGCAACTGCACGGAAAAATTCCTCGCACATACAAGCGTCAAAATCGCCGCACTTTTCCTGGGGGAAATCCGCCTCAAAAACAAGATAAGCACGGTTGCAAATGTCAACCGCCGCAAAGCCCAAAGCCTCGTCCATAGGCACAAAAAAGCTTCCGTATCGGGCAATATTTGATTTATCGCCCAACGCTTCAAAAAGAGCCTTACCCAAGACTATCCCCACATCTTCAACGGTGTGGTGGCAATCCACCTCAATATCACCTTTGCATTTAACGCAAAGACCGAAGCCTGCGTGTGCCGCAAAGGCTGTGAGCATATGGTCGAAAAAGCCCACGCCTGTTTCGATACATATATCTCCCCCGTCAAGGCATAGAGAAAGTGCAATATCGGTTTCTTTTGTTTTTCTGTTTACAGAAGCCTGCCTCATAAATTCAGCCCTCCAATACTGTTTTTAAAGTATTAACGGTTTTCTCGTTTTCGTATTTTGTTCCTGCGGTTATGCGCAGATAGTCGCCCATATTACGAATTATAATGCCGTTTTCTTTCATCTTTTCAAATACTGCTTTTGCATTTTTAACTTTCATAAACACAAAATTTGTGTGTGTTTCAAAAACACGCTCAATGGCAGGTGAAGTGCTTTCAAGCTTCTTTACCGCCTTGTAAAGTTCATCTCTTGAAGCCACAACGGTTTTAATACATTCATCAATATATTCGGGGTGGGAAAATAGCACAGTTCCCAACGCCTGACTGACTGAATTTGAATTATACGGGGACTTTACCGAACGGATAACATGGGTAAGTGTTTTACAGGCAACGGCAAATCCGAGGCGCAAAGCCGCCGCACCCAAAGCCTTTGAGCAGGTTTTCAGAATTATAAGATTATCATAATTCTGAAATTCCCCAAGCAAGCTTTCGTCCTCTGCAAAATCCATATATGCCTCGTCAAGCACTACAAGAGAAGAAACACTTTTTATAAGCCTTCTCACCTCGTCTTTTTTAATAATGCCGGAGGTGGGATTGCAGGGGTTTGAGAAAATCACAATCCGTATGTTTTCTTTATTGGCAATATCTATTACCTTGTCGATATCAACGGATAAATCATCATTTTTCTGATATTTCACACACCCGCACTCGGCAATTTCGCCGTAAAAACGGTACATTGAAAAATCCGGTTCAAGAGTTAAAATCTTATCTCCCTTTTGGAGAAAAGCGTTCATAATTACCGAGATTATTTCATCGGAGCCGTTGCCTGCCGTAACACAATCGGCGGGCACATTAAAATATTTTGCGAATCCGTTGACAAGCGTTTTTGCAAGAGGGTCGGGATAGCGGTTGAGCACCGTTTTTTTCAAAGCCTCCGCCATCTCTTCCGCTATATTTTCGGGAACGGTCAAAAAAGATTCGTTAGCATCAAGGCGGATTTCATATTCTCCGCTGATGGGCTCATAGGGTGTTAAATTTTTGACTTTTTCGTTAAGTTCAAACATTTTCAGTCCTCAAATCTGACCTTTATAGAATTTGCGTGGGCTGTAAGCCCCTCTGTTTCGGCAAGGGAAATAACATTATCCTTCTCCACTTTTAATGCGTCCTCTGTATAGTAAATAAAGCTTGATTTTTTAATAAAGCTATCCACCGAAAGGGGCGAGAAAAATCTTGCCGTACCGCTTGTGGGCAAAACATGGTTTGGACCTGCGAAATAATCGCCCAAGGGCTCGGGTGAAAAGTTACCGAGGAACACACTGCCTGCATTATCCATTCTGCCGATATATTCCATAGGATTTTCAACGCACATTTCAAGATGCTCGGGAGCAAGGCGGTTTGCGAAATTCACCGCTTTATCCATACTGTCGCAAATGATGATTGCTCCGAAATCCTTTAATGATTTTTCGATTATGTCCTTACGGGAAAGAGCGGCGCACTGCCTTTTAAGCTCCGCCTTTGTTTCCTCTGCAATTTTTGCGCTTGTAGTTATCAAAATTGAGCTTGCCAGAACATCGTGCTCTGCCTGACTCATCAGGTCGGCGGCGAGGAATTTGGGATTTGCGCTTTCATCGGCAACAATTAAAATCTCGCTGGGACCTGCCACCATATCAATATCCACCGTGCCGTACAGGAGTTTTTTAGCCGTGGCAACAAAAATATTGCCGGGGCCTACAATTTTATCCACCTTGGGAACGGTCTCGGTGCCGAAAGCCAATGCCGCAACAGCCTGAGCTCCGCCCATTAAGAATACACGGTCAACTCCTGCTATTTTTGCGGCGGCAAGAATATCGGGATTGGGTTTACCGTCCTTTGCAGGGGGAGTTACCATTATAATTTCACCCACACCTGCAATTTTTGCGGGAATGGCGTTCATCAGAACGCTTGAAGGATAAGCCGCCGTTCCTCCGGGAACATAAATTCCCACTCTTGAAAGTCCTCTTACACGCTGACCCAAAATTACGCCGTTTTCCTTTGTTGTAAGCCAGCTTTGCTGTTTTTGGCGAGCGTGGAAATCCTTAATATTTAAAGCCGCTTTTTTAAGAGACTCTAAAAAGAATTTGTCGCATTGCTCAACTGCGGCGTCAAATTCTTCTTTTGATATTTCCGCTTTTTCCGGAGCTTTACCGTCAAATTTTACGGTATATTCACAAACGGCTTTATCACCGTTTTTCTTAACATTTTCAAGAATTTCACTGACGGCGGCTGTTACTGCCTTATCCACTTCTCCGCTTCTCTCTTTAAGCTGAGAAATGAGTATTTCTTCACGTTTGCCGTCTGCAAATACTGTATTTATCATAATATCACCTTCAACCTCATTGGGG
>CAMGDG010000017.1 GCA_946041635.1 uncultured Clostridia bacterium
TTGTCTCGTGGGCTCGGAGATGTGTATAAGAGACAGCTATATATTGAATACAGGAGATAGTTTTATGGGTAAACAGCAAAATATTTGTGTAATAGGTCATATTTATAACGATTACAAGGAAAAATTCGGTATTCCGCGGCAGAGCGGACTTGCAAAAAGCGTAATATCGAAGATAGTTTTTGAGAAGGAATTTTCCTCTGCCGATTTCTTTAAAGGATTGGAACAATTTTCACACATTTGGATTTTATGGCAGTTTTCCGAAACTCTCGGTGCAGGAATAACCCCCACGGTTCGGCCGCCGAAATTGGGAGGTAACACAAGGGTAGGTGTTTTTGCATCACGCTCCCCTTTCAGACCGAATTCAATCGGCTTATCCTCAGTAAAGCTTGAAAAAATCGAATTTGACCAAAAGCTCGGTACTGTTTTGTATGTAAGCGGAGCAGATTTAATGAACGGAACGCCCATTTTCGACATAAAACCGTATTTGCCGTATTCCGACTGTCATACTGATGCCTTAGGAGGATTTGCCTTAGAAAACACAGAAGGAACCTTAAAAATCGTTTGTCCCGAAAATATATTGATGAAAATCCCGCAAGATATACAAAAGGGCTTATTTGAAACGCTTTCCCAAGACCCAAGGCCTGCATATCAAAACGACCCGAATCGAATTTACGGTATGAGTTTCGGCGATAAGCAAGTAAAATTCAAAGTAATTGGAAACGAACTTATTATAATTGAAATTCTATGATAAAAAGTACGCACACGGCAAAGCCAATGCGTACTTTATTCTTTAAGGTGCAATTATTCTCTTCTTGTAATAGTTCATTTTATAACTATATTATCGCAATCTATTATTTTTTTGAATTTTCTGCGTGTATTTTTTCGTGAAACTGTCTTAAAGTTTTCAAGAAATACATTGTCTGCATGCCGTATGAAAACACCGTATGCATTTATGTTTCTGAATCTGTTGGATTCGGGATATTCTTTTTCTTGCTCGGGAATTTTTAAACGATAATCATAATAGTCTTTTCCCTGACGGTATTCTGCATAAAAATCCGTTATACTTTGGTATTTTATTCGGAGTTTCTCATATCATATTATGAGATAATTTTCAGGGGTGATTTTATGTGCGGTATAGCAGGAGAAGTTTCATATTCACATTCGGTATTAAAAAACAAAGAGTCGTTTTTGCGTATACAAAAGGTATTATCTCCGAGAGGGCCGGACCAAAAAGGGCTTTTTTTATGCGATAATGTTGCTTTGATACATTCAAGACTGTGCGTTATAGATGTTGAAAACGGGATACAGCCTATGACTGCCGTTTACGGTCAAAAAAACTATACAATAGTTTATAACGGTGAGTTATACAACACAGATGAAATAAGAAATGAATTAAAAGAACAAGGACATTTCTTTTCAACCTATTCAGATACAGAGGTTGTGCTCAAAGCGTATATAGAATGGAAAGACGGTTGCGTTGAAAGATTTAACGGTATTTTTGCTTTTGCTATATGGGATGAAAATGAGCAGCGATTGTTCTTTGCACGGGACAGAATCGGAGTAAAACCGCTGTTTTATTCGATTCATAAAGATTCGTTCATTTTCGGTTCGGAAATTAAAGCCTTGCTCAATCATGAACAAATTGAACCGATAATTGATGAAAACTCAATTGCGGAAATAATGTATTTAGGTCCCGGAAGAACACCGGGATGCGGTGTATTTAAGGGAATTTGCGAGGTAAAGCCGGCCTGTTGCGGATACTTTTCCAAAAGTGGGATAAGAATAAAAAAATATTGGACGCTCAAAGACCGTGCGCATACAGATTCATTTGAACAAACTGTTGAAAAGGTTCGGTTTCTCGTTAACGACGCCGTTACACGCCAATTAGTATCGGATGTTCCCATAGGTACTTTCCTTTCCGGCGGCTTGGATTCAAGCATTATATCCTCAATAGCGAACAAATATTTAAAAGAAAAAGGGAAAATACTGAAAACATTTTCGGTAACATATGAGGATAACGATAAGTTCTTTAAAAAGAGCAAATTTCAGCCTAACAGCGATACGGACTATATCAAAAAAATGTCCGAATATTTAAATTGTGAGCATCATTTGATTACGCTGAAAAACAGTGACCTTGCCGCCGCACTTTTAAATGCTGTTGATGCAAGAGATTTGCCCGGTATGGCAGATGTAGATTCTTCTCTTTTGCTGTTTTGCAAAGAGATTAAAAAGCATTGCACGGTTGCACTTTCAGGTGAATGCGCAGATGAGATTTTCGGTGGATATCCGTGGTACAGAGATAAAAATATAAGGATGATTAACGGCTTCCCGTGGGCGCAGTCCACAGCATACAGAAAAACTTTTTTGAAAGATGATATATTACTGCCTGATGCTGAAAACTATGTATATTCACGGTACAAGGACACTTTAATCAACACATCAAAAATCGACAATATCTCCCCTACCGAGTCGCGTATGAAAGAAATGATGCGCTTAAACCTTGATTGGTTTATGCAAACGCTTTTGGACAGAAAAGACAGAATGAGTATGTATAGCGGGCTTGAAGTAAGAGTTCCGTTCTGCGATTACAGAATAGCGGAGTATTTATATTCCGTTCCGTGGGAGTATAAGGATTACAAATCATATGAAAAAGGTCTTTTGCGTGAAGCGGTTAAGGATATTCTGCCGGACGAAGTGCTTTGGCGTAAAAAAAGCCCGTACCCGAAAACTCACAATCCGCAGTATTTAAAGCTTGTTTCACAAATGCTCGGCGAAATACTTGAAAATCACGATTCCCCTCTTTTTACATTCATAAAAAGAGAAGAACTGCAAAAACTACTTAACACGGACAAAAGTGAACCGTGGTACGGTCAGTTGATGACAACGCCGCAGACAATAGCATATTTTGTTCAGATTAACTATTGGTTGGAAAAATACAATATCAGAATAATTTAAGGTGACAAGGATATGAAAAAAACGGATTTTATAAAAAAAGTTGCACTTGTCGGTACAGGCTTTGTCGGTATGAGCTTTGCGTATGCGCTTCTCAACAGCGGAGAGTGTGACCAACTTTTGCTTATAGATGTAAATAAGGAAAAAGCGCATGGCGAAGCCATGGATTTGAACCACGGCTTACCCTTTGCCAAACGGAATATGTTGATTTACGACGGTGAATACAGCGATTGCAACGATGCGGATATAGTTGTTATAGCGGCGGGCGTAAATCAAAAACCGGGAGAAGACAGAATATCCCTCTTAAACAGAAATCTGGCTGTTTTTAAATCAATTATCGAACCGATTGTTTCAAGCGGATTTGAAGGTATATTTCTCGTCGCCACAAATCCTGTTGATATTATGACAAGGATTACGCTCAGCCTTTCGGGATTTGACAGCAGAAAAGTTATTGGAAGCGGAACAACTCTTGATACGGCACGGCTTCGCTTTCTTTTAGGCAATTACTTTTCTATTGACCCCAGAAATGTTCATGCCTATGTTATCGGTGAACACGGCGACAGCGAAATTGTGCCTTGGTCCCAGGCTTATATCACAACAAAGAGTATTTTTGATGTGATCGAGCACTCAAAAGGACGGTTTAAGGAGGAAGATTTGCAAAAAATTGCAATAGATGTTACAGGTGCAGCACAGGAAATAATCAAGGCTAAATCCGCCACATATTACGGTATCGGAATGGCTCTTGTGAGAATTGTGAGAGCAATATTCGGTGATGAAAAGAGCGCCCTGACAGCATCTGTTATGTTAAACGGTCAATACGGAATAAACGGAGTTTATGCAGGACTTCCGGCGGTGATCGGACGAAACGGCGTAGAAGATATAGTTGTTCTTGATTTAAAAGACAATGAAGAAAAATCCTTTATAAAATCCTGCAACTTTTTAAAGGAAACAGCAGAAAAGGTAATAGTATAAAAAATAACCGTTGCGTTTGCAACGGTTAAAATTTGTCAACTTTTCGTAATCTGTCACGGATATCGTCTTTAAAGATAAAACTGTATCCGTTGCTTTCAAATAACTCATCGTTTTTTATCATAAAAGACATACCGCGCGCTTTTGCAAGTGTGGGCTCTGCCGACGTTTCACATCTTATACTTAAATCTTTTGATAATCTTTCTGCAATATCAAAGATTAAAGCACCTCCGCCGCAAACGGTAATTCCGTGGTCAGCGGCGTCCGCAAGCAGTTCGGGCGGTATTTTTGCCATTTCTGTATGAATGGACTTCGTAATAATTGCGAGTTGTTCATCAACATAAGGATATATCTCGCTTGATGTAACCTCAAAGGAAATGGGCATCATATCAAGGTTGCTTTTTCCTGAAACCATAAGGGCTGTTTCTGAATTGCGCTTAACGGCGGATACAATTTTATGCTTTATCTCTCGGGCGGTGTGAGGGCCTATAATAATATCACGGTCTCGTTTTAAATGCTTGATAATGGCTTTATCTATCAAATCGCTTCCGCTTCTTATTGCACCGCTTGAAGCAATACTTCCCGATGATACAACGGCAAATTCCGTGAGTTGATGTCCGAAATCCAAGGTCATTCTGCCGCCTATTTTATCTTTCTCAATATCGCAACCGAAAGACGAAGCAAGAATTCCGTCAATCATACAAACTCGCCCTGCGCCTGCCAGCGTTACGGCGTCAAGAAGAGTTTTCTTTTCAAGACTTGAAATATCGGTAGAAACGGAAATTATCACATTTGGTTTATAAATTCTGTTACCGCAGACACGCTGTAAATAATAGCGCAGCATACGCTCTGCTATCACAAAATCGGAAATGACACCGTTGTGAATTACCTTAATAATCTCTATATCGTCAACAGTTCTGCCGTTAATTTCATCGGCGGCTGCGCCAAAGGCTATTGGTGCACCCGTTTCTTTGTCAATTGCGGCGATTGACGGCTCATTAACAACAATTCCCTTGCTGTCAGTTACGATTTTTAATGAGGATGAACCGAAGTCGATTCCTATTTTCATTCCTTTCACGGTATCACCTCCTCTTTAAATTATTTCTTTCTAAATTGCTGTTTTAGCCTTAAATCCTTTGAAAGAATAGTTTTGCGCAGACGAATGCTTGTAGGCGTAACCTCCATAAGTTCATCATCCTTGATAAATTCCATTGATTGTTCAAGGCTTAATTCCGTGTGAGGGACAAGTCGCAAAGCATCGTCCGACCCGGAAGCGCGGGTATTTGTCAAATGCTTTGATTTACAAACATTACATACAATATCTTCATTCTTAGCGCACTCGCCTACAATCATTCCCTCATATACGGGAACGCCGGGACCAATAAAGAGCCTTCCTCTGTCCTGCGTATTGAAAAGACCGTATGCCGTGCTTTCACCTGTTTCGTGAGCAACGATTGAGCCTCTCTCTCTCGTTTCAATTTCGCCTTTATACGGCTCATACCCTGCAAACAGATTGTTCATAATGCCGTTGCCGTTAGTATCTGTCATAAACTCCGAACGGTAGCCGATAAGTCCTCTTGCAGGGATTTTAAATTCAAGATGTGTAGTGCCGCCGTCACGGGTTCCCATATTTTCCAGCTCACCTTTTCTTGAACCTATCTTCATCATAACAGAGCCAACATATTCCTCGGGAACCTCTATAATCAACAGTTCCATAGGCTCCATAAGAACCCCGTTTTCGGTTTTTGTGATGACTTTCGGACGGGATACCTGAAACTCGTATCCTTGACGGCGCATGGTCTCAATCAAAATAGAGAGATGCAACTCACCTCTGCCTGAAACCTTAAATGTATCCGTGCTCTCTGTTTCTTCAACACGCATACTTACATTTGTTTCAACCTCTTTGAATAATCTGTCACGAACATTTCTTGAAGTAACAAATTTGCCCTCTTTACCGGCAAAAGGACTGTCATTAACCATAAAATTCATTGAAATGGTGGGTTCGTCAATTTTTACAAAAGGAAGAGGCTCAACACAATCAGGCGAACAAATCGTTTCACCGATATTAAGGTCGGAAATTCCCGACACGCATATAATATCGCCTATTGCGGCGCTTTCAACTTCAACACGCTTTAAACCCTCAAACTGATAAAGGCGGGAAATTTTAACATTTTCGGTACTGCCGTCAGTCTTGCAGAGAACTACATTGTCGTTTCTGTTTATATGCCCTCTTTCAACTCTGCCTACGCCGATTCTGCCGATGTAGTCGTCATAATCGAGGCTTGAAAACAAAACCTGCAACGGTGCGTCAATATCACCTGACGGCGCCTCAATATTTTCTATAATTGCATCAAATAAAGGCCTCATATCGCCTTCTCTGACGCTGGAATCGGCTGATGCGTATCCATCTTTTGCAGAGGCATATATAACGGGAAATTCAAGCTGGTCATCATTGGCACCAAGTTCAATAAACAAGTCAAGAACCTCGTCAATTACTTCGTCCGGTCTTGCGCCGGGACGGTCGATTTTATTGACGACTACAAGAACTTTTTTGTTAAGTCCCAAAGCTTTTTTTAATACAAACCTTGTTTGCGGCATACACCCCTCAAAAGCATCTACAAGAAGCAATACGCCGTCTACCATTGTGAGAATTCGTTCAACCTCACCGCCGAAATCGGCGTGTCCGGGCGTATCAACAATATTTATCTTAATACCGTTGTAATGCACGGAGGTATTTTTGGAAAGAATTGTTATTCCTCGTTCTCTTTCAAGGTCGTTTGAGTCCATCACACGCTCCTGAACAACCTCGTTTTGCCTAAAAATTCCGCTCTGTTTTAAAAGCTCGTCCACAAGCGTTGTCTTGCCGTGGTCAACATGAGCAATAATCGCGATATTTCTTACATCTTCTCTTTTTTTCAAAATGTTCACCTTCATTTGCAATATCAACTAAATATTTTACCACTATATATTCTATTCTGCAATGATAAAATAACACTAAATTCGCCATATATATCTTTACAAATCAGTCAATTTAGGATAAAATTTGTTATATGGAAAGGTTGAGGTGATTTTTTGGAAAGAAATATTAAACTTACTTTGCTTTCTTCCCTTGAAAAGCTCTACAACGGCGACAGCGTTACGGACTGTGATTACAGTTCTTTTTCTATACTGAAAAATGAGAAAAAGTCTTTTCAGCTCGCAGTGGAAACAAACGAGGATTTTGAAGGTACTGTTTCTGTAAGCTCTGATTTAGACAATATTCGCATATATTCGGTTGAAATGATAAAATCAGATTTTCCGATGGTCAAAAACGGCTGTGACGATTATTTCAGAATAAGTGATGACGGTTATTATCCTGATTTGCTTTTGCCTTTAAGCGAAATATATTCATTTAAAAAAGGTACAAATGTAATTTGGATTGAAATTGATGCAAACGGTAATTGCGCAGGTGAGCATAAGGTTGATATTGCTGTGTCTGATGGTGAAAACAGTTTCAATAAAGAATTCAATGTTGAAATAATCAATGCAGAACTTAACTTTAAGGATTTTCTTTATACCTGCTGGTTTCATACAGATTGCCTTATGTCTTATTATGGCATTGAGGCTTTTTCGGAGGAATATTGGCGTATTACCGAAAACTTTTTAAAGACAGCCCGTGAATACGGTATGAACTGTGTTTTAACTCCCCTTTTCACGCCTCCCCTTGATACTGAAATCGGCGGTGAGCGGCCTACAGTTCAGCTTGTTGATGTAACGGTTACGAATAATGGGTATTCGTTTAATTTCGATAAGCTTACCCGTTGGATTGAAATGGCAAAGAGATGCGGTGTTGAGCACTTTGAACTGTCTCATTTCTTTACTCAATGGGGTGCAAGGTGCGCTCCGAAGATAATGGCAAGTGTTAACGGCGAATATAAAATGATTTTCGGCTGGCAAACAAAAGCAACTTCAAAAGAATATACTGAGTTTTTAAAGGCTTTTTCGGTAGAATTGAAAAAGTACCTTGAAGCGATGCAATTAAAGGATAAGGTGCTGATTCATGTAAGCGATGAACCTAATTTCTCTATGATTTTACCTTATTCCAAAGCGTCAAAAATAATACATAAACTTTTTAAGGGATATAAAATTGTTGATGCTTTGTCGGATTACCATTTTTATAAGTGGAAAATCGTAACGAATCCTATTCCCGCAAGCGATGCGATAGAAAAGTTTATCGGAAAAACCGATAATTTGTGGACATATTATTGCAGTTCACAGCACAAAAAATATGTTTCAAACAGATTTTTCTGCAACAGCGGACTGAGAACACGGGTGCTCGGTTATCAAATGTTTAAATATGATGTAAAAGGCTTTTTACATTGGGGTTATAATTTTTATTACACCCAGTATTCAAAGGCTCTTGTTGACCCTTATAAGGTGAGCGATGCAGGCGGAAAATTCCCATCGGGCGACAGTTATGTTGTATATCCCGCAAAGGACGGAACGCCTTATCATTCAACAAGACTTAAAGTGTTCTTTGACGCCTTACAGGATATTGCAGCATTGAACACCCTCTCATCTCTTATCGGAAAAGATAAAGCGCTCGACATTGTTGAGGAAAACGGTGCACTTAACATTACTTTTAGTAATTATCCCCATAATGATGAATGGCTTTTGGCAACAAGAGAAAAGGTTAACGCAGAAATTAAAAAGAATTTATAAATCCAACGGAGTATTAAAATGAAAACAATTATCAGGAGTATTAAAAATTTCATAAAAGAAACAGATAAAATACTTCTGTTGCTGTGCGTTATAGCGTCTGCATACGGCTGTGTATGCGTATTGAGTGCAACGCAGAACACCGCCGCTCCCGGCGAAAGAATTACCCGTGACTTTATAGTAATGGCGGCGGCGGTTGCGGCAGGTATTATAATTGCTCTCATTATTTCGATGATTGATTACGAGTTTATAATGAGGTTGTGGCCTGTAATTGCTGTTTTTTGTATAGGTATTATGCTGATAACTCTCAAATTCGGCGTTGGCCCCCCTGAACGCCCCGATGCTAAAACATGGCTTAAAATCGGCAGCACGGGAATTTTCTTTCAGCCCTCTGAACTTATAAAAATCGGCTTTATTATAACCTTCGGCGTACACCTTGAAAAGCTGAAAAACAATATAAACCACCCTTTATCCCTAATTCAGTTGGGCATACATGCGCTGATTCCAATTGCTCTTGTTATAAAATCGGGTGATATGGGTTCCGCCCTCGTGTTTATGATTATTACCGTTTGCATGCTCTTTGTTGCGGGGCTGCACTGGGGATATTTTTTGGGCGGATTTTTATTGGTAATTGCCGCATTACCCCTTGCGTGGATGTTTTTGCTCGGCAATATTCAAAAAGAGCGGTTTTTGGCACTCATTTATCCCGAGCTGTATCCTGATGTAATATATCAGCAGGAGCGCGGCATGGCCGCAATAGGCGGCGGAGGTATAACCGGTCAGGGCTTGTTTAACGGCACATTAACGCAACAGAATAACGGCATACCCGAAAGCGAAAACGATATGATTTTTGCCGTTATCGGTGAGGAATTAGGGCTCGTGGGCTGTATTCTTGCCCTTGTTATATTAACTTTAATTGTTGTAAGAATAGCAAGAACCGGCAAGCATGATAAAATCGGAAATACAAAGGTAATGTGTTACGGCGTTGCTTCTATGATAGCGGGACAAGTTATCATAAATGTGGGTATGTGCTTAATGCTTTTGCCTGTTATCGGAATTACACTCCCCTTTTTCAGCGCAGGCGGTTCGTCAAACCTTTGTATTTATTTTTCAGTCGGTTTGATTTTAAGCTTTTACAGATATAATCAACAGCGTGACTTAATTGATGTAAGTCAGTCAAACATTGAAAATCCGTTTTTGGATATATAGTTTTCTTACACAGCAAAAGAGGTATCGGATAACCGACACCTCTTTTTTCACGCTTTCTTTACAACTCCCATATTTGCCATAATTTTCTTTGTACCAACTTTATCAAAGGCAATTTCCATAAGTACATCGTTGCCCATCGGCTTTAAGGAAACAATCATACCCCTGCCGAATACACGGTGCACAACTTCCTCACCTATCATAAAGTTTTCGGAAGATTTAGGCGCTCTGTTGCCTATGCCAAAGCCTCTTGATACAGGCTTTGACGGTTGAGAACTGTTAACACTCGGTTTGCTGACCGGCTTCTTGATTTTTACAAGGGACTCACAGCACTGAGGCGGAAGCTCATCTAAAAATCTTGATGGTCTGTTAAATTTTGTTGAGCCGAAAATCATTCTTGAATGTGTATTGAGCAGATAAAGATTTTCTTTTGCACGGGTAATTCCCACATAAGCAAGGCGGCGTTCCTCTTCAATTTCGGAGGGCTCATATATGGCCTGCATACCTGGAAAAACGCCTTCTTCCATACCGGGAATAAACACAACGGGGAATTCAAGTCCCTTTGATGAATGGAGCGTCATAAGAACTACTGTGTCCGCATCCGCGTTATAATTATCAATATCGGTCATCAAGGCAACCTCTTCAAGAAAATCGGAAAGCTCGCCCTCGGGATTTTCGTCTTTAAACCGAATAAGGTTTGAATTAAGCTCATCAAGGTTTTGAAGCCTGTCTTCAAGATGCTCCTTATCAGAATTAAGAGACGCCTTATAGCCTGTTTCTTCAAGCATCGTTATGAAAACCGATGACGGTGATTCACGGTTGAGCATATCGGCTAAATTTTCGATAAGCTGTGTAAATTCAATCAGCTTTTGAGAGCTTCTTTTGAGCTTATCATATTCGTCGGCAGTTTTAAACACTTTAAAAAGGCTGATGCCCAGAGCATCTGCAATTTCTTTTGCGGCGCCGATCGTGGCAGCTCCGATACCCCTTTTAGGAACATTTATAATTCTTTCAAGACGAACATTATCATCGTGGTTGGCAATAACCGAGAGATATGCCAACGCATCCTTAATTTCCATACGGTCATAGAATTTATGACCGCCGATAATTCTGTACGGTATTCCGCTGCGAACCAAGGCACGCTCAACGGAGTTTGACATTGAGTTCATACGGTAAAGTACGGCAAAGTCGCTGAACCTTCCCCTCTCGCCCATCAGCCTCATTATCTCATCGCAAATAAACTTGCCCTCGTCATACTCGTTATCAAGTGTATTAAGCTTGATTTTTTCGCCCTCGCCGTTTGATGTCCAAAGATTTTTTCCTTTTCTCTGTTCATTATGGGCAATAACGGCATTTGCGCCGTCCAATATATTTTGAGTTGAGCGGTAATTCTGTTCCAGTCTTATTACCTGCGCATTTTGGAAGTTGTTTTCAAAGCTTAAAATATTTTCAATTGTTGCGCCACGGAATTTATATATACTTTGGTCGTCATCACCCACAACGCAAATATTGTTGTAGCCTGACGATAAAATTTGGGTAAGCACAAACTGTGCGTGATTTGTATCCTGATATTCATCAACAAGCACATAGCGAAATTTTTGTTGGTAGTATTCTCTTACATCGGGGTTTTCTCTTAACAGCTTAACCGTGTAGAAAATAATATCGTCAAAATCCATTGCGTCCGCACTTTTTAAAAGTTTTTGATATTTTGAATAACATTCACCGACTTGCCTTTCACGGTAATTCCCGCTGCCGAGGTTTAAAAACTCCTCCGGGGGAACAAGCATATCCTTTGCACGGCTGATTTCGGAGAGTATGGACTTATGCGGCAGAAATTTATCGTCAATGTTTAAAAGCCTCTGACAGTCTTTCATAACCCTTTTACTGTCGTCCGTATCATAAATAGTGAAATGACTTGTAAAGCCTAAGCGATCTGCATTTCGGCGCAGAATTCGTACGCACACGGAATGGAAAGTTCCTGCCCAAATATCGTTTGCACATTCACCTATTCTTAAAGAGAGGCGTTCTTTAAACTCAGTCGCCGCTTTATTGGTAAAAGTAAAAGCAAGGATTTCCCATGGCTTTGGCGCGTCAACGGCGAGAACATTTTTAATCTGCTCATAAACAGACGAATCGCCGTTATAATATGCAGAAAGCAAATCCAATGTATCGTCATTAACTCTCGTTTCAATAATATCGGAACCGTAAGCTTTCCCGTATTTAATAATATTTGCAATACGGTTTACAAGCACGGTTGTTTTTCCGCTTCCTGCCCCTGCAAGAATTAAAAGCGGTCCGTCCACTGTTAAGACCGCTTTTAACTGCATATCGTTCATTCTTTCAAATTCTTTTTTTATAATTTTGTCTCGTAACTCACAAATCTGAGATTGCATTATTATTCTCCTGCTTCAAATAGATTTCCACCGTTGCAATCAATCGCAACAATGAGCGGAAAGCTTTTAAATTCAAGTTTTTTTACTGACTCACAGCCTAAATCATCAAAAGCAATAACTTCGCAATTTACAATACATTTGGAAGCTAATGCGCCTGCGCCGCCCACAGCGCAAAAATAAACAGCATTATTTCTGACAATTGCCTCACAAACCTCACTTGTGCGAGGTCCTTTACCTATCATTGCCGAGAGCCCCAAATCAAGAAATTCGGGCGCAAATTTATCCATTCTGCCCGAAGTAGTGGGGCCGCAACTACCGATAGCAAGTCCCTCGGGCGTGGGCGTAGGTCCGGCATAGTAAATGACGGCTCCGCTTAGATCGTACGGTAATTCTTTTCCGCTATCAATTAAAGACTTGATTCTTTTGTGCGCCGCATCACGGGAGGTATATACAGTGCCTGAAAGCAGAACACGGTCTCCTGCCCGTAATTGCTTGGCAAAGTCCTTAATTTCCGATGTGTTCAAGGTGTATTCAGCCATATTTATCCTTCTTTTTTGCCGAAATCAAATGTTGAATCGGGCTGTATGTTTAAATCTTCATTAAAATCTGTGTTGGGCGCATATGAAATAATTGTAAGCCCGCTGTCATCATCGGCTTTTTCTACACGCACCGCATCTTCGGGTATGTCCGAATCGAATTCAACCGAATGGGATTCAATGCCGGTAAGGTCGGTGTGAAGGTTTAAAAGTGAGGAAGCAGATGTATTGAGCTTTGTTCCCAACGCATATACATCCTTATGTAATTGTTCAAGAGAAGAATTAAATTTCTTTGAAATAGCGTCAACATCCTTTAAAAGCTGTTCTATTTCATTTGCTTCCCGCTTTACATCCTGAGATGCTATTGCTCCTATATCCTTGGCTTTCGCTTTGGCATTGTCCACAAGCTCATCGGAATAACGGCGTGCGTCAATATATGCTGCGCCTATTTGCTTTTCTGCTCTTTTGAGTTTTTCTGATTTTTCTTCAAACTCGCTGATTTTTGCGGCGTATTGCTTGTTTTCTTTCATTGCAACCTCTAACTGTACCGAAAGAGTATGTGCTTCCAGCTCTTTCTCTGCAAGTTTATCGTTCACCTTTGAAAGATTATCCAAACGGAGCTCAAGCTCGTCAATTTTCCTTTTCAGTTCCACAGATTCATTTCTTTTTTCTTCCAACTGCTCCTTAACCTCTGCGGTTTCCGATTGTAAGCCTTCAACATATGTAATAACATCGGCTTTTTTAAATCCGCCGAACAGCGCAGTTTTCATAACAGTAAAATCTCGACTCATAACATTTACCTCTGAAAATCATAAAATTCATACTTATTTTAACAGATTTTTTGTAATATGACAACTACTTGTTTTGATTTTTAAAAATTAACACAAAAAAAGATAGACATTTAGCGAATACCGTTGTAAAATATTAGAAAAAGGGGTGTTAATCTATGAAAAACGGTACTAAAAAGGTGCTGAAAGCCGCAGGAATTGTGGGAGCAACAGCAACGGCAACTTATCTTTTGCTCGGCAACGCGTTTTATTACATTACCCTCACAAAGAGCGGCTTAAACAGTTCGATTTCTAAAAAGCTTTCAAGTCCTAACGATAAGGACGATGATTACACGGTTTATTTAAACAATGTGCTTGAAGACGGAGCAAAGTGGTTCGACTCTGCTGAAAAAGAGAAGCTTGCTATTCGTTCTTCCCACGCAAAAAAGAATATTCATGCGGATTATATTTTCGGAAATGAAAATTCTGATGTGTGCGTAGTGCTTATACACGGTTATACATCTTCACCGAGAAATATGGGCATCTATGCGCAAAAATACAATGAATTGGGATATAATGTGCTTCTCCCCAGCCTTAACGGTCACGCCGACAGCGAAAAAAATGAAATCACTATGGGCTGGAAAGATAGACTTGATGTAATTGATTGGATAAATTATCTTGTTGAGGACAATCCGAATATTAAAATAATACTCCACGGAGTGTCAATGGGCGCCGCAACAACTATGATGACCACGGGTGAAGAACTCCCCGAAAATGTTAAAGTCGCCGTTGCAGACTGCGGTTACACATCGGTTTGGGATATTTTCAGCGAAAAATTAAAGAATTCAATGCATATGCACGAATTCCCAATGCTTTACAGCGCAAACACGGTTAATAAAGCTTTATCGGGATACGATTTTAAAAAGGCGTCGTCTGTTGAGCAGGTAAAAAAATCAAAAACGCCTACAATATTTATTCACGGTGATAAAGACGATTTTGTTCCTTACTCAATGCTTGATACAGTTTATGATGCGGCCGCCTGCGATAAGGAAAAGGTTACAATCGCGAACGCTCCCCACGCAAGAAATGCTTGCGCCGACCCGGAGCTTTATTGGGATTCAATAATTACTTTTATAAATAAGTACATATGATGTATGCAAAAAAACAGCCGACCGAAAATTTCGGTCGGCCGACTTTTTTATAATGCTGAAATTTCGCCGCTCTTAAATTTGAATATTCTTAGTGCATCCGCTAATTCTACTGCTCCGTTTTTATCCGTATCCGCGGCGGCAAGCGCTGAGGCGGAAAGTGTTATTTCACCTGTTTTGTATTTAAAAATCATCAAGGCGTCAGCAATAGTTATATCGCCGTCTGCATCAATATCGCCTAATTTACATTCATCGGTTACGGTTACCTTACAGGTTGCCGTAAAACTTCCGACTTTTGCAGTTATTGTGGCCTCTCCCTTGCCTACTGCTGTTACCTTTCCGTTGGAAACGGTGGCAACAGAAGTATTTGAGGATGACCAGGTAACTGTTTTATTATCTGTTGTGTTAGAGGGATTATAAGTGACCGAAAGCTGCTTTGAATCACCCTTAAACATAGACAGCGATGTGGCACTTAATGAAATTCCCTTTAATGGGATTTTTTCTTGTGTACTGCGTGTTACATTGATGGTATATACACGTTTATCACCGTTTTGAGCAGTTACGGTAACAGAAACAGTATTGCTGCCCGCTTTTAGTGATACGGTCCCTGCACCTGAAACTGTTGCGTAAGAATTTACAGGTGTTGCATTGACTTTTACTGAGGAAACAGATGCGGGAACGGTAATTGAATAACCGCTTGTCTGCGCCGCGTCAAAACTGATTGAATACCCGTCAACACTTAAAGTTTTAAGCCAGTTATTAGGGCTGTTATTGTTTTTGGCAGGAAGTGTGCAGGCAGTGCTTGGCATATTTTTATAATAAGGAATTATAAAAGTGAAACTGTTATCGAGAATCCCCAGAGAAATGTATGATTTTCTTATACTCGGAGCTTCATGTGCCGGCGCCATAATATTGCCCATATACTGGTGGTAGAAATATGAACTTGACGGATTGGATGTGTTAAACTTTTGGAAATAGAGCGTGTTTTGCTTATGACTGCTGTTAATATAGCTCATTCCAATCCAATAGCCGCCGCCGACAATTGATTTATATGGAGTGTTCCACGGAATTAGACATTTTTGCTTATTGGCATCACTCATAGAGCCGCCTGTTTTTGCAAATTTCAAGCCGTTGGCAATGGGCGAAGTTCCCTGCGTAGCACCAATATTATAATAGTTGTAATAACCTTCATAACCGGAATATGTACCGCTTGTAGAGCCGCTTCCGCTTTTACCGACCTCTTGAATAGTCCGTGAAGCGAGATGATAAGGGCTGACTTTTGAATAAACCGCGGCATCAATATATGCTTGGGGGTATGAAACAGTGGTACCGCTTGTGCTTGTGATGGATTTTCCCTCCATGAACGAGCCTTTTAAAATACTTGTAACACCGTCAATTTTTTGAGTTGTGCTGTCATAAGAGAGACTCTCAAACATAAAAACGGTATTCTCGTTTAAGAAATTACGGGGATCCATATAATATGCAATTGTCTGAGTATTCGCCTGATACCATTGATTGCTGTCATGAGCAATCCATTTATCATTACGCCAGTCATAGTTACCCGATGCCGTTGAACGGTAAGAAAGCGGATAATTGTATGATATTAAGCTTCTGCCCGGATAACCTTGTCCGTTACTGCCTGTTGAAAACAGACTGTTCCAATCATACCCCGTATCGTAAATTACAAATTTCCAATTAGGATGGGCTTTCAGCAGTTGTTCAATGTACGGCTTGTATATCGCCGGAATATCATCCGGCACAGTAACATCGGTATCCGGAATAATATATATATACGCTGAGGCAGCATAACCCTCCAAAGTTTGTCCCTTAAAGAGAAAGCGGATCTTGTACCATTGGCTACAGCCTGATTTATCATTGGCCGAAGCATCAACTATATCAAGTACGGTAACGGAATCACCGTCACAAAGATATGTATCTGCACCATTATACTGAACACGGTCAAAATTGGTGCCAGGCCCTTTTCTGATTTTGAGATGAAATCCAGATCCTACATTTGTGACATATCCTGACTGTGCCTGAGCATTTATAATAAAACAAAATGCAAGTGAGAAAAGAATTGAAATAGCCAGAACGACTGAAACGGTACTCTTCATTATTCTTGATTTCATATTCTCACTTCCTTTGATTAAATACACATTTATTTTACCAAATATCAGAAAAATTGTCAATTTGTATATTTTGGATTTTACTTATTCCGACAATATGTTGCTGTTTTCCTCTTTGCTTATATCGTTATACAAATATGAAGCGGAATAATATACATATCCTCCTATTTTTTCATTTTCGTGTATGTATTTTATTTGCCGTGAGATAATATCGCTGTTCTTTTGCCACTCCTGCGCACCTGTACCCGCATAAAAATCCTCTTTCCCCGATTTATATAAGGGCAATCCTATAATCAGCTTTACTCCGTTTTCATCCGCCAAATTTTCCCATTGCTCTAAAACATTTAAAAAAGGTATTTTTTCGTGTTCAAATCCGAAATATATTTGCGGTATTATCCAATCCGTATAGCCGGGTGACTGCGTCCAAAGTGCAACATCTGCATATGAACTGTTATAATTACTTTCAATATTTGCCGCAGGACTTATTGAAAAAATTAAAGCGTCATTGTATCCTTTTATCAGAGAATAAACTGAAGAAATCATTGTGTTTACGCATTGTCGCCTGTAATCTTGTAAAGATAACTTTCCTCCTTGTTCGGTGTATTCATTATAAAAAAGATTATCAATATCATTTGAAGTTGATGGATAAAAATAGTCGTCAAAATGAATACCCGCCACTTCATAGTTTTCTAAAATCTCTCTTATCCCCTCAAAAATTCGTTTTTGCGTTGAATATGATGCAGGATTATAATATATTGCATTTTCGCACAAAATAAGTTCCTGGGATAAGTTACCGTTATTTATTATTTCATATGCCGGTGAAAGCGGATTTACCTTTTCTTTTTTGCCGTCTTTCCTTATTCTGTAAGGATTTATCCAAGCGTGAATTTGAATATTGTATTTTTGTGACATGCGAATAAATGTATCCAATATATCAAATTTCAACTCCCCTGCTTCGTTTGAAGCGTATTCGCTGACAGTAAATATATCGGATTTATAAAAACAGTCGTCAAAAGCACGGCAATGAAGAAAAACAGTGTTCACATCATATGTATTAAGGATTTTCAGTTTACTGTCCACAATTGTGTCAAATTCGCTTTGATTGCTTGCAGAATCAATAAGTTCGCGAATCTCGTTGTAATTTATCCATGCTCCGACTATATAATTATTCTGAGTTTCGTGTGTATCCGTGTTATCACTTGTAGATTTTTCACACGAAGAAAAAGTCAGAGCGACTAACAATAAAATTATAATAAATTTCTTTATCAATTCATCACCTTTTTTACAAAAAACTATTGCTTTTATCAAAAAATATGATATAATAACAGTAATCATTACTGTTAGTGAGGGCTTAATATGCCGATAGAAAGGAAAAGCAGGCAAAGAGATGCCATTCTTGCCGATTTAAAATCAAGATATGACCATCCCACCGCCAAAGAGTTATATAACTCTGTTCGGGAGTGTATTCCCAATTTAAGTTTGGGCACACTTTACAGAAATTTGTCGCAGTTGGAGGAAAACGGTCAAATTATCAGAATTTCTGACGGAACTAACGACCGTTTTGACGCAAATATTACTCCCCATGCACATTTTAAATGCTTATCCTGCGGTAAATTGTATGACATTGTGTCCATAAAAAATGACAGTTATGGTTTTTCTGATGAAAATATTGGTCAAATTTACGGTTACAGCTTAATGCTTTACGGTAATTGTAAAATATGCTGCGAAAACCGTGAAAATATAAACTAATGGAGGAATTTATGATGAAAAAGTATGTTTGTCCCGTTTGCGGTTATGTTCACGAGGGAGATACTCCCCCCGAAAAATGCCCTCAGTGCGGCGTTCCCGGTGCAAGATTCACAGTAGTTGAAGAAAGCGCAAGAACATGGGCTGCCGAGCATGTTGTAGGCGTTGCAAAGGATGTTCCCGAGGATATTCTTGAAGGTCTTCGTGCAAACTTTAACGGTGAGTGCACAGAGGTTGGTATGTACCTTGCAATGGCAAGAGTTGCACACAGAGAGGGTTATCCCGAAATCGGACTTTATTGGGAAAAGGCAGCTTATGAAGAGGCTGAACATGCTGCAAAGTTTGCAGAGCTTCTCGGTGAGGTTGTAACCGACAGCACTAAAAAGAACCTTGAAATGCGTGTTGAGGCTGAAAACGGCGCAACAATGGGCAAGTTTGAGCTTGCAAAGCGCGCAAAGGCTGAGAACCTTGACGCTATTCACGATACTGTTCACGAAATGGCAAGAGACGAGGCTCGCCACGGCAAGGCTTTTGAGGGACTTCTTAACAGATATTTCGTCAAATAAACTGTATAAAAAGTTTTCCCGGCACTTTGTGCCGGGATTTTTTTGCTTTTTAATCCGTTGCGTCTTTTTTTATGCCGAAAATCATTCTTAAAATACCGCTTACAAGCTTTGGACTTTTTACCAATACTACTTTCATGAAAATGCCCTCCCTAATTTTTGCAAAGGGATATTCCGCTGAATACAAGCGCAACAGCGAGAAAAATTATTATAAATTTTGCGGGAAGGATTAAAGAGATTAAAAGTCCAAGGCCGAGTGCAACAAATATAATCCCTTTTGAACCGGTTCTTCTTCCCATAAGTAAACCCCCTGCAAATGTATGTTGTAATACATTATACGCAAGGGGTATTTTTGTGTTACATTTTAGTTTCAATAACAACCAGGGTTCCGTTTTTAACGGAAATTTCACCGAAGTCGCCTTTTATATCATTACTTATTCCAAGAGGCTCAAAGGGGTCCAAATCGTAGTTATCAAGGGGATAGTGAAATCCTCGCTCACAAACGCCGTATGCTTTATTCCCAAAAGCAAAAACAGAAATTTGAGTATTTTCAGAGTATTTAAGCCTTAAAGATGAATTGTGAATTGCTCTGAAAATATGTTTTTTATCAACCATAATGCATTCGTAGCCGTTTTTTACGGTTTTGGCAATTAGTGATATGTTTGCAAATGTATGTTCAAATCTTCCCCCTGTACCGCCGAGAATAACAAAAGACGAACAGCCGTTTTTAATTCCTTCGTTAATTGCCGCTTCGCAGTCTGTAATATCTTTTTCAACAGGAAGCTTTACAACGGGGACATTTTTCGGAAGAGGAACTGAAACAGAATCAAAATCGCCGATAACCAGTGAAGGTAAATATGAAGTTTTTGAAAACACATCATAACCGCTGTCGGCACAGATGATATAGTCGTTGCACTTAATATTCTCTTTTATTAAATCTACGGAGCATTCCCCGCCCCCGACTATTATACAACGCTTGCTCATAATTCCCACTCTTTTATTTTTTTTGCCTGCTCATACATTGCAATATAACTGTTGTGGCGAGATTTACTTATAATGCCGTTATTAACGGCTTCGCAAATTGCACAGCCTTTGTCGCTTGTATGGGTGCAGGAAGTAAACTTACAATCACCTAAATATTCACGGAATTCCCGAAAACAATATGCCAAATCATCTTTTTTAATATAATCGTTCTTTTCAAATTCAAATGAGGAAAAACCGGGTGTGTCAATAACATATCCGCCGCAGGTTTTAAAGAGCTCTGCCTGACGGGTAGTGTGCCGTCCCCTGCCTAATTTGCCGCTTATTTCACCTGTTGAGCGGTTAAGCGTAGTATCAAGGCTGTTTAAAAGAGTTGTTTTGCCAACGCCTGAATTACCCGTGAAAGCATTGATTTTACCTGCCATCAAATCTTTAATGCACGAAAGATAATCGGAATCGCTTTTGGATATTACTTTTATTCCGCTTTTCCTATATATATTGACAATTTCGCTGTCGTTTTCCAAATCGGTTTTTGTAATAACTATAATAGGTTCTATCCCTTTATGTTCTGCGACAGCAATGAGCTTATCTATTAAGAGAAAATTTGGTTTGGGCTGAACAGTTGAAACTACAATAATCAAATTGTCTATGTTTGCAACGGGAGGACGAATTAAACTGTTCTTTCTCTCAAAAATTTCATCTATTGTGTTTTCCGCTTTGTCATTTACAGAGATTTTTACATAATCTCCCGCAAACGGAGTTATTCTTTCTTTTCTGAAAACTCCGCGTGCTTTACATTCATATACCGCATCGGCGACTTCAACATAATAGAAGCCGCCGATACCTTTTAAAATAATTCCTTTATTATTTTCCATCATTATTCCGCCGCCGGACCCTTGCTTATTTCAAGCGTTATCTTTGAGTCGGTGGAAATGCGGGTAACGCCGTCACCGACAGGGCTCTGGCTGATAACATATCCTGCTGTAATTGAATTACTCTCTGAATTTACAATCTCAATGTTTGTAAATCCTGCGGCATTCAGTTGACTTACCGCCTCCTCTTTTGTTTTTCCGGTTACATCAATAAGCACGGCATAATCCTTTTTCTCAATAACCGTTGCAGGATTTTTTGTGAAATCAATCTTGCCCTCTTGCAATATTATTGAATCGTTTACAATTATTTTATATGTGCTGTCAGCAGTTTTACCTTTAAGAGTGTATGTCTTTTTTGCGCCGTCAAGCAACACTTCATTGGCTTTTGATTCATAGAATAAGTCATTATTTATATATATCTTAACCTGTCCTGATTTTTGAAGATTGGGAAGTGTAACGGTAACATCTACGGATGACTCGCCGGATATACCCGTACTTACGGTAAAATCAATTTTGGTGCCGACGGGGACTGATTCACCCTCATCTACACTTTGCGACACAACAACATTCTTTGCCAATTCGCTGTCTACTTCGGTAATCTGACCTGCGGCAAGTCCTGCTGCGTCAAGTAATTGCAAAGCAAGAGCCTTATCGCAGCCTTCTAATTTGGGGACTATTTTTGTTTCTTTTTCATCGGTTGCAACAATTAAGGTTACTTTTGTTCCTTCAACAATCGAAGTCCCAACCTCAGGTGAAACTTTTATAACAGTACCGGGCTCAGCAGTTTCGGAATATTCAAGAACAACAGATATGTCATTTCTGTCAATACCGAGACTTTGAAGCTTGTTAACTGCTTTATCCTGCGTCATACCGATAACAGAAGCATCAATAACGATTGTTTTACCCTTTGAGCCTGCAACAGTCAAAGTTATTTTAGTACCTTTCTTTACTCTGCTGCTTTCCTCGGGGTCCTGTGCAATTACAAGACCTTCGTCCTCGGCAGGCGCATTGTCGTCATATATAATTTCAAATTCAAAGTCCTTGTACTTTTCGTTGTT